>JAFWXT010000085.1 GCA_017522945.1 Clostridia bacterium
GCTCTTCTATGGTAAAATGATGATAGCAGTTCATATATTTCTCCTTGGTAATTTGTTTTGTGGTTATTATATTTTACCATAGATTTATATGAACTGTCATTCTTTTTTTAGGTGTTGCACTTGATAGTATAATTCACCAAAATGCTTAAACATGCCGTATTAAAAAATACGGCATGTTTGCATTTTTTATAAATAAAGTTTTTAATTAAGCGTTAACTGTACCGTCGGTTACTCTTGCAACAACGTTCATACCTTCTAAGCAAGCATGGAACTTGTCGTGTTCAGCCTTAGTATCTAATCTGAAAGTATCAGTGATTGTTTTGCTTTCATCATTAGCATCAGTAACGTCAAATACGTTTAATTTGATAGCTTCTCTTAAAGCAGCTTCATCTAAAACGTAAGTGAAGTGAGTAATGTTACCTTCGCCGTCTTTTACTGCAGTCCATTCAAAGGTGTGGTTTAATTCGCCGTCTGCAACGTTGTTGAATACGAAAATATCTTTAGTTATAGTAGCAGATGCAGGCTCAGCGTAGTTACCGTATTTGTCCATTGTGTATTGGCTAGCAGGGCATGACCAGTATAATTCAGCAGGAACAGCATTTTGTTTAATATGTGATGGAGCATTTGTAGCTGGAGTGAAAGTGATAACTAATTGTACTGGATCGCTGTTGTTAGACTTAAATAGTAATTCAGCGTAGTGATTGTCATCTCTTTGGTCGATTTCTAAAATTAAGTTAGAAGAGATAGTGAAAGTACCGTTTGCACCAACAAGAGATACGTCAGAAACAACAACTTTTGATTCGCCGTAAACGTCAGCAATATCATCAGTGAAAGAGTAGTTCCAAGTTGCGTAAACGCTACCGATGGTTGTGCATAAAATTAAAACGATTAATGCACTTAAAGCTTTAATTCTTTTCATTGTTTTTTGTCCTCCTAAAAGTACGCATTATTGCGTAACTTTATTTACTGCTTCATTATATCAAAATTACAAAAAAATTGTCAAGTATTTTTTATGTTTTTTATTATAAAATAATAAATTTTGTTCGCTAGGGCGTAAAAATTTTTAATATTGTGCAAAAGTAAAAAGGATACAAAATAACTTGCGGTTACAAATTATAATAATTTTGAATTTATGGTTTTTATTCGTTACTGCTTTAGGGTTGACTTTTTTTTAGGATTATGTTAGAATGTTTTTAATTAAACTTTTGGGGGCAAATTGCAATGATAAAATACGAACTTTTAAAAAGTTTAGATCCCTGTCTTTACGAAGCCGTATCTAACGAACTTAACAGACAAAGAAATAAAATCGAACTAATAGCGTCTGAAAATTTTGTTTCACCTACCGTGATGGAAGCAAATAGCACTATTTTAACTAATAAGTACGCCGAGGGTTATCCTTCAAAAAGATATTACGGTGGTTGCGAATACGTTGACGTTGTTGAAAGTTTAGCAATCGAGCGCGCTAAAAAGCTATTTAATGCGGGCTTTGCTAACGTACAACCACACTCGGGCGCGCAAGCAAATATGGCGGTTTTTTACGCCTTATTAACACCAGGTGATACTATACTTTCAATGAATCTTGCGCACGGCGGTCACCTTTCGCACGGTTCGCCCGTAAATATGTCGGGTAAGTATTGGAATATCGTTCACTACGGCGTTTCAAAAGAGAGTGAACTTATTGACTACGATGAAGTTGAGCGTTTAGCTTTGCAAAATAAGCCAAAGTTGATTTTAGCGGGTGCTTCGGCATATCCAAGATTTATAGATTTTAAGCGTTTTAGAGAAATTGCCGATATGGTTGGCGCATATCTTATGGTTGATATGGCGCATATTGCAGGCTTAGTTGCCGCAGGCGTTCACCCAAGCCCTATTCCTTACGCTCACGTTACAACTACCACTACGCACAAAACTTTACGCGGACCTCGCGGTGGATTAATACTTTCAAACGATGAAGAAATTGCAACGCGCATAAACAAAGCTATATTCCCCGGTACGCAGGGCGGTCCGCTTATGCACACCATCGCGGGTAAGGCGGTTTGCTTTGGCGAAGCATTACAAGATAATTTTAAGGATTATGCAAAACGCATCGTTGAAAACTGTAAAGTTCTTTCTGATGCTTTAAAAGATGAAGGCTTCCGCATCGTTTCGGGCGGAACGGATAATCATCTTATTTTGGTTGACCTTACCGGAATGAAGGTTTGCACGGGTAAAGAAGCCGAACACCTTTTAGATGAAGTGGGAATTACTTGCAATAAAAACGCTATACCTTACGATAAAGAAAAACCTTTCGTTACAAGCGGTATAAGGCTTGGAACACCTGCCGTTACTACTCGCGGTTTTAATACCGAAGATATGAAAACGGTTGCAAAACTTATTTCAATGACTTTAAAGGATTTTGAAAATAACCGCGAAAAGGTTATAAGCGGTGTTAAAGCTCTTTGTGAAAAATATCCACTTTACGAATAAAAATTTTTAATCGTTTTAAATAGTTTATAGCGATTTAGTAATAAAAACAAAACTTATAAAAAGCGTGTTAATCAACTTATAGCGCGCTTTTTTGTTTGTAATTTTACTTATCTGTTAATAATTTTTGTTTTAAAAAACTATTTATAAAAAAATATAATTGCTATTTTTGTAGCTGCGCTTGACAAATTTATTCATTTAAAATATAATGATATTATTGAGTATACTTAAAGGATAAATCCTTTGATGGAGAAATATTTATGGAAAAAATTGTATTTTTAACTGCGCTTGGCGTTGGCGGGGCTACGGTGTTTGGCTCGCTTCTTGGTTTTATTTTTAAAAACATTTCGCACAGGTTTTCAGATATAGTGTTATCTTTTGCCGCTGGTGTAATGCTCGCCGCGGCAGTTTTAGGGCTTATCGTTCCATCGGTTGACTACGGTGGTAAATGGGGGCTACTAATCACGGTTGTTGGCATTTTTGTTGGCGCAATTTGTTTAACCTTTATCGATAAGGCAGTTCCGCATCTTCATAAGATGATGGGCGCGGATGAAGAACAAAAGGGTGCAAATTTGCAAAAAGTTTTATTGTTCGTTATAGCCATTGCAATACACAACCTGCCCGAAGGTATTGCAGCCGGCGTAAGCTTTGGTACGGGCAATAACGAGCAAGCATTTATGATTGCAGGCGGTATCGCTTTACAAAATATTCCCGAAGGTATGGTTATTATCGGACCTATGCTTGCGGCGGGCGTTAGTAATCGCAAAACCTTTGTTTGCGCGCTTATAACGGGACTTATTGAAGTAGTAGGCACGGTTTTAGGCTTTTATGCGGCAACCGTTGTTGAAGCCTTTTTACCTTTTGCTTTGGCTTTTGCAGGCGGAACTATGCTTTATGTAATTAGCAACGATATGATACCCGAAACTCACGCACACGGTAGTGAGCGCGGTGCAACTTATGCCTTACTAATAGGGTTTTGCGTGATGCTTGTTAGCGACGTTTTATTAGGCTAAAATAAGCCTTATCTACTTCGCAATACTTTGTTCTTTTAATTTTACCCACATTCCTACGACCAACAAGGTCGCTCCCTGCGGTTAAAATTAAAACGCCTCGTCTTGCTCGCATCTAAGGCTTATTTGCAATAAAAAACTGATAGTCTTGTCGTATAGAAAAAACTCCGCTTTATTTCGGGGTACGTACGCACAAGTACGCGCCCTTGTTTAATGCGCAGTTTTGCTCTCTTGCGTGCATCTAAACGCTTTACGCTAAAGCTTATTCTCAATTGTTTTTTTATCATCGCCTTGCAATACTTTGTTTTTGTATGTAAAAAAACTATTAACTGCGTACGCGCCCCTTATAAATGCTCGTTTTTGTGCCACTAACTCGCATCTAAGGCTTATTTTGAAAGTATAATTGGCTCTATCGTCATTCTGAGTGAAGCGTAGCGCAGTCGAAGAATCTAAAATAATTCAAGTAAGATGTTTCGACTTCGCTCAACATGACAAAAAACACACTTAAGGTAACGGCAAACTGTCATTCTATGTGAAGCGTAGTGCAGTCGAAGAATCTCTATTGATATATAAGCTTACATTTGTAGTTTTGAGTAAACCTGCATAATCTAAGTAAAATTTAAAAACAATCAAAGGAAAAAATATATGAAAACTGTTATAAGAAAAAACGTATTTGAAACTAATAGTTCAAGCACTCACTCCCTTTCAATTTTAGGGCGCGCTAAAAATAAATGTGCTTCAAAGGGATATTCTTTCGAGCTTCGTTCACCACTTGCTAAAGCGGTACAAATGATTGGGCTTATTGATAACGCTGAAAAGCATTATTTGTCTGAAGGATACTGGATTGACGAAGATGAACAAACTATTTTAATAAAACAAAAGATTGCAAGTAGGGTTAAAGAATTTTTCCCCGAAAGCTTTGCTGATAAAAAGGTTGAAGATATAACCGCGGTTGAACTTTGCAATTTACTAAATGAAATTGACGAAGATAAAATTTTTGGTGAGTACGGCGAAAATCAAGATGAGTTCTTTGGCGAAGACGATTACCTTATTAGTAACTTTTTCACAATCGACCGTTATGAAGTACAGGCTATTTTAAAGTTTAGAGAGTATATTATTGAAGAATACGCTAAAAAAGTTGGTAAAAGCAAGCAAGAAGGACTTTATGACCTTGAGTTTGAAGCCTTTGCCAACGTTGAAATTAAAAAGATTTTAGATGATGGCGTTAACGTTGAACAAAAGCTTACCGATAATATGAAATTTAATTATAAGTTTAAGCGCGAGTTTGATGAAAGCAAAGAAAAAGATATAGTTAAATTTGCAAAAGAGTTTTTAATTAAAGATTTTGAAGAATTTAAAGAGTATCGTAAAGGTAAATTTAGTTGTGAACTATATTTTTGTAACGGGTGTTTAGATAGTTGTTATTGTGGTTTTGAAAGCGCGTTTGATATAGTAATGAAGCTTGATCTTCAAACCGATAACGATTTGCAATTAAAAGAGAAAGCTAAATGGCTTTTAAGTAATGCTTGTAGAATTGTGGCTAAAGAATATTACAGCGGATTGATACTAGAAGAAACGGGGGAAATTTATTGATGCAAAACCCCTTGATAGGTTATTATCAAAACGGAAATTACGTTGTTAAATTTTATTCAAACGGAACAAAAATTAAACAAACTAACGAAGATAAATTTATTGCCAAATTTCCCGATAGTATCGATTTAAAAATAACCGATTATTGTGATAAAAACTGCCCAATGTGCCACGAAAAATCATCAATTTTGGGATTACACGGCGATTTAAACGAAGAATTTTTAAAAACGCTAAAAAGGGGAACGGAACTTGCAATAGGCGGTGGGAATCCGCTTTCGCACCCTAATTTAGAAAAGTTTTTAAAAGAAATGAAAGCACGTGGCGTGATTTGTAGTTTAACAGTAAACGGTGACCACTTAATAGCTGATAACGAGCATATAGAGGCACTTATAAAAGATAAATTGATATATGGGTTGGGTATTTCTATTCAAAAATACAATCAAAAAGTAATAGATTTTGCTCAAAAATATCAAAACGCAGTGTTGCATCTTATAAATGGGGTTTTTACAGATTTTAATAAGCTTTTTGATAAAAACCTTAAAATTTTAATACTTGGATATAAAAAATTTGGCAAAGGCGAGCAGTTTTTTTCAAATGAAGTTGAAAATAATATGCTTTATTTAAAAAATAATATATCAACTTTTTTTAATCGCTTTAACGTTGTATCTTTTGATAACCTTGCTCTTTCACAGCTTCATATAAAAAATCTTTTATCAAAAGAAGAATATGAAAGTATTTTTATGGGTGATGACGGCGACAGCAGTATGTATATCGATTTGGTTAAAAAACAGTTTGCAAAAAGTTCTACTAGTGTTGAAAGATATCCGCTTGGTAAAGATATTTTTGAAATGTTTAGTAAAATAAATAATAACAAATAAAATTTCAAGGCGTGGCGTTAGGCTACGCTTTTTTAATGCAATAATGCATTGCTTTTTAAAGCGAATAGCAATAACACATAGCATATTTTTACTTGAAACATATTGACGCTAAATAATTTTAATGCTATACTTTTGCCCGTAAAAAACAAATGAAAAAGGGGAAAAGAAAAAATGACAAAACATAAGATAATCGCGCTATTGACCGCTTTTTTATGTATAATAGCAGTTAATTTAGGCACGAAAAACAACTACGTGAAGGCAAACGCAAAAGACAGCGTTAAGGTAGGAATCGACGTTTCTTATCATCAAGGGGAAATCGATTGGAAAAGTGTAAAAAGTTCGGGGGTGGATTTCGTTATGCTTAGGATAGGATACGACTTTTCAATGGATAAAAATTTTGAAAATTATTTAAAGGGGGCGAAAAGCGTTGGGCTTGATATAGGCGCGTATTTTTACAGTTATGCCGATAGCGTAGCCGACGCGATAGCCGAAGCCGAAAATTGTGTTAAGTGGCTTGATAAATATCCCGAAACCTTTACATATCCCATCGTTTACGATGCTGAAGAAAAAAAGATGGAAAAGTTTGCTTCAAGCGCATGCGAAGCATTTTGCAAAGTGCTTTTAGATAATGGTTATTACGCTATGATTTACGCTAGTACAAATTGGTTTAATGAAGTTATAACCCCACTTTCTACAGTTTCGCATATAGAATTTTGGCAAGCAAACTATTATTCTTCATACTCGAATAAAACGCCTAATGAGTTGATTTTAAAAGCGTCAAATCGCCCAAAAATCAAATCTTACGATAGCAACGTTAAAATGTGGCAATGTACTGACTCGGGAAAGGTAGAGGGTATAACGGGTGGGGTTGACGTGAATATTTGTTACGTTGATTTTTCGAAAATTATTACTCAAAAGGGATTTAACGGATTTAAGCCAAGCGAAGAAAATAATAAGGAAGAAATAAACAAGCCGACAATTGATGCCGATACTAATGATAGTGCTAATAAAATCCCAACGCAAAATGAAAGTGTTAATAAAAATCCAAGCCAGGAAAATAGTGAACAAATTACCAATTCGAGTGAAGGTTTAAACCAACAAAAGGGGTGTGCTTCGGTGGTAAGGGGCGATTTGGCGGTTTTAGGCTTGAGCATTTCTTTAATCGTTTTTATAAAAAGAAAAGTTGCTTAGTGGGAGAGTGTTGAATAGATAAAAAAATTAGCTAACGACAGCGCTTTGAATAAGTTTAAATAAAAAGTTGCGCAACACCTTAGTTAACGCAACTTTTTTTGTGTAACGAAAAAATTAAGAAAAATTAGATATATTGGTTATGAAAAACAGAAAAATGTAAAAATAATGCGTAGAAAATGCCCGCAAAAGTGCGAAAAATAAGTTTTTTTGTACTAATTTTGCTTTTTCGACCTAAATTATTTGACTTTATTATATTATAATAATAAAATAATACTAATGGCAAAACATTATGCGAATTTTTAAATTTTGTCAAATTAAAAACGAAAATCTAAACCTTATAAGGAGAAAAAGATGAAAAAACAACCAGAAATTATCAAATATGAAGGAAATAACGAAGAATTATTCGTTAAAATTTCTTTAGACGAATGTACTTACGGCTCAAGAATTATTGTTCCTGAAACACACAACGCAGTATTTTTAAAAGACGGCGTTTTAATGAACGTTTTAGATTCAGGCGCTCACGACGTTTTTGAAATGAAGAAAGTTGGTCTTTTTGCTAAAAAGCCAACCGCTTGTACAGTTGACGTTATTTACCTATCAAAAACTGCAAAGTTAAGAGTTTTATGGGGAACTAAACAACAATTTGATACAAGAGACCCTATTACCGACCTTTCAATTAAAGTTGGCGGAAGCGGTGAATTTGAAGTTCAAATCGGTAATCCAAGAAAGGCTTATCTTGAACTAATTGGTGCAACTAAATCGTTCTCTTTACAAGAACTTAAAGAACGTCTTTCTGGCAGAATGGCAGTTTATATTGAAGAAGCAATTGCTAAGGCTATGAGAGAAAAGAACCTTTCTTACGATCGTTTTAGCGAACACAAAAACGAAATTGCTGAAAACGTTAAGGCAATCCTTGCTAAAATGTTTGCAGAAGATTACGGCCTAAAGTTATTCTCGTTCACTTTATCAAGAGTTGTTATCGACGAAAAATACATACAAGCAATTCAAGATCATCTTAAATCAATCGAAAACGAAAAGAAAGCTGCTATTGCTGAAGCTGACAGAAGAAAGAGAGAAGATGAAGAACGCGTTCGCGCTGAAATCGCCGAAGATAAACGCAGACGTGAAGAGGAACGCCTTGACGATAAGGAATGGGAAAGAGAAAAATGGCTTCTTGAACTTAAGAGCAAGGATTATGAAAAATACCTTGAAGTTGTTAAAGCTTTAGGTATTCAAGCGCAAGAAAAAGCTAAGCGCGATGAAGACAAAGAATGGGAAAGAGAAAAATGGCTTATGGAACTAAAGGTTAAAGATTACGACAAATATCTTGAAGTAATCAAAGCTTTAGCAAGAAAGTAATCCAAATCTAAAATAAACCAAAATAAAATTTAAAGGGAGAATATTATGTGCTTTTTTAAAAAACGTAGATCAAACGACGAAGGTTTAGTAGAAAATAAACGCGCTATCGAAGCTATGACCGGTAGCTTAGAAACTTTAAAGGTAGCAACCGACAATGCTGAAATTTTAGCAAAAATCGACCAAATTCAAGAAAAAATTAAATATATGAACCCAACTCTTGATAAAAATGCGCACAACTTCGATAAGAAGATTAACGACGCTATTGGTGATTTAAAAATTGCAGTTATGAAAATTAAAACTGATGACGACATTGCTAAAATTTTAACTTCTTTTAAGCATCTTGAAATGCTTGTAGCAGACAGAATTAATAATTCAAGAGCATAATTAAAGAAGGTGCGGTTATGGGCTTTTTTGATTTTTTATTCAAAAAGAAAAATAAGTTCGATAAACTTACTCGCGACGAAGTAGTTAATTCGATTATCGAACTTGAAAGACAAGAAGAAAATTTAGAACACGAACTTGATGCTAAGGAAAAGGAAATTGCTAATTTAAAAGAAAAAGGCAGAACCGAAACTAACCATCAACGCAAGGTTCTTTACGCTAAAAAAATACAATATTTAACACAAGAAACTAACGCAATCGTGCAACGTATTATGTACACGATGTATAACGTTTCTTTACTACAAAAATTAAAGGTTGCAGTTGACGATAAGAACTTCTTCTTAGGCAGTCAAAATCAATCTTTAACGGCTTTACTTGCCGACCAACGCGCTTTAGCTGGATTTTTGAACGACGCTTTACAAACTCGCGTTAAAGCAGAAGATATTTTTACTTCTGCCGACGAAACTTTCAATATGATCCAAAGCGAATACAGTCCTAACGAAACCATTTATGGTATTAGCGAAAGCGAAGAAGAAATGCTTGCTATATTTGAAGAAGGCGCGCAAGCTGAAGCAGGTGCTTCAATCGGAGCGTTGGATACTCCGCAAGAAACAAAAACTAAAAGTTCAAGTTAATTAAAAAGGAAAAGTAGAAATGTTTGGCAATAAAGAAAAGAAAGAAATGGAAAAAAGATTGCTAGTTAAAAGAACGATTGCTTCAATGAACAAGCAAATCGAAAAACTTGAACAGCAAAAGAAATTCTTTTTAGATAAAGCAGTTGAAGCAAGAAAAAAAGGATTAGATTCTCAACTTGTTACCGCTATGAACGGTTATAAAACAACAGCTATGCACCTAAAAAGAACTCAAGAGATGTTATTAAATTTTGAACTTACTTCTCAAATGAAGGATATGACTATGATGACTTCAGAATTCCTTCGCAGTATGGGCTCGCTAAGCAAAGAAATGGGCAAGCTTGCCGACGATAAAGAGTTTGTTAAGGTTCAAAAAGAATTTATGCGCGCTATGGACAAGGTTGAAGTTCAAACTGAACAAATGGATACCTTTATGGAAATGAGCAAGGATTCGTTTACCAGCGCGGCAGGCGTTACTGCAAGCGCATCTTCAAATGCCGAGCTTGAAAAACTTATCGACGATACTATCGTTGCCGAAACCGAAAGCCCAGCAAGCGCAGAAATGGATGATATCGAAGCGTTAAAGAAAAAAATCGATTCTATGATTTAAGCGGGGTAGGCTTATGATAGACAACAACAAAATTAATCTGCTAAACGATGAGTTTTCGCATTTTTCACAAAAGGCGAAAGAGGCGCAAGAAGCAGGTAATTTGGATGGAGCAAGTAGATTTTATATTCTTGCCGCAAAAAAATTGGTTGAAATTGCTGAAATTTGCCCCGATAGGTTAAAAGCGGCAAAAATTTCGCATGCAAAACAGCTTATTGAACTTGCCGAAAGTTTAAAAAATCGCGCGCCACTTCCACCAAAACGTCCACAAACAAGGCCAACCGGCGGTAACGGTGGCGGTTCTAACGAACAAGGCGACGGTGAAGATGGAACTAAGTGGACGGCAAGCGCTATTCCCGATATTAGTTTTGACGATATTGCAGGGCTTGAAGACGTTAAAAGGGTTATTACTTTAAAAATGATTAACCCTATTAAGTATCCCGAAAAATACAAAACTTACGATATTAGAACGGGTGGCGGTGTGCTTTTATTCGGCCCTCCGGGAACGGGTAAAACTATGATTGCTAAGGCAATCGCGCACGAGGTAGGCGCAACTTTTTACCAAGTTAAAGCATCCGACGTTATTAGTAAATGGGTTGGTGAATCCGAACAAAATATTCGCTCGCTATTTGAAACCGCACAAAAAGACGATAGAGCTATTATTTTTATCGACGAGTTAGACGGTTTGTTTGGCGAACGCGGAAAAGACGTTCATAACGACCGCCGTGTTAACGAATTTTTACAACATATGGATGGATTCGTTTCCAAGTCGGACAACCTATTATTGCTTGGCGCAACAAACCTTCCATGGATGGTTGACGCTGCGGCAAAACGCCCGGGTAGATTTTCGCAAGAAATTTACGTACCACTTCCCGACTATGAAGCGAGAAGATTCTTGGTTGCTAAAAGCCTTAAAAAATTTAAAGCAAACAAGGTTGTTGACGTTGAATTAGTTGCCAAGGTTTTAGAGGGATACAGCGGTGCGGATATTTCGGAAATTTGCGATAGAGCAAAATCAAGATGTTTAGATCGCGACCTTTTAACAAGCGAAGCACAAACCCTTACTATGGACGATTTTTATGCGGTTATTTCAACAAGCCGTCCTTCAGTATCTTCTGCCGACCTTGCTAAGTATGAAAAATACGCAAAGATAGATACTTCAAGAGCCGATGCTTTAATGCAAGGAATGAACGGTAATTTTAAATTCCCTGAAACTCCAAAAGCTCCCGAAGTTCCTAAGCAAGAGCCAAAAGCAGAAGAACCAAAAGCTCCCGAAGTTCCTAAGCAAGAACCAAAAGAAGAAGAACCAAAAGCTCCTGAAATGCCTAAGCAAGAACCAAAGAAAGAACAACCATCGGTTGAAGTTGAGTTTGAAAATACCAAAATTTCGGTTATGCCAAACGAAAAACCTGTTCTTGCATTCTTTGTAAGCGAAAAGGCTGAATGGATTGACTTGGTTATCGACGGTAAAACTTACGGTTGTACGGGTAGATTAAGAACTTGGGAAAGTGATCCGCTTGACGTGGAATCAGGTGAATATGAAGTAACTTTAAAGAGTGAAAAATTCACTTATAAAACAACTATCGAATTTGTAAAAGGTTTATCTGAAAACGATTTGTTTTAAAAATAACTAAACTAATGCAACTTTGTTACAACAACTGCGTAAAATTTGTTTTACCTTTTATTTGTTGCAACAAGGCTACTAATAAAAAGCGATATTTAATTGAACGGAGAATATAAAAATGGCTGTATATTGTAAAAATTGTGGTGGCGAAGCAAAAGAACTTAGCGCTAACCAATATGAATGTTTATGCTGTGGTGAAAGATTTTCAACTGCACCAGCGCGTACTGAAGCGCCTGCCCCAGCACCAGCTCCAGCCCCTGCGGTAAGCGAACCTGTTAAATCAGGTAGAAGAGTTTGGTCGGGTGATGAAATTTACGAACATGCAATCGGCGCGGTAGTAGAAGTTTACGCAATGCATCCAGGTTCAAACTGGATGAGTTCGGCTTCGGGCTTTGTTATTTCCGAAAAGGGATTTATTTTAACTAACGCTCACGCAGTTTTAGATGATAAAGGAAAATTATACGAACAAGTTACCGTTAAAACTTCAGTAGGTAATTTTGCCGCTAAAATAGTTGCTTACGGCAGACCAGCTGACGGCAGACACGACAACGTTGACCTTTGCTTATTGTTTGCCGAAGGATTAAGGGTTGAACCTAACGTTTTAGGTGATTCAGGCGCGTTAAAAAATGGGCAAAAAGTTTACCTTATTGGTAACTCTCTTGGCGCAGGAACTTGTATTACAAGCGGTATTATAAGCGATAAAGCAAGAGCGCAATCAGGTTTATCTTATCCTTATATTATGACTGACGCCGCTGCAAACCACGGTAACTCAGGCGGTCCGCTATTTAACGAATACGGCGAAGTTATTGGTGTTTTAGTTGCAGGTATTGAAAACGCAAAGGGAATGAACTTTGCTATTCCATCTGACGTAGCTAAGCAATTTATCGAATACGTATTCTCAAGCACCGAAATGAAGTATGCAAACCTTGGCGACTTGAATGAATACGCAGTTAAAAGAGTTCAAACATATAGCGTTGCCGGAACGCTTACTGCTATTGCAACGGGCATAAGCTTAGTTGCTGAAGTTATTAACTTTTTAGCTAAGTACGTATTTAACAAAAACAACTAATAGAAGGCGCTAAAACGCAAAAGGTAAGAAAGACCTAAATATTTAATAAAAACGTTGTTGCCACAGCGAGATTTTTCGTTGTGGCAAATGTTTAGTAAAGTAGTGCTTTAATCAAATCAACTTTATTAGCTTAATTCTAAATAAATTGCACTAAACTTTATAAAATAACAATTTTACACCTTAAAAACCTACAATTAAATTCTGTAAAAAGAAGGGAGATTTTTTTCGTGGATACAAACGTAGAGCAATTTCACTTACCGGTATGCCAAAGCTGTGGCGGTGAATACGAACATATATCTGAAAACAAATATAAATGTAAAAACTGTGGAAACGTTCATTTTATAAACAATCCACTTTCTTCTCAAGTAACGAGCGCTTCAATTCGTGAAGGAACGATACTTCGTAACGACGGTTATTTTGATAAAGCCGAAAGCCATTTTATGGACGTTATTGAAAAATCCTCAAACCCTGCCGATTTAGCCGAAGCTTATTGGGGAAGATTTTTATGTGAATACGGTATTATACACGTGCGCGATAAAAAAACGGGCACTTATTTGCCAACCGCTTGTCACAGAATAATGTCTATTCCTGCGCAGAAGGATAAATATTATTTAAAGGCTTTAGAATATTGTGATAGTCAGCTTAAAAAAGAAGAATATACAAAGGGCGCGGAATATATTGAAAATATTCGTTTACGCCAAATTGAAGAAGCAAAAAAGCAACCTTATCAAATTTTTATAAGCCATAAAAAGACTATTGATAACCCCGGCGCATCAACTGAAAGTTACACACGTGACTACATTCAGTCGGGTAAACTATACCGCTTTTTAACAGGTAAGGGATATAAAGTTTTCTTTGCCGACGAGTCTTTAACTAAAGGCTCGGTAGGTAGCGCGTTTGAAGCGCAAATTTTTACGGCTATTGCAACCAGTAAGGTTATGATAGTTTTAGGTAGCTGTAAGGAAAATTTAAACGCGCCTTACGTTAAAAACGAATGGACAAGATTTTTACGCCAACAAGAATACGACCACGAAAAGGTTATTATTCCCGTTTTAATTGACGGTATGCCACCAAACCAACTACCAAGTGAACTTCGTAAAATCGAAGGGCTTGAAATGGATGCCGATTTTAACGAAAAACTATTAAAACAGTTAGAAGTTATATTTAAAAACGACAAAGCGCACGATATAAAAACTAAAGTTTTAGGCGCGCGTGATGCTAAAAAGGCAACAAAGGTTTCGGGCGTAGAAAAAAGAAGTTTTGCAAATAGCGGTATTGAAGCGAAAAAACTTCTTATTCAACAAGAAAGAGATATCGACGTGGCGTTTAGATATTTAGGCGAACACGCTTACTCTGATGCAAAATATATATTAACAAAACAAATTGAATACACCGACGACGTTGATGAAATTGTTGATTTCGGTTTAAAACAAATTTCTATAGTTCCAAAGCTTATTAAAGCAGAGTTTAACCACGCGCTTGACCAAAGCGTATTCAACACTTTTAACGAAGCAGTTAAGGGTGCGCCCGATAGCTCAAGAGAGATTATTTTTAACTACTTTGAAAACTTTACTTTAGAGGCATTAAAGGTATCAAATATCAGCTGGGGTGTTAAATTATACTCAACTATAATGGCTTGGGACTACGAAGGTAGAGATAAATTCGACGATAAAGTTCGTGATTTAGCACATAGTTGGCTTGACAAAACAACACCACAAATGCTTAAAAACTATACTTTACTTATGAAGGAAGTTTTAAAGTTTGACGAAGGTGGCATTGATAATTACTTGCTTGGCTTAAACACTTGCGCTGATAATATTTTAGCGGCAGGCAATAAAGAAATAGGTGTTCCTAAAACAATCATACGCGAACTTGCGCTTTCTTTCTATAATGATATTGTAGAACACGATGAAGGCGATTACAAAACTCGTTGGAAAATTATTCTTTTTAAAACGGGCACTACAGAAGAAAAATATTTGAAAAACGTTATTTCAAACTTTACCTTCTTCCAAGAATTTCAGTTGATGCTTGAATTTACGCCCGAAAAAAACCGTCACGATTACGTTGATAAACTTATAAACGCAATTATAGGCGGAACAAAAGATTTTTTAGCTAAAAAATCAAATAATAAGGTTGACCCATATCTTGCTTTATTTAACGAAGCAATTACATTTACGGGTAACGGCAAAGATATTTATCTTCGCGGTAAACTTTATGAATTTGCTCGCGTTTTACAAGATGCTTACGAGTTTTTACACGCGATTACTTATTATAATATGATAGTGCGCGAAAAACCCGATGAATGTGACGCGCATTGGGGTTTATTGCAATGTAAAACAAATAGCCGTAACGACGATGAGTTGATTGCGCAGAAAAAGCCTATTCACCGCATGAAAGAGTTTACTAACGCTTATCAAGCGGCAGGCTCGAACGAAACTAAGGTTAATTACTATTTAGAAGTAAAGCGTAAACAAGGCAAGCACACTGTATCAACTTCTACTGAAAAACGTTATAAACGAAATAAAACGTACGGTATTTTTGCAATAATTTTTTCTTTAATATCACTTGTGGCTGCATTTTATGCTTTTTATAAAATAACGGAGGACTATATGATAGATATGAAGACATTAGCGCTAAGCACCGAGTTCCCAATGTTTATGATTTGCGCAGCAGCAACGTTAATTGCAATAATTATAGGCTCAATAGGTCTTAAAAAACCTGCCGAAAAGAATAAAGCTAAAATTATTTTAAACGTTGTTACAACTTTATTCTTACTAGTTTCAACCTTCTCGTCTTTTGTTGCTTGTAAAACATATACGGGATTTAAAGTTGTTTTACATCACGACGGGCAAGTTACTGAATATCTTGCAAACCCATATGATAAAGAAATTAGTTTTATACCACTAAAAGATGGTAAAAAATTTGTTGGCTGGCGCGATGAAAAGGGTAACATTGTATTACTAAGGGGCGAAACCTTTGAAGAATTCCCTTGGAAAGATGGCGTTACTCTTCACGCAGTGTGGGAAGACGTTACAGTTCAAAGTGTTACAACCCAAGAACAAATTACAAATATTGTTAACGAAATAAACTCGTGGGCGCTTCTTGATTGTAGCCAAGTTGAAGAAGGCACACCTATTAAGGTTACAGTTCCTAAACACGTAAGCCATTTAAAGGTTAGCGGTAACGGCAACGTTTTAGATATTTCCTTTGATATTGGAGATAGAAGTGAAGCCATTACCTTTGAGTTTGAAAACGTTATTGTTAATTCAACTTCAACGATTATAACAAGCAATAATAATGCAAGTGTAAACGTTGTTGCTTCGGGTACAGAATTTGATTTTGTTGGTGACAAGCAAGGCGAACCTGCTAGAATATTTAACGTTAACGGCGACCTTATGCTTACTTTTAACGAAGAAGTTAAGGTAAACGAAGGCGCAGGCAAAAACTACAACCTTTCACTAAACGGTGGTATTAAGTGTAACGATTTAACTATTAAGGGCAGTAATGGTGGCGGTTGGTTTAATATTCAAACCAGCGATATAATCGCTATCGAAGCATCAATGGTACAAATTGACTGCAGTAAGTTTACTTGCTATCAATATTCAAACAAAACCGAAGGCGCAATTATTGCTTGTTCAAGTTTAATTGCCGAAGTTGATACTTTTGAACTTTCAAACGAAGGCAACGCAAACAATTCGCCTATTGCAATTCAAGCAACTTCTGCTACAATAAAAGCAAACTCACAAATTAATATTTCTGCCGTTTACTCGTTTAACGTAAGCGAAAAACTAAGCTTAGAATTTATTCAAAGTGAAGTTCAACCTTTAAGCGAAAGCGCTCAACTTTGTGGAACTGGCGCTATCGAGTGTGGCGAATTATCTCTTCTCGGCGGTAGTTATAATATTGCAGGTATTGAAAAAACGGCTATCAAAGCAATTAACGTAAGCGTAAAAGCTAATAAGTTAAACGTTGTAAGCCTACCTACAAGCAATACAAACGTTGATCTTGTAAGTTGTGAAAACTTTAACGCTGAAGTTGAAGAATTATCGATAGTTTGTGGAAACTATAATAATAACGGAGCAAACGCTTTAGTTGCTACAAACGTAAATATCAAGGTTTTAACTTCTGCCAATATCGAAGGCGGTAGAGCAGTAGGCTCAGCGTGTGTGGGCGGTAATGGTATTGTTGCTACAAACGTTGTTATAACTGGCGAAGAAAACACAACTCTTACAGTAGAAGGTGGTAACGGATATTTAGCAGTTGGAAATACTGGTGCAACCGGTGGTAACGGTGGTAACGCTATTTGCGCAAATGATATTCAATTAAGCGGTTTAACTGCTCACTTATTTGCGGGCGCAGGTGGTACTGGCGCGCAAGGGACAACGGGTTATACCCCATGGCCTCCATCCGCAAGAGGTCAACATAACGAAGGTGGAACTAAAGGCTATAGGGGTTATGACGGATATCAAGGTGGTACTGGCGGTAAAGGTGGTACTGGCGGTAATAGCGGTAGGGCTATAGCAAACGCTACAACCCTTACTATTTCAAACGGCGCAATTATCCACGCGCACGAAGCAGATAGTGGCGCTGGTGGTAAAGGCGGTACTGGCGGTGCGGGTAGCCGTGGAGGTGACGGTGGCGCAGGTACAGATGCTAAATTCTTAGGAAGAAAGGGTTCAGATGGTGGTGACGGTGGTACTGGTGGTAAAGGTGGTACTGGCGGACCTGGTGGTGACGGCGGTGTTATTTTAAATGCAATACAAAGTGGTGTTCAGTTAAATAGTGAAGAAGGTTGTACTTTGCAAGTACACACGCGACCTGCAAGCGGAGGTGCTGGAGCGCCTGGCGCAGGTGGGGCTGGAGGCGCAGGTGGGGCTGGTGGTAGAGCTGGTGATGGTATAACAGCTACTTATTCTAGAGGATCAACAGGCGCACCTGGTGCAACTGGTAATACCGGAACTATTTACGGCAATCCAAGAACTCACGAAATATAAAAGTAGCGTTAATCGCGCTATAAGCTTACTAAATTACAAAAAAATAATTAGGATAATATATAAAGGAGAAAATATATGGAAACTGAATTACAAGGCAAATTGTGTAAAAACTTTTCGGGAATGGTTGTTAAAAAAACCGATTTGAAGTCTGTTTTTGGAACTTTAAATATTCCTTCATACGTACGTGACTGGTTCGTTCGTAAGTATTCAGACCAAGAAGGTAATTTTAATGCGCGTGAAGGTTTAAGAAACCTAAGAAAAATTATGCCTGAAAGCGGCGAATGGACTGCGGTTTTAGATAAAATAATGGAAGGCGAGCAAGTTAAAATTTTAGCAAGAACTTCTGTTAAAATGAGCATTAAAACAGGTCAAGTAAGCTTTACTTTACCCGACTACGGCGTAACCGAAAACGATACCTATATTTCTCCCGACGTGTGGAACAAAGTTAAAGGTTCATTCCTTTCTGAAAACGAAGGTTGGGGTATTGTTGTGTTAGGTTATACTCGCGTTGCAGTTGGCAAAAACTTTGTTGGTAAGGTTGCACTCGTTGACTATGCCGACTTTAGACCATATAACGTTGAACTTGATTACTACAAAAAAGCAAGATCTCTATTTACAACCGAAGAATGGATTGATATTATGCTTGGCTCTATCGACTATAACGCTGATGGGTTTGCAAGCGAAGAACAAAAGCTTACTATGCTTAAGCGTTTAATGCCGTTCGTACAAGCAAGATTAAACCTTATCGAACTTGCGCCAAAGGGAACGGGTAAATCATATTTATTCTCACAAATAAGCAAACACGGTTGGCTTGTTAGCGGTGGCAGTATGACCAGAGCAAAACTTTTCTACGATATGCAACAACACCGTGAAGGCTTAATCACTCGTTACGACTATATTGCTTTCGACGAAATTTCTACTATGACTTTCCCTAACGAAGACGAAATGAAGAGCGCTTTAAAGGGCTACTTAGAAAACGGCAAATTTACAGTTGGTAACAAAACCGGTAAAGGTACTGCTGGTTTAATTCTTTTAGGTAATATTAACCAAAGCGATATGAACGTAAACAAGAATATGTTTACAACTCTTCCCGATATTTTTGCGGAATCTGCGCTTCTCGATCGTTTCCACGGCTTTATCGAAGGTTGGAAAATTCCAAGACTTAGCGAATCAATTAAGATGAACGGTTGGGCAATCAATAGCGAATATTTTTCAGACGTTATGCATAAACTACGCGACGATGAAACGTACGCAAACCTTGTTAACCAACTTATAGTAGTTCCCGATAATGCCGATATGCGTGATACTACCGCAGTTAAGCGTTTAACCGAAGCGTTTATTAAAATTTTATTCCCACACTGGCAAGAAAAAGAAGACGTTAACAACGAAGAATTTATTAAATATTGCTTAACACCTGCTGTTGAAATGCGTGCGGTTATAAGAAAACAACTTTCTATTTTAGATAGTGAATATCCAAGCGAAATGAACGTTTACACTTCTTCACTTGAAGAAAAGCAAGAAGCGTAAAACTAAATTAAAATTAAATAATAAAAGAAAATCGCGTATTGTCAAAGGCAAACGCGATTTTTTATTGAAAGTTATCTTAAAATAACCTTGAAATTTTTTTAAAACTGTGTTAAAATGTAAGGTATGAACAAAAAAACAAGCACACAAACTACGTTAAAAGAGCATAGCGCGTTTGAAAAAATTAAAACTTATGTTTACTATGCTAAAATTCCTAAAAAATATACCTTTGAAAAGGTATATCCTTTGTCGCGCCAAAAAGAAATTGATAGCGCTTTAAACACAAAGGTTAAAGAGCAAAAGTATTTTGTGTGGAAGCTTTTGTCGGTTAGTTTAAACCACCTTTTCGGGCTTGATATAAAGCAGTTTAATATGCGCAAAAAGCATAGCGGAAAGTGGGTGAGTAAAGATATTTATTTTTCGTTATCGCATAGTAAAAACGTGGTGGCGGTGGCTATTTCTTGCGAGCCCGTTGGGGTTGATTTACAAGCAATAGTTGATTTAAGGGGAAAACTTGAAAATAAAGCTCTAACCAAAAAAGAAAAGCAAGAGTTTAACTTGCTACAAGAAGAACAAAAGCAAGAGTATTTAATTACTAAATGGGCACAAAAAGAAAGTGTTTTTAAAATGAAAAACAGGCTTGTGTTTAAGCCTTCCAAAATACAAACTTCTTCTTACTCGCTTTTAAATTATACATTTACTGTGGGCGATCAAAACTTTGTACTTTGTACTAGCGGTAAAAATTTAAGTGGCGCAAGAATTTGCGAAAAGCAAATTTGAGGATAAATTATGATAGAATTATACTGTAAAAACTGTGGCGGAACGCTACAACCCATAAGCGAAGATATTTGCAAATGCGAAAACTGTGGCTCTACTTACACGCAGGTAACCGCAAAAAAACAGCAAGAACTTTTAGATGGGTTTTTAAACAAACAAAAACAAGATAAACTTAATAGTTTGCGCCGTCATCTTTGGCAAGAAGTAACTGCCAAGTTTATTGACAGTAGCAAAATAATTTCTATTTGCTTGGATATTAAAAATATTTATCCAAACGATTTTCTTGCAAATTTTTACGAAGTGGCTTGCGGTAAAAATACCGCTCAAACCACTGATTTTATCGACCAAATCGACGCTCAAGAAAACTACGATACAATAGAACAAGTTGTAAACTTTTTAATTAAATCTTTAAAAAGTGAGTATTTGCTTTCTGTTAACAACTTAATTGAAAGAGCGTATAAGGGCAGGGATTTACAAACCTATAACCGCCTAACAACAGCTTTTGCAAGTCAAGCCGAGCTTGTTGAAGAGGGCGTTTACGAAATAAATATCCCGCGTGACGTGTTCGTGGCGTATTCAAGCGCGGATATGGCGTACGTACAACAAGCGGTAACTGCTTTAGAAGAACAAGGCATTACTTGCTTTGTTGCAATGCGTAACCTACAACACGGCGCAGGCGCAGTTGATAACTATCAACACGCGCTTGAAAGCGCAATGGATAACTGCAAAATAGTGCTATTTATATCATCAAAAAATTCGCGCAGTTTAAAGTGTGACGCAGTAAAGCACGAGCTTCCTTATTTAAAAAAGAGCGACTTAGCAAAGCTTTCGCTAAAATTTCCTAACGTTCCTTACGAAAAAATTGATTATAGATACAAAAAGCCAAGGATTCAATGGCGAATTGATGATAACAAAAGCCTTGCCGTTGATAGGCTAATTGGCGAAATTTTTAACGGGCTTGAATACTGTTATAGCGTTGATAGCGTTATCGAGCGCGTTGGCGAATACTTGTTTGGCGAAACTTACGAAGAAGAGCCTTCGGCAGTTCAAAAGCAACTTGAAGAGCAAAACAAGCTTTTACAAAAACAACTTGAACAGCAAAAAGAATTTTTAAAAAAACAAGCCGAAGAACAAGAAAAGCGCTTAAAGGAAGAACTTAAAAAAAAGGTTGCTTCACTAAATAATGAGCCACAAAAATCGCCAAACGTTAGTGAAAGTAAACAACCTGCCTTAAAAGATACAAACGTTAACGAAAATAGTCAAGCTACTTTAACAAACACAAAAGTTGGTGACTATATAAAATTTGGTAAATACCCGCAAAGCGACGCTAATACCAAAGAAGATATCGAGTGGTTAGTGCTTGATACACAGGGTAGTAAAGCTTTGGTTATTAGTAAATATGCTTTGGATTGCCAAAAATATAACGATAAAAAAATTGACGTAACCTGGGAAACTTGCTCTTTAAGAAAATGGCTAAACGGCAAGTTTATAAATACTGCTTTTTCAACCAAAGAAAAGAAATTTATACAAACAACGCTTGTTAGTGCAGACAAAAACCCAGACCATAAAACAAATCCAGGAAATGAAACTGAAGATAAGGTTTTTTTATTAAGCATACAACAAAGAGGCAAATATTTGCCAATAACAAAAGAAAAGTTTTGCAAGCCAACAAAATATGCGAAAGATAATAAGTTATTTACAAGCAGTAATGACGCTTGTTCCTGGTGGCTACGTTCGCCTGGTTATTGCCAAACGAACGCATCTAGCGTACAAATTACAGGTTATTTAGATAGTTACGATAGTGTTATATGTGATAACGCCGTGCGCCCGGCAATGTGGGTTGAGCTTGATGAACAAGCCAAGCAAGATAATCAAGTAAGCAAAAAAACAATCTTAAATAAGCCAGTAAAATCTTATAAAAACGCTGAAGTTGGCGATATTATTCAGTTTGGTAAATACCCACAAAGCGTTGCTAATACCAAAGAAGATATCGAATGGTTAGTGCTTGACAAACAAGAAGGTAAACTATTAGTTATTAGTAAATACGGGTTAGATCGTAAAAAATATAACGAGCAATTCGAAGAAAAAACAACGTGGGAAAATTGTAGTTTGCGTAATTGGTTGAATAATGAGTTTATAAATAATGCATTTACAAGCGAAGAGAGCAAAAAGATACAAGCTTCTTGTGTTCGTGCAGATAAAAACCCAAGCTATAATACAAACCCAGGAATATCAACGAATGATAAGGTATTTTTATTAAGTACAAACGAAGTAAATAAATATTTTACAAGTGATAAAGAAAGGGAATGTAAGATAACTGCCTATGCAAAAGGTAGTTTGTTTAAAGATAAAAACGACAACTGCGACTGGTGGCTACGTTCACCCGGAAAGGCGCAGGACAGGGCGAGTATCGTTGGTGGTGCAGGTAGCGTAAATAACTATGGTAACTACGTTGGTAATAGTGACAACGCCGTTCGCCCGGCAATGTGGATATACGTTGAAGAGCCTAAAAAAGAAGAGCCAAAAACTGAAGAAAGCACAACCTTAAGCAAGGCCAAAAAAGCGGATACTGCAACAAAGACTGCAGTAACTAAAACTACGGCAACTGAAAAGGCTACGGCTACCACTAAA
Source organism: Clostridia bacterium (assembly GCA_017522945.1). GTDB lineage: Bacteria > Bacillota > Clostridia > Christensenellales > Borkfalkiaceae > HGM11416. The sequence continues at coordinate 22,731 of JAFWXT010000085.1, forward strand.
ACTACAAAAACTGCAGTAACTAAAACTACGGCAACCGAAAATATTGCCGAAAGCAAAAAAGAGCCTGCAAAAACGTTATCTGCAACAGCCGAGGCAAAGCCTTTAGCAAAAACCGAGGCAAAAAAGCAAGATGACAAGTATAAAAAGGGCGCGATTATTACTTTGGGTAGTTATCCACAGTCTAGTTCTACACAAAAAGAGCCTATCGAATGGAAGATTATTAAAAAGCAAGGCAATAAAGCCCTTCTTATAAGCAAACACGCGCTTGATACAAAGGTGTTTCATTCAAAAGAAGAAAGCATTACTTGGGAAAATTGCTCGCTTCGTACGTGGCTTAATACCGAGTTTTTTAACACTGCATTTTTAGATAGTGAAAAGGCGCAAGTGGTAACTTCTACGGTTGAAGCGCAAACTAATCCAAGGTTTACAACTTCATCGGGCAACCCAACTAAAGACAAAGTTTTTATTTTAAGTTTAACCGAGGCAGAAACCTATTTTACTAGCGATAGCGCGCGTGCTTGTGAGCCAACTGAATACGCTATAACACGCAAGGCTAGGTACGATATAAAAACTGGCAAAACAACTTGGTGGCTTCGTACACCTGGATCGCAACCTAATAGAGCAACGCAAGTTTCAATGAGTGGCTTCGTTTTAGGTGGTGGTCAAATTGTAAACGGCGATAGTAGCCTTTATATCGATGGCGTTCGCCCTGCTATTTGGGTATATACTGATGAAACTCGCGAGCCTGTAGTTAGCAAAAATACTACTAAAAATCTTAACTTAAGTAAAGAAGTAAAAACAACCGACGATAAGTATAAAAAAGGCGCGATTATTACCTTTGGTAATTATCCTTTAGTTAGCGAAGATAAAAAAGAGCCTATCGAGTGGGAAATTATTGATAAACAAGATAGCCAAATTTTGGTAATTAGCAAATATGGGCTCGACGGCAAAAAATTTGATGAAGAATACTTAGAAAGCACTTGGGATGATTGTACTTTAAGAACTTGGCTAAATAACGAGTTTTTAAACCAAGCGTTTAAAAAAGAAGAACAGTCCTTAATAAAAACAAGTTTGGTAAAGGCGGAAGCAACGCCGGGATACGTAGTATATCCAGGTAATTCAACTAACGATAAAATATTTTTGTTAAGCGTTAACGAAGCAAATAAATATTTTTCTTCAAAAAGCAAAAGGCAATGTAAGGTTAGTGAATACGCAGTAAAAAATAAAGCGTATAAATGGTCTAACGAAAACTGTTCTTGGTGGCTTCGTAGTACGGGATTTAATGCGCTTCAAGCATCATTCGTAAGCCATTTGGGTGAAATATCAACGCTTGGCTATAAAGTTAACGATGGTAGTTCGGCGGTTCGCCCTGCGTTATGGATAGATACGAAATTTGCAAAAAACGGGCAAATTAATTTAAAACTTGAAAAGGATTTGAATGTTATAGCAAATACTCAAACACCTGCAAGCACGGTTTTAAACAAAATCCAAGAAGTTAAGGAAGAAACGCAAAAAAATGTTACGCTAAATGCTAATAAAAACCCAACTGCAACTCAAACAACGGCAGTTAAAACTGCAACAACTAGTGATAACTGCCCTTATAAAGTGGGTGACTTAGTTGCTTACGGTTATTATCCACAATCAAGCGCAAACACACGCGATTTAATCGAGTGGAAAGTTATTGATAAGCAAGGGGGTAACCTTTTACTAATTAGTAAATATGCACTAGATAGTAAAAAGTTTAACGAAAATTACGTTGATACCGTTTGGAAAAATTGTAGTTTAAGAGCTTGGCTTAACGGCGAATTTATTAAAAAGGCTTTTACAACCGAGCAAATAAACGGCATAATACCTGCAAGCGTAGTGCCTGAAGCTCGCCCCGATACCATTGGGAATATTGGCGAAACCACAACTGATAAAGTGTTTATTTTAAGCATTTCAGAAGCCGAAAGGTATTTTAAATATAACGCCGAAAGGGGCACTACTCCTACTGCTTACGCCCTAAAACAAGGTGTTTATAGTTACGATGGGCATTGTTGCTACTGGCTTCGCAACGTTGGAAATAAAATGGCAACCGACGTTTATCACGGTGGGCATATTGATAAAAACGGATATAGCATTATTAGTTCTATTCCTGCAGTTCGCCCTGCAATGTGGGTGAGTGGTAACGCTATTAAGTGTGGTAATTTAAAGAGTGCTGAGCCAGCTTTAAGTAGTCAACCTGCAACAAACGGTAAACCACAGCCTGCAAAAGTAGCAGAAAAGCCCAAAATTGCTTTAATAGACGCGAAAGTTGGCGATATTATTACCTTTGGTAGTTATAGCCAGTCGAGCGCAAGCGAAAAAGAGCCTATTGAGTGGATTGTTCTTGAAAAGAAATTAAGTAAAATACTTGTAATCAGCAAAATGGGGCTTATAAACAAAAAATTTAACGAAAAGCTTACAAAAGTAACTTGGGAAGATTGCTCACTTAGAAGTTGGCTTAACAAACAGTTTGTTGATAGTGCGTTTAATGCCAAAGAATTAAGCCAAATTGAAACTACTTCGGTTTATTACGAAAAACTTGGTTTGTTTAAAAAGAAAAAAGCAGCAGGCGTAACACAAGATAAGGTGTTTTTATTAAGTGTTGATGAAGCACAATTTCATTTAACCACTACCCAAAAAAAGTGTGTGCCAACAGCAGTTGCTAAGAAACAAGGCATTTATACGGATAGTTTTAGCGGAAATTGTTGGTGGTTTCTTCGCACGCCGGGTAGCGAACAAAAAGAGGTGGCAATCGTGTTTTCCGATGGAAAAATTAATGAAAACGGAAATTCTGTTGATAGTAATTACGGTATTGTTCGCCCTGCAATGTGGATTAAGTATTAAAAAGTATAAAAACAACAAAAAACGGTTTGGAATTAAAATTTCCAAGCCGTTTTTTTATGCTTAATAATATTTATTTGTTGTAAGTTTTTTAACCGTTGTCGCCGTCAAGCATAATTTTAATTATCTCTTTATCCGTTTCGCTCATTCCAGTTGATGCTACCTGCGAAACGCTTTCAATGGTCTTTTCAACGTTTTCTTTAACAAGCCCGTCGCCTGCAAAAAATTGTTTTCCGCTATAGTGCATTTGTAAGCCTAAAAGCCCCGATTCAACTGCGGTTGCTACCTTTGCAGCGCAACTTGCCTTTGCACCGTCACATAAAATACCCGAGTCGATTGCAAGGGCGTTAACGAGCGTATGAGAAACGTCTTCGTAGTTGCCACCTAAAAGATATGCAACCCCACAACCTGCTCCAGCTCCTGCAGAAACCGCACCACAGTAAGCAGATAAAGTGCCTATGCCTGCTTTTAAGTGTAGGGTAATTAGATTAGATATACATAGCGCGCGGTATAACTTTTCGTTTGGGATTTTAAGCCCCCTTGCGTAAACGATAACGGGGATAGAAGTTGCCATACCTTGGTTACCGCTTCCCGAGTTGATAATAACGGGCAAATCGCAACCGTTCATTCTTGCGTCGCTACCTGCGGCGGCGTAAGCCTTTGCTGTCATTTTAATATCGGGTTGATATGAACGTAAAATTATTTTTCCTATACTTGCGCCGTAATCACCGCGTATGCCTTCTTCGGCAATAGCCATATTGTATTCAATTTGTCTATCTAAAATTTGCTTAACGTCGTCTATTTTAACAATATCGGCAAACTCGGTTATATCCTTTACACAAAGCAAGGTTTTTTCTTTTGAGCGAAGTTCAATAGGGGGTACGTTTTCGTAAACTATTTGGTTGTTTTTTTGCATAAACACAATATTAGTGTGGCTACGCATTATTCGCACTTTCGCGCTATTTTCTTTACCTTTTAAAGTTACTGTAATATCAAAAACGTCGCATCTGTCGGGCACTACAATTTCTAAAGGAAAGTCCTTTACCGCTTGTTTAATTTGGGCGATTTGCTTTTTTGTAACCTTTGAAATGGTTTCAAGCTTAGCATCAGAATTTCCGCAAACGAGCCCTGCACAAAAGGCAGGTTTAATACCTTTCATGCCACCGGTATTCGGTACGGTTACACTTTTTGCGTTTTTAACTATATTCGCGCTTATTTCAAGTTTGCCTAAAACCGCATTTTCGCCAAGTAAATCACGAGTTTTTGCAACGGCATAGGCTATAGAAATAGGCTCGGTGCAACCCATTGCAGGAACTAACTCTTCTTTAAGTAAGTTTAAATAGGTTTGATATTTTTCTTTTGAAAGCATTGTTTTATCCTTTAACTATCGTTTGTAATATTTTAACATAAAAAGCAAGTTATAGCAATGTTTTTACTTTAAAAAGATTAAAATATTAGTTTTTAGTGGTTTTTAAAATATAAAAAAGCCATAAAACGCATAATTTGTTGCATAATAAGACTAAGTAATTAAAAAGGGTTGACTTAAAAATTTTTAATTGATATAATAATATTATATTATAATGGGTGGGTATGAGCGTTTTTTAAAAAACTAAAAAAAATCGCTTATAACCTTAAAGTAATAAAAAAGTTGGTAAAATATGATAAACGAAGTTATTAACGACATTTTGCAAGCCGAAAAACAGGCTGAAGAAATTATACAAAAAGCGCAAGACAATAGCGCCGAAATTTTAGCGCGTGCAGATAATGAAGCTTTAAAAATTTTAGCCGATGCTAAAGTAGAAGCTAAACTTTTACGCGAAAATATTCAACGCGAAAGCGCTAAAAAAGCTGAAAGCGAATATAAAAAGGCTATTAGTGAAAGCGAAGAACAAGTTAATAACTTAAAATCACAAAAAAGCGAACTTATTAAAAGCGTTAGCGAGCAAATTTTTGGGAGTATTGTAAATGGCAATTGCTAAAATGCTCAAAATGCGCCTGATAAGTATCGATGGCGAGCAAGATGCTATTTTAAACGCCTTGCATAAAACCGCTTCGGTACAGCTTGATAAGGAGCAACCATCCTTTGACGGTTTAAAAAAGATTCAGTGCGATAAGAGCGAAGTTAAAGACAAACGAGAGCGTGTTGAAACCGCGCTTTCCATAATAACGCGATATGCCAAAGAAGTAATGAAAGCGCTTCCTTATGCAGACGGGTTCTCAGTTGATTACGCTAACTTTATGGCAATAAAGGGCGAAGAGAATAAGTGGCTTGATATATGCGACGAAGTTAAGCAATTTAGCGAAGATATTTCGCGTTTAAAGGCTGAAATTTTAGTTAAAGAAAGCGAACTTGAAGGTTTTAAGCCTTACCAAGGCATTAACGAAAGGTTTTCACAGTTTAAAAACACTAAAAAAACCGTTTGCAAACTTGGATATAGCGAAAAAGGTAAGTTTACAAAGCTTATTGAAGCAATAAAAGATATACCGCTACTTCAAATCACTAACCTTTACGAGTTTGACAAGGGTATTAGTTATTGCGTGATATATCACGAAAGCATTTTACAAGAAGCTGAAAGAATTTTATCCGAGCATGCGTTTATAAGATGCTTACACACAGGCGATTTTACTGCGAGTGAAAAGATTGACGAGATAAGCGAAGATATAAAACGAAAACGCAACGAAATTCAAGTTTTGAAGGACAAAATAGTTCAAAAAACAAAGAACTTTATGGGGCTCAAAACCCTTTCGGACTATTATTTGTTTGAACTTGAAAAGTTATCGGGACAAGATGGTTTTTTACGAAGCGAACGAACTTTCTTACTTGAAGCCTTCGTTCCTGAAGAAAAAAGGGCAGAAGTTGAAACCGCGCTTAAAGATTTAAGCGGTAATATTTACACCGAGTTTGAGCTTTTGAGTAAAGATGACTTTGCTCCAACACTAATGAAAAACAAAAAGCTTACCAGCTCGTTTGAATTCGTTACCAACCTATATTCTGTTCCAAAATATATGGAATTCGATCCTAACGCGATACTCGGCGTATTCTTTAGTTTATTCTTAGGCTTTATGACTGCCGACGTTGGCTACGGCTTACTAATGATAATCGGTGGTTTATTATTTGCTAAAAAACAAAAGCGTGAAACGGGTCTTAAAAAACTTGCTATAGTTTTAGCAATGGCAGGCGTTCCAACCTTAATATTCGGGTTGCTGTTTGATAGTTTCTTGGGGGTTTCACTTCTTCAAACCTTAAATCTTATAGATAAACCTTTCTTGCCCGACCCGATTAAAGATTCTTCGGTGCTTGCAGGTATAAGCGTTCCAACCTTACTTTTAATGTGTTTAGGAATGGGCGTTATACACATTATGGCCTCGCTATTTGTTAGCGCGATAATTCAGTTTAAAGAAGGCAAGATTATCGATGGTATTTGTGATGGGCTTATAATGGCGATATTCCTACTCGGGTTGTTTTTATTCGTGTACGACGCAACTAGCCCTTCAGTTAATATGGGTAGCATACCGATAATAACTATGATTTCGGCAGTTGTTTTAGGCGCGGTTACGGCAGGTAGATACGTTAAGGGATTTGGCAAGTTTACAAAAGGTTTCGGCTTTGTGTACGGACTTATCAACTATATGTCGGATATTCTTAGCTACGCGCGTTTATACGGACTAATGTTATCGGGCGCGCAAATTGCTCAAATCGTATCAAATCAATTAGCATTGCCTATGGCATCTAATGGAGTGGGCGGACTTATAGGTTGTATTTTAATAATGCTTATAGGGCATATATTTAACGTTGCAATGGGGCTTTTAGGTGCGTTTATTCACGGCGCAAGATTACAATACGTTGAGTTCTTCTCGCATTTCTATACGGGTGACGGCGAACTCTTTAAGCCACTTGGCAGAAACTTTGAACATATTTATTTAGAGTAGGCTCTGTCAAACTGATATTTGTGGCTTTATATTATAAAAAACAAACAAATTTAATTTTTTCTTAATCGCTTAAAGCGTAAAAATAAAAAAATCTTTTTAAAAAATAGGAGAATAAAAAAATGAACGGTCTTTCAATAGGTATTTTATCTTTAGCACTATGTATGATTTTATGTGGAACTGGTAGCGCATTAGCACTTTTCAAAACTGGTAGCGCAGCTGCTGGCGTTATCGGCGAAGATCCAAAGAAGTATTCAAAGGTTTTCGTATTATCAGTTCTTCCTGCAACACTAGGTATTTACGGTTTCGTAGTAGCGCTTATCGGTATGAGTAACCTTTCAGCTAATATGGATCTTAACGCAGGTTTAGCAGTTTTATTTGCTACGCTTCCTATGACCTTAGTTGGTTTTATTTCAGCATACTTCCAAGGTAAAACTTCTATTTCTTCAATTCAAGCAGTTGCTAAAGAAGATTCTATCAGCGGTAAAATGATTCTTTTCCCTGCGATGGTTGAAACTTACGCAATTTTAGCGCTTGTTATCACTATTATGTTATTTACAGCAGGTAAATAATTAGCGTTTACTGGAGTAAAAAAATGAACGACAAAGAAGTTATCTCGCGCAAGATAATTGAAGATGCTTCTTTGCAGGCTGAAAATATTTGTTTAAAAGCTAATCAAAAAGCCGAACAAGTTGTTGCCGATGCGAAGTCAAGTGCCAAAGAAGAACTTGATTTAGTAAAACAAAATGCACTAACCGACGGAGAAATGCTTGTTCAAAGAAAACAAACCATTGCTAAATTAGAAGCAAAAAAGGTTGTTCTTAGCGGTAAACAACAAATTATCGATAGCGTTTTTGATGCGGTTAAACAAAAACTTTTGGCTATGCAAAAAAGTGAATATTTATCTTTCGTGACAAAACAAATAGAAAAACACGCACAAAATGGTGATTGCGTGTCGATATGTACGTCTGCGCCTATTTCTTTAGAAGATATTCTTTCTCTTGAAGTGGCAAAGGCTAAAAATTTAACTGCCCAAAAATGCGAAAATTTTGGTGGCGGTATTAAACTATTAGGAAGTAAAACGGATATTGATTTAAGTTTTAATGCTATCGTTAAACAATATGGCGATAACAACTTACAGGATATTTCTAAAAAATTATTTAATTAAAATGAGCGCAGTTAACAAAAGTATTGATTATATAAACTCAATATGTAAATACCGCGAGCAAAAGCTTTTGGGCCGTGAACGTATTATGCGTATGGCTGAAGCTGAGGACTTACAAACCGCTTTTGATATCTTATGTGAAAGCGATTTTGGCGGTGATAAACTTTCGCTAAGCGTTAACGATTTTGAACGCTTAATAATAGCGGAAGAACTTTTGCTATGCGATTTTGTTAAAGAGTTTGCGCCTACTAAAGAAATTGAAAAATACTGTTTAATTTCTTACGATTTTTATAATGCTGAAGTTATAGTTAAGGGCGAATTTATCGGTCAAGATTATTCTTCGTTTTTATCTAACTGTGGTTTAATCGATATTCAAACCTTAATTAAAGCAATCGAAAGCAATAATCTTAACGATTTACCTAAGGAACTTGGATGTGCAATTAGCGAAAGCAAAAGCGCGCTTAAAAACGGTAAGGGCGGTATGGTAGTAGGCTCTATCTTTTTAAAATCTAAAAACGAGTATTTAGATAGCCTTATTAAAACCGCATATCTTCGCGAGATTTTTAAAGCAGAAACCCTACTTAATTCGGTTGCTATTTGTTTAAGGGCAAAAAGGGTAGATATTGCAAGCGAGCAAATTTTAAACCGTGTGGATTTAAGCGAAAACGCTATTAAAGATTTATGCGAACTTAACGAGAATAAAATTAAAGCGCATTTTGAAAAATCGTTATTTAAAGAAATCGTGCTAAACGCGGTAGCACAAGCAAAGCAAGGTAAACCACTCGTTGAACTTGAAAACTTTATTTCAAGTTTTGGCGCAGGGCGTATGATTGCTAACAGATATTTAGAAAATATGGGAACAAATCCCTTTATGCTATATTATTTTAAACGTAAAAACGAAATTGCGTGCGTAAGAACAATTTTAACGGGCAAAGCAAACGGTCTTAATACCGAAGAAATTAAGCGCAGAATTATCGTTAGTTAAAGGATTAAAAAAATGGCTGAAAAAATGGCAATACTTGGCGAAGGCGATAGCGTTCTTGCCTTTAAGGCTTGTGGAATAGATGCGTATTACGCAAGCGAAAGAGAAGAAGCTAAAGATTTATTAAGAAAATTAGCCAAGCAATACACTATAATATTTATAACCGAAAAGCTTGCGGGGCAAATGGATGATTTATTAAAAAAGTTTAATCAATCGGCTTATCCTATTATATTACCCGTACCGTCGGGTAGTAATAGCGACGGCTATGCTCGCGCAAAACTAAAAGAGCGTATGGAAAAGGCTCTTGGCGTTGATATTTTGTTTAACAAGGACAGAGAGGAAAAATAATTATGCAAGGTAGAATTATTAAGGTTGCAGGTCCGCTTATCGTTGCCGAAAATATGGCGGATTGTATGTTATACGACGTTGTTAACGTTGGTGAAAAAAATCTTATTGGCGAAATTATAGAACTTCGTGGGGATAAGGCGTCTATTCAAGTTTATGAAGAAACCGCCGGTCTTTGCGTTGGCGACGCCGTTTATTCTACTGGCGAGCCTTTATCGGTTGAACTTGCGCCAGGTCTTATTGAAGGTATATTCGACGGTATTCAACGCCCTTTAACAACACTCGTTAAACAGTACGGCGATAGAATTACAAGGGGTATTAAGGTTAATAACTTAGACCACGAAAAAACTTGGAATTTCGTTGCTACTAAAAAGGTTGGCGATAAAGTAAGCGCAGGCGACGAACTTGGCTACGTTGACGAAACCGAAGTTGTGCGCCATAAGATTACAGTTCCTTTCGGTGTTCAAGGTGTTATTTCAAGCATTGAAAGCGGGCTATTTAATATTGAACAAACTATTGCCGTTATTAGCGATAACGGTGAAGATAAAAAGGTGTGTATGCTTAGAAAATGGCCTGTAAGAAAGGCTAGACCTTACAAAGAAAAAATGCCACCTTCTATGCCTATGATTACGGGGCAAAGGGTCATTGATACTCTATTCCCAGTAGCAAAGGGCGGTTGTGCAGCAGTACCAGGCCCATTCGGTAGCGGTAAAACGGTAGTTCAACACCAACTTGCAAAATGGGCAGATGCTAAAATTATCGTTTACGTAGGTTGCGGTGAACGCGGTAACGAAATGACAGACGTTTTAAACGAATTCCCCGAACTTAAAGACCCAACAACCGGTTACCCACTTATGAAAAGAACAATTCTTATCGCAAACACTTCGGATATGCCGGTTGCTGCTCGTGAAGCTTCTATTTATACGGGTATTACTATTGCAGAATATTTTAGAGATATGGGTTTAGACGTTGCTATTATGGCAGACTCTACTTCTCGTTGGGCGGAAGCCTTACGTGAAATGAGCGGTCGTTTGGAAGAAATGCCGGGCGACGAAGGTTATCCTGCATACCTTTCTTCTCGTCTTGCCGAATTCTATGAAAGAGCAGGTATCGTTAAGGTTTTAGGTAGTGAAGACTTAACAGGTTCGATAACGGCAATCGGTGCGGTATCTCCTCCGGGCGGTGACCTTTCAGAACCAGTTTCACAAGCAACGCTACGAATTGTAAGAGTGTTCTGGGGGCTTTCAGCTTCACTTGCTTATAAACGTCATTTCCCTGCAATCGACTGGCTTGTAAGTTACTCGCTATACGCCGACAAATTAGGCGCATGGTTCAAGGAAAACGTTGGGGCAGATTATAACGAGCTTCGCGCTTTCGTTATGAGAGTTTTACAAGAAGAAGCTGAACTTGAAGAAATAGTTCGCTTAGTTGGTATGGATGCGCTTTCTTATAAAGAAAGAATGACTATGGAATGCGCTAAAATTATTCGTGAAGACTATCTTCACCAAAATGCTTTCCACGAAATAGATACCTACACTTCACTTAATAAACAATATAAGATTTTAAAACTTATTTATGAGTTTTATAGACTTGGCAATATAGCTATTGATAATTACGCTGAACTCGATGAAATCCTATCTTCTAAAGCAAAAGAAAGAATAGGTAGAGCTAAATATATCGAAGAGGGCGAAATTGAACAGTTAGACGTTATTCTTCGTGAAATGAACGTTGAACTTAAAAAAATAGCAGAGGCTGGTGAAAGTGATGTATAAAGAATATAAAACTATTAAAGAAGTAGTTGGACCTTTAATGCTTGTTGAAGGCGTTGAAGGCGTTGGTTATAACGAACTTGTAGAAATAACACAAAAAAATGGTGAAGTACGCCGTGGTAAAGTTCTTGAAATTAAAGACGATAAAGCTGTAGTTCAACTTTTTGAAAGCGCACAAGGTTTACAAATTTCAACTTCTAAGGCTCGCTTTTTAGGTAAGAGTATCGAACTTGCCGTTTCTGAAGATATGCTCGGTAGAGTATTCGACGGTATGGGTAATCCGCGCGACGGCGGTGCGCCCGTTATTGCAGATAAGATGCTTGATATTAACGGCGAACCTATAAACCCTGCTGCTCGTGACTATCCAAACGAGTTTATTCAAACTGGTATTTCGGCAATCGACGGTCTAAACACTTTGGTTAGGGGACAAAAACTTCCTGTATTTAGTATGAGTGGCTTACCACATGCCGAACTTGCGGCCCAAATTGCCCGCCAAGCAAAGGTTAGAAATAGCGACAGTAAGTTCGCGGTAGTTTTTGCGGCTATCGGTATCACTTACGAAGAAGCAGAATACTTTATTGATGATTTTAGAAAAACAGGCGCGATTGAAAGAACTGTATTGTTTACAAACCTTGCAAACGACCCTGCTATCGAACGTATTTCAACTCCACGTATGGCGCTTACTTGCGCGGAATATTTAGCTTTCGAGCTCGGTATGCACGTTTTAGTTATTATGACCGATATTACCAACTATGCTGAAGCGTTGCGTGAAGTTTCAGCTGCTCGTAAAGAAGTTCCAGGTAGACGTGGCTATCCAGGTTATTTATATACCGACCTTGCTACTTTATATGAAAGAGCGGGTAGAATTAAGGGCAAAGAAGGCTCGATAACTCAAATTCCTATTTTAACGATGCCTGAAGATGATAAAACTCACCCTATTCCCGACCTTACCGGATATATTACCGAAGGACAAATTATTCTTTCAAGAGAACTTCATAAAAAGGGCGTAGTTCCACCTATTGACGTTTTACCATCACTTTCTCGTTTGAAAGATAAGGGTATCGGCGCGGGAAAAACAAGGGAAGACCACGCCGACACAATGAACCAACTTTTTGCAGCTTACGCGCATGGTAAAGAAAGTAAAGAACTTGCAGCAATACTTGGTGATTCAGCTTTAACCCCTACCGATAAACTTTATGCAAAGTTTGCCGAAAAGTTTGAAGAAAAATACGTTTCGCAAGGCTTCGAAGCAAATAGAACTATTGAACAAACTTTAGATTTAGGTTGGGAACTTTTATCAATGCTTCCAAGAACGGAATTAAAGCGTATTAAAGAAAAATTCTTAGATAAGTATTTAAAACAATAAATTATAAAGGAAAATAAGGATGTCAAGGCTTAACGTTAACCCAACGAGAATGGAGCTTAAAAAGCTTAAAGCAAGGCTTAAAACGGCTACTCGTGGGCATAAATTATTAAAGGATAAATTAGACGAAATGATTCGTCGTTTTTCCCTTTTAATAAAACTTAATAAAAAGCTACGCGACGAAGTTGAAAGTCAGTTAGGGCAGGTGCTAAAGGAATTTGCTTTTGCTAAAGGTCAGTTGTCGAAAGGCGCGCTTGAAAACGCTTTTATGCTACCTACCGCTACCTTGCAACTTAAAAGGGGCACTACTTCTATTATGAACGTTGAAGTTCCTGCACTTTCGGTTGAAGAAAAAACCGGGAGCGAGCCTTATCCTTACGCGTTTGCTCAAATTACGAGTGAAGCCGATTATTCTGTTAAAAGAATAAGTGAAGTTGTTGCTAAACTCGTTAAGCTTGCCGAAGTTGAAAAACAAGTTGCTATGCTTGCCGACGAAATTGAGAAAAATAAGCGTAGAGTTAACGCTCTTGAATACGTTATGATTCCTCAACTTGAAGAAACTATAAGTTTTATTACCGGAAAACTTGACGAAAATGAAAGAGCTTCGATTACAAGGCTTATGAAAGTAAAATCAATGATAGCCGATAAAAACGGCTAAAATATACTAAAAATCCACCTGCTTATTATCGGTAAAAGTGCCGTTAATTGTGCTATAGGTGGACTTTTTGTTTGTTTTTAATATTTTTAAGGGCTTTATTTTGCTTTTTTTGCAACAAAAATATACTACGTGAATAATTATAAATTACACCGCGATTGTGATAAAATAAGGAAAAAAATAAAAAAAATTCAACTTTTTGCTTTTAAACTATTGAAAAAAAAGTAAACTTGTGTTAATATATTTACGTGTAAAAGTTATATTATAATATAAATATATATTTTAACTTCACATTTGTTAACTTGGCATTAGGGAGATACGTAATATGATGCTTAAAAAACGTTCACGAATAACGGCAATATTATTTACGCTTTTACTAAGCGTTAGTTTGCTGTTTTCTTCAGTAATCACCGTTTTTGCAGAGGGTGGGGCTCAAAGCGAAACTTTTGAATCTTACGCTGCAGCTCATAATCAAGAACTTATAGATTGTGGCATTATTAGCGAAAATTTAACTGAAATTTTTACAAATACTGGTTTTGAAAACGAAGAAAAGCTTGACCTTGCAAAATATTTGGTTGAAGTTATTTTGGTAGCTAGAAATTCTTACGTTACTGAATACGGCGATGTTGCTGCCAAGTTTGAACCACATAGAGTTGAGGATATGCAAAAAGCTTACGCTGATGCGTTAGCTTGTTGTATGGGGTTTAATGAGGAATGTTTTGCAGGCTTCAATTATGTCACCGTAAAAGGAATGCTTGAACAAGCTAAAGCGGATATGGACGCTGAGTTTGCTTTAATGGCTCAAACCGCTGAAACAGATAAAAACGCTTGGGAAGAAAAAGTTGCTTCGGCGCTTAAAGAGTTAGAAAATAAATATAACGAAAGAAGTGAACAAGCTGAAAGCAATTATAAAGACGAAGTTAAAGAAGTTTACGATGGCGATAAAAGCTATGTTAAAAAAATAAACGGTCTTAATTACGATCCTTCACAAATAGTTAGTCTTGAAGCTGAGTTAAAAGAATACAAAGATTCAGCACTAGATGCAATAGCAAAAGCGCCTATTAACGATATAGAATACGCAATGGTTTTATATCACGATTGGTTAAGCGTTGTTGAAGGAAATAAATTTGCAAACGATTATACCGGGGCGGTTAAAGAAAAGGTTGACCTTTTAACTCCTGCGGCAAGAAAAGCAAAAACAAAATACGAAAGCAGTAGCTCTTATGCAAGTTACAACGCTGAATATAAACTTTTAGTATCTTATTTGGATAACATTGAAGCCGATCCGTTATGGACGCCAGAAAGGACTACTTATTTACAAGATAGCCACAAAGTAATTACGATTACAGCTTTAAATGGTAATAATCCAGTAGAAGCAATACCTGCAAACTGCAAGTTATATATCTATCAAACAAAGAACAGCTCGGCAAAAAGAAATGCATCTTTACTACTTAAAGAACAAGATAAAAAACTTTCGGTAGCATATTTTATTTCAATTTGGATTGAAAGAGGAATACACAAGTATGAACTTCCAAGCACAGTTGAAATTTTTAACGACAACGGAACGAGCAGAACAGTAAGCGTAACTTACGAAATTAAGTTCGACGTTAATAAATATTACGAAGAATACTTAAAAGATAGTAAAGAAAAATTATTACTTAATAATGTCAACGATGCCGTCAAGCATCTTGCTGAAGTTGAAGGTGAAAAACCATCTATATCTTACGGATATAAAGCAGGTAAAGATAATTTAGTAAAGCTTAACCAGATTACATTTGAAGGAGGCGTTCTTGTGTTTAGAACTAATTCACACTTAAATAGTTTCTTCCTTGCGGGAATAAACTTAGAATCATATTTAACTAGCCCAATCTTTTGGGTTATCGTGGTTGCTGCGTTTATCCTACTAATTATTATCATTAAATTATTAGTAAAACACTGGAAGTACGTTATTAGATTTAAAACTAATGGTGGTAGCCACGTTAGTAGAGTTAGAGCATCTAAGGGCGAATACTTTGTTCTTCCTGAACCTCCTGTTAAAGATGGTTACGTATTTGCAGGTTGGTTTACCGATAAGGCGTTAACGGTAAGATTTATCGGCAACTGTATGACCAGAAGAAGAAGCTTTAAGCTTTATGCTAAATGGGCAGCGCCCGTTGCAAGAGAGAGAATGCTTAAGTTCTACGACGTTCTTCGCGATACTATGTGTTCATACAAGAAAGAGAGCTTTAAATCACTTCTTGGTCTTGCTGAAACTGAATTTATCGCAAGTATGGCGATGAAGGAAAATTACTTACAACTTAACTTAGCATTAAATCCAGACGAATTAAGAAAAGAAGGAATTACGGTTCTTACTGCAAAGGAAAAGAGATATGCCGAAGTTCCAGTTCAATTAAATATTTCTACCGAAGAAATGTTTGCTCAAGCACTTGATTTAACTAAACGCGTATTATTAAATAAGGGTTTACAACCTATTGAAGATTACGTTCCAGCTCCACCTTCTACCGAAGAAGAAAGAAAACGTGGCTTTGCATTCATTATTCACAACGAACGCGTTGCAAAAACCGCTGAAGATTATTTTGAACTTCTAAGAATTGCAGTTAAGTCTTACGTTCTTGAAAACGACTTAGGTAAGTTTAAACCTGGCGATAAAGTTACTCTTGCAAGAATTTACGTTACTAACGAAGTTGCTTGCTTACACTTACCAAAGATTAAGGGTGTTAAGGGCTTAAAGGGCTCGAAGAGAGCTCCATTTGCAGATACTCCTGTTGTATTCAAGATTCTTGCTCCAAGAGATATGCTTGAAGCATACGCTTTAATCGATAAGGTTATGAAAGCTAACGGATTTGTTAAACACCCAGAAAATGCAAACGATTTAGTTGACGTTAAAGTTCCTGCAACAAATGGCTTTGCTTATACTTTAATATTCTAAAAACAAAAAAATTAGCGCCTTGCTATCTAATAAATAGCAAGGTGTTTTTTTATGTTGAAAAAAGTTATCCACAATAATGGGCGATTTTTAGGTGAAAAAGTTGATAAATTTGTGGATAACTTATAACTTATCAACATTTACACCTTTTACTTATAACTTATCAACATTTGCACGTTTTAATAATAAATTAAACACATATATATAATATGATAGGAAAGATATATGTGAAAAAGGTTATTAAAAGTGTAAGTTTGTGTATTTTAATAGGCGTTTTTTGTTTTAGCTTTTGTTTTTGCTTTAAAACCGATAAGGTTGCTAGTCCACCTAAAAAAATTACCGTTGTAATCGACGCGGGTCACGGTGGAATAGACGGTGGAGTGAGTGGCGTTTTAACAAAGGTGAGTGAAAGTGAAATTAACCTATCTATTTCAAAAAAGTTAGCAAAAGTGTTTGAAGATAGTGGTTTTACAGTTGTTCAAACAAGGCGCTCGAGCGGTGGGTTGTACGGATTTTTGGGTGCGGGATTTAAAATGCGCGATATGCAAGCGCGCGAAAAAATTATTAAAGACTCAAACCCAACCTTGGTTATATCAATTCATCAAAATAATTTTAGCGACCACTCACGCCGTGGCGCTCAGGTTTTTTATCATATGGGAAGAGAGCAAAGTAAAGAATTCGCTATTTGTATGCAACAAGTGCTTAACAAAATGGAAGAAAATGCTAAAAAGTCTAGCGCACTTAGTGGAGATTATTACGTTTTAAAGGTTTCACCTTGCCCGGCAATAATAATCGAGTGCGGATTTTTGTCAAACGAGCAAGATGAAAAATTACTTTTAAGTGAAGAATATCAACAAAAACTTTCAAATCAAATATTTTACGGTTGCTTACAATACCTAACGAGTACAAAATATTAAAACAAATTGCCTAAAACAATTGTAAAATAATGTAAAATATGATATAATACAAGTTGAGCGTTTAAATAATTACTAAGGTCGTTATTTTGCGTATTTAACGTATTAAGGTAAAAACTTTGTTCGAAATTAGTCAAAAGATTCCACCCGAAAAAGCTAAATATATGAACGCAGTAGTTTTAGCCTATTTAGGCGACGCAGTTCATTGTTTATACGTGCGTGAAAAACTTGCATTTTCAAGCCAGGCAAAAAGCGGTGTTTTAAACAAAACTGCGGCATCTTTAATTTGTGCTACAGCGCAGGCTCAAGCTGCCGACAAATTGTTACCACTTTTAACAAAGGAAGAAAGTGATATTTTTCGCAGAGCAAAAAATGCAAAAAAACCTACTAAAGCTAAAAATACTTCGCGCGTCGAATACTCAAAATCAACTGGGTTTGAAGCGCTTATAGGTTATTTATACGTAACGGGGCAAGAAAATCGACTGAACGAACTTTTAGCAGTTCTTTACGAAAAAGGAGAAGAAGATGACGGTTGAAGGTAAAAATGCTGTTAGCGAACTTATAAAAACTCAAAAAACTATCGATAAGGTTTTAGTGCAAAACGGCATGCGTGACGCTGAGTCAAGAAAATTGATAAGTGAAATCCGCGAACGTGGCGTTAAAATTGCCTTTGCCGATAAATCGGTGCTTGATAAACAATGTAAAAGTGGTCGTCACCAAGGCTTTATCGCTTTCGTTACCGACTACGAGTATGCCGATTTGTACGATATGATTGAAAATACTCGCGATAAGGATTGTTTCTTCTTAGTGCTCGACGGCATTGAAGACCCACACAATCTTGGAAGTATTATTAGGGTTGCCGAATGCGGTGGGCTTGACGGTATTATTATTGGCAAACACCGTAGCGCAAGCGTAACCGATACTGTAATGCGTATTTCGGAAGGTGGAGCAAACCATGTTGCAATTGCTAAAGAAACTAATATCAATAACGCAATCGATGCGCTAAAAGAAGCTGGCGTTTGGGTTTACGGATTAGAACTTGGCGGTGGCGATTTATATAAAACCAATTTAAAGGGAAGAATTGCAATAGTAATAGGTGGTGAAGATACCGGCATCAACCGTTTAACCAAGCAAAAATGCGATGGTGTTGTAACTATTCAAATGCACGGAAAAATTAACTCTCTAAACGCTTCGGTTGCTTGTGGCGTTGCTGTGTTTGAAGCTCTTCGTCAAAGGAATAGCTAATGAACGAACGTACTGATATTGAACTTATAGCCCTATTTAAAGGTGGACAAGATGAAGCTTTTAACGAGCTTTACGAAAGATATAAATATATGATTAAATCTTGCGCTCGTAGTTTCTTTTTGGTGGGGGGCGATAGCGAAGATTTAATGCAAGAAGGGGTTATAGGATTGCTTAAGGCTGTAAACAGTTATAACGGCGCAAACGCCTTTTCTACATACGCTTACACTTGTATTAAAAACTCACTTTTGTCAGCAGTTAAAAGGGCTCAGAGCTTTCGTAATAAGCCGTTAAATTATTCTATTTCGATATATAGCAACGGTTTTGAACTTACACCTACAACCGACCCAGAAGAAGAATTTATAGGTAAAGAGAGTGCCGATGAGTTAATTCAAAAGATAAATCAAAATCTTTCATCTTTTGAAATTACCGTTTTAAAATTATATTTTGAAGGGCTTTCGTACGTAGAAATAGCAACTAAACTTAATAAAGAATCTAAATCAATAGATAACGCTTTACAGCGTATTAAACGAAAAATAAGTAAAATACTTGTTTAAAGGAGATAAAAATGTCTTATCTGGCATTATACCGTCAGTTTAGACCTAAAACTTTTGAAGAGATTATAGGTCAAGAACACGTAGTAAAAACTTTAATAAACCAGATAAATACTGATAGAGTTGGCCACGCTTACCTATTTTGCGGTGCTCGCGGAACAGGTAAAACTACTGCGGCTAAGGTTTTTGCGCGCGCAATCAACTGCACGTCGCCTAAAAACGGTAGCCCTTGCGGTGAGTGCGAAGCTTGTAAAAAGTTAGAAAATTCTTCTAATTTGGATATTTTAGAAATGGACGCGGCTTCAAACAATAAGGTTGAGCACGTTCGTGATATTCGCGATAAAATTCAATACCCACCAGTTGCGGGCAAATATAAGGTTTATATCATCGACGAAGTTCATATGCTTACGCCAGAAGCGTTTAATGCTCTTTTAAAAACCTTAGAAGAACCGCCAGCGCACGCAGTATTTATTTTAGCAACTACCGAAGTGCATAAAATTCCGGCAACTATTTTATCAAGATGTTTGCGCTTTGATTTTAAGCTAATTTCTACACAACAAATAGCGTCGTTTATATGTTCTATTTACGATAAAGTTGGTAAAAAATACCAAAAAGAAGCGGTAACCTTAATTGCTAAGGCGGGCGAAGGTAGCGTTCGTGATGCGCTTTCTATTGCAGATATTTGCCTTTCATATTCAAACACCGAACTTACTTACGACGACGTTTTGGAAGTTTTAGGAACGAGTGACCGTGCCGTTATTGAAGATATTATAAACGCTATGAGCAAGGGCGAAACGGGCGAAATGCTTTCACTTATTGATAAACTTTGTATGCGCGGTAAATCGATTAGTATTTTAAATCGTGACGTTTGCACCGCACTTCGTGATATTTCAGTAATTAAAACTTGCAAAAACGCAGGCGAGATTTTATCTTTACCACAAGATAAACTTTTGGAGCTTAAAAAAATTGCTGATAATACGAGCGTTCAATCGGTTTTGCGCTCGATTGAAATTTTTTCTACTGCTGAAGCCGATTTAAAATATAGTACTCATCCGAAAATTGTGTTTGAAACTGCTGCGGTTAAGGCGAGTTTGCCACAAGCCGATTATAATATCGATGCGCTTATGTCAAGAATGAGCGCGTTAGAAAGCAAAATTGAAAAGGGTGAGTTTACAGTTAAAAGCGTTACTAAGGTTGTTGAAACAACAAAAGTGGAACAATCTGAACAACCATCTATAAAAGAGCAACAATCGTTGTCACCCATAAAAGTTATAGAAAAGGCTGATAAAGTAGTAGAAAAAAGCGAAGAGATTACTAAACCAAATGCCTTAAAAAGCGAACCTATGGTTGATACGGTTGAAAGCAAAAAGCAAAGCACAAAAGCTGACGATTACGATGAAGATTTAGCAAGCCTAATGGCTTCTTACGACGGTTCGGCAGATGACGATTATAACGAAAATCAATTTTCGTTTATGGATGATTTTTCGGCTGTTAGTAAGCCTGCTAAAAAGGTTGAAACTAAGTCGGAAGAGCCAAAAAGGGCTAATGGCAAGCAAGAGCAAGAAACTGTTAAACCAGTAGAAAAGTTGGCAAATAGCGCGATTAACGCAACAAAAGACTGTACTATGGTATGGGGCGCGCTACTTCGCAAGTTAAGGGCAGACAAAGAAATTATGCTTTGGGTTGCTTGCCAAGACGTAACGGTTAAAGTAAGCGGGAATTATATTCTCGTTATTGCTCCGGGCGAAAACGAGTACGACCTTTTATCAAGGCAAGAAAACGTTAATAAACTTTCTTTATACCTCACAAGCGAAGGTTTTGATGGGGTTAAAATAGTAAAGGACGAAAATGCCGAAATAGAAGAACAAAAAAGTGATGAAAGCACCGATCAAGTAAAACAATATTTTGAAGGTGAAATTATAAATATAAAATAATAGGAGTAAATAAAAATGGCAGGATACAAAGGTGGTTTTGGTGGATTTGGCGGTAATGCTCAAATGCAACAACTTATGAAACAAGCTCAAAAGATGCAAGAAGAAATGACTAAAGCTCAACAAGAACTTGACGAAGCAGAAATCGAAGGCGAAAGCGGTGGTGGTTTAGTTAAAGTTACCGTTAACGGCAAAAAAGTAGTTTCTTCAATAACGATTAGTCCTAATGCTGTTGACCCAGACGATATGGAAATGCTTGAAGATTTAATCAT
Organism: Clostridia bacterium; assembly: GCA_017522945.1. Lineage (GTDB taxonomy): Bacteria > Bacillota > Clostridia > Christensenellales > Borkfalkiaceae > HGM11416. Next base: position 43,641 of record JAFWXT010000085.1, read on the forward strand.
TGCAGCGCTTAACTCTGCGTATGACGCAGCTGACGAATTATATCAACGAAAAATGGGTAAATTCGGCAACGCTGGAGGTATGTTCTAAAAAATGAAGGTGTTTATCGAGCCTATAGGTAGGCTCATAAATGAGTTTACAAAATTACCTGGTGTAGGTACTAAAACTGCTCAACGCTTTGCTTATAAGGTTATAAATATGAGTGAAGAAGAAGCTAAATCTTTTGCAGAAAGCATTATTAACGCTAAAAAACAGGTAAAATATTGCTCGGTTTGCGGTAACTATGCCGAAGAAGAAAGGTGTGATATTTGTAAAGAGAGAAGTAGCGAAACTATATGCGTGGTAAAAGAGCCTAAAGACGTTATTGCTCTTGAAAAGGCTCACGAATATAGCGGATGCTATCACGTTCTTCACGGAACGCTTAATCCACTTGAAGGTATAGGGCCTAACCAAATTAGGATTAAGGAGCTTTTAGAAAGAGTGCAAAAGGGCGGTGTTAGTGAAGTTATTATGGCAACTAATCCCGACGTTGAAGGTGAAGCTACCGCTATGTATATCGCTTCGCTTTTAAAACCGCTTGGCATTAAGGTTACGCGTCTTGCTCACGGAATTGCCGTTGGTACGGATATTGAGTACGCCGACGTTAGCAGTTTGTCAAGAGCAATTATCGATAGAAGAACTATGTAATAGTTTTAAAAATTTCGGTTAATCAGCTTATAGGCGCACTTATCGTGTAATTTTAATAAATAAGTAAATAAAAATCGTACTCGTTCATATAATGGTATGAACGGGTATTTTTTTATGCAGTTTTTTAAAATGCAAAACTTGGGCAACGATTTTATTTTTACCTTTAACAACGTAGTTATTAGCGAAATTTCTAAAATGTGCGATAGAAATTTTGGAATAGGGGCAGATGGCGTGGTTCAAATTTATTTAGAAGGGAATAAATACGGCTATAACGTATATAATAAAGACGGGTCAATGGCATCCTTTTGTGGCAGTGCAACCTTGTGCTTGGGAAAATATTTATACGATAATAAGCTTGTGGGCGAAAATTTTGAAATTATTACTCCAAGCGGAATAAAACAAGTAAGTGTTATAAGTAAAGGCGCAAAGCAAAAGGTAACCGTTAACGTTGGAAAACCAAGTTTTCAACAACGTAGCATAAAGCAGGAAATATTTAATAGATTACTCTTTTTAAAAAACGGCGAAAAAACTATAAGAGTAAGGGCAAGTTTGGTAAGCGTTGGAAATTTACATTTAGTAATAAAGGGCAACTATACTAAAAACGAGCAGTTGGAAATTGTAAATGGTGTAAATAATAGTGATTTGTTTTTAAATGGTGTAAATATTGAGTTCGCCAACAAAAGTTCAAGCGGAATTTTTATCGACGTTTACGAAAGGGGTGTAGGAAAAACTCTTTGTTGCACTTCGGGGGCGTGCGCCGTGTTTGGTTTGTTTAATAAATTAGGCAACGCAAAAAACAAAGAAAAAATAATTTTTGATAGCGGTAATATGATTGCTGAAATTTTTGGCGGAGATATTTACATAACTTCTTCGCCAAGTTTCGTTTATTCGGGGGTGTGGAGCAAAAATGAGTATTAAGTGTGGCTATAAGTCGATTATCGGCGATTACGTGTTTAATAAAGTTGCTTTAGAAGTGAAAAAATATAAAGAAATGGTATCAAACGATATAGTTGATTTGGGCGTTGGCGACGTTAAATTGCCACCGCCTAAGGGTATTTGTGAAAAGTTAATTGAACAAAGCAATAGTTTTACAACGTTACAAGGATTTACTGGCTATCCAAACGAATGCGGAATTTTATCCTTGCGCGAAAAGATAAGTGAATATTATAATGAGCAGGGCGCGAATATTTCACCCGATGAAATTTTTGTAACGACGGGTGCAAAACCCTGCATAGGCGAAATAGTTGAACTTTCAAGCGCAAAAACCGCGTTGATAGTAATACCTACCTATCCACTGTATGAAGAATTGTGCAAAGCCAATAATATTAAAACAACTTTTATAAAACTGGGTGAACTTGAAAAGATAAAAGATAAAAAATTTGATTTAATTTTTTTATGCTCGCCTAACAATCCAACAGGCGAAGTTATTGATAATGCGCTTATAGACAGCTTTATTGAACTTGCAAACCAAAATAACGCCACTATTATTCTCGACGGGGCTTACGCAGATTTTTGCGATAATTATCCCTGCGTATATTCACTTAATGGTAGCGAGCGCATAATAGAAGTTCGTACTTATTCAAAAAATTTGTGTTTTACCGGGCTTAGGTGTGGCTATGTAGTTATTAAAAACAAAAGCCCATTTAACGATGGGTATAAAAGGTATTTATCTTTGCGCTCGAACGGTGTTAACGTTATAATGCAAAAAACTGCACTTTTCGCTTACGATGAAAGTGTAATCGCCGAAGTTAAAAACCGCTTAACCGAGTATAGAAATAGAGCAAGCCTAATAAAGGAAGTTTTATTAAAACGTAAGGTGCAATTTATAGGTGGAGAAAACGTTCCCTATCTTTTGTGTAAGGTAAATAATAGTGGCGAAGACTTTTTTAAGGACTTGTTAAATAAAAAAGGAGTAGTTGTTACTCCTGGCGAAGCATTTAGGGCAGAGGGGCAAATAAGAATTTCTTGTCTTGCTCCACGCGAACAAATAGAAAAAGGAGCGCACCTTTTAGATGAATACTTTTTAGGTTTGTAGCTTAACATAAATTTTGCTAAAAATTTTTAAAAGAGCAACAAAAAACCGACGGAAAATTTAATCCGTCGGTAATTTTATTGTTGCTCACTTAATTTGTTTAAAAAAGCCTTTAAGTCGCGATTATTTTTAATTTCAGTTATGGGCGCGTTACAGTTTTTTAGCGCGTTTTTAATCTTTTTAAGTTTTTTGTGTTTAAAGGTAAGCACGTACTTTAAAAAATCAAAATCAAATCGTTCGGGACAGTTGTTTCCCATATCGGGGCGAGTTCGCCCTTTATTTTGGTTAACCCTTTTAATTACTCTAAAAGCGCAAGTTAACGTAGGGTAGTTTAACAAAATAACATGGTCACAGTATTCAAGTCGCAAAGGAAGGGTGTTTATAAAACAACCGTCGATAATCCATTCGTCGCGGTTTAGTTCCGCCATAAGCTCGGTTTTAAAAAGCTCTTTATCCTTTTCAACCCAGTTATCGAGCCAAAAAAGTTTATCTAAATGCACTACTGGTAGGTTTAAAATACCGCCAAGCGTGCGAGCCAAAGTGCTTTTACCCGAGCCCGGTGAGCCGATTATTAAAATTTTTTGCACAAAAACACCCCATTAACCTTTTTTAATAATAAATTTTTAGTTTATTGTAATGCTTGTTTTTGCAAAAGTCAACAAATTTTACACTATTGCGTAATAAAATTGACAAATATATATAATTATGATAAAATAATATTTAGTGTTGTTTTTAGTTTATACAACTTTAGCAACGCAAGAAGGAGATAAATTTAGGATTAAGGAAAAAAAGAATGGAAGAAATGAAGAAGGATCTTCAAGAAATTCAGGAAGAAATGAAGGAACAAACGCCTAAAAAGGCGAAGAAGAACAAAAGAAAAATGGGTGACAGAAGGGATGGTAAGCGTTTAAAAAATATCGACTCGATGCATGCCTTTATGCCATATTTATTGCCAAAAAGAACGGATAGCGAAGCTGTTTTATCTGAAAATATCGACGCAACTAAACTTTTACAGTACGTTGCCGAAAAAAACGCGCAAGGACCATCTTTTAAATATACGGTTTTTCATTGCGTATTAGCAGCGTTAGCAAAAACCATTTATTTACGCCCAAAGATGAACTATTTTTACAAAGGGCATAGGCTTTACGAAAGAAACGATATAATTTTTGCATTTACAGCAAAGCGCACTTTTGAAGACCATAGCGAAGAAGCTTTAGCAAAAATTAAGCTTGATAAAGAAAGCGAACTTTCACCTATCGAACAAATGCATTCAAAGGTTGAAAAGTTTGTAACAATGGTAAGAAAACACAACCAAACCGATGGCGCAACCGATATTATAGGCACGCTTTGTAAGTTTCCGCGTTTTATCGTTAGAACTGTAGTTGGGTTATTAAATTGGATGGATTATCACGGAATAATGCCTGAAGGTCTTGCAAATGAAGACCCATATAATAGTACTGTTTTCGTATCTAATTTAGGTAGTATCAAGGCAACGGCCAACTACCATCACCTTACGGAGTGGGGAACAAACTCAATATTCGTAATAGTTGGTGAAATGAAATATATGCAAGATATTGATAAAGAAGGTAATGCATCTATTAAAAAGATGATGCCAGTAGGGTTTACTATTGACGAACGAATTGCCGACGGATTTTATTTTGCAAAGAGTTTTAAAATTTTCCGCCACTTAATTGAAAACCCCGAACTTTTAGATAGACCGCTACAAGAACCTATTGATTTTACCGTTTAATAAGTGTTATAGTAATAATTTGTAAAACAAACAACGTTTTAAAAAGAAGGAGAAAATAATTATGATAAACACACCAAAAACACCTTGGCTTTCAAGCTATGGTGATAGAAAATTTAATTTAGATTATCCAACTTGTTCTATAAGTGAAAGGGTTTTACAAACGGCAGACGAATGCCCCGAAACGGTTGCTCTTTCATACCAAGGTAGAGACATAACTTTTAAAACTTTAAAACAAAAAATTCTTGAAACGGCAAAAGCGTTTACCGCTTTAGGTGTTAAGGAAGGCGATAAGGTAACCGTATGCTTGCCAAACGTTCCACAAGCAGTTTATTCGTTATATGCGCTAAACTATATCGGCGCTATAGCAAGCATGATTCACCCACTTTCTGCAGAAGGCGAAATAGTTTTTTATCTTAATACAGTAAAAAGCAAGTTCTGCGTAACGCTTGACATGTTTATGTATAAGTTTAAAGATATTCTTGATAAAACTTCTGTTGAAAAGGTTATCGTTGGTGGTGTAGAAGACGAATTAGTTCCACTTAAAAAGGTAATTTATAAGGCGTTTTTAAAGGATAAAAGACATAAAGGCTATAAAACTCAAGGCAAGCACATTCTTTGGGGTGACTTTATTAAAGCAGGTAAAAACGTACAAGCTCCACGCTTTGAAAAGAAGGCAAGCGATCCAGCTGTAATTTTATTCTCAGGCGGTACAACTGGTGTAACTAAGGGTATAGTTTTAACAAACCTTAACTTTAACGCGCTTGCATATCAAACAATCGAGATGGCAAACTATCCAGTTCGCGGTTCAAAAATGCTTGCTGCAATGCCCGTTTTCCACGGTTTTGGTTTAGGCGTTTGTATTCACACTATGATGGTTGCAGGCGGAACTTCAATACTTGTTCCTAAATTTACACCACAAACTTATGCCGAACTTATTATTAAAAATCGCCCTAACTTTATTGCTGGCGTTCCAACCTTATTTGAAGCGTTAACTCGCGGAACGTTTCTTGACGGAGCTGATTTAAGTTGCTTAAAGGGTGTTTTCTCGGGTGGGGATAGTTTATCAATCGAACTTAAAAAGAAATTTGACAAGTTCTTAAAAGACCACAACTGTTCAGTTCGTATCCGTGAAGGTTACGGCACTACCGAATGTGTTACTGCAAGCTGTTTAACACCTGTTAATAAAGAAAAAGAAGGCTCTATTGGTATTCCTTATCCAGATACGTACTATATGATTTGTGAACCGGGAACTAGCACAGAAGTGCCATATAATACCGATGGCGAAATTTGCTTATGCGGTCCGTCTGTAATGCAAGGTTATTTAGATAAACCAGAAGAAAACGCAATAACTTTACGCACTCACGAAGACGGAAACGTGTGGTTACATACCGGCGACCTTGGTCAAATGGACGAAGAAGGCTTTATTTACTTTAAACAACGTATTAAACGTATGATTATCACAAGCGGTTATAACGTTTACCCATCACAACTTGAAAACATTATCGATAGCCACGAAAGCGTTAAAATGAGCTGTGTTATCGGCGTTAAAGACGATTATAAAATGCAAAAGATTAAAGCGTTCGTTGTTTTAAAAGAAGGTGTTCAAGAAAGCGATGAAGTAAAAGCAAGCATAATGGAACATTGCAAGAAAAATATTGCAAAATATGCTATGCCATACGAAATTGAAGTTAGAAAAGAATTACCTAAAACTTTAGTAGGTAAGGTTGCCTACACCGTTTTAGAAAAAGAAGAAAACGAAAAATTAGAAAAGAAAAACTAATTTTAATATTATAGGTATAAAGCAAGGTTAAAAAACACCTACTACGCCATAAAACCAACGGTTAAAAGCGGTTTAGCTCGCTAAACATAACGGCAAAAATTTATAAATATATTTTTCATATTAGGAGGAAGATATGAGTAGTTTTGAAAACCTTAGAATTGTAGACAACTTTTATCAAACGTCGCTTTATTTTCCAATGCCAACGGTAATTATAAGCACGCTTTGCGAAGATGGACAAACAACGTTAGGTCCATATTCTTTAGTTCAACCGTATTACGTTGCGGGTAAAGATTTTTATGCAATGTTACTTTCTTGCAGAAACTCTTCAAACACAGCGCAAAACATTTTAAGAAACGGTAAATGCACTTTAAACTTTATTGATGATAAGCCTTCAACCTTTAAAGAAGCAGTTAAGCTTTCTTGGCCGGGTGATAAACCTTCCGAAAAAATGCCAAGATGTAACTTTAAGCTTGAAAAAAGTATGATTGAAGAAGAAACGGGCGAACAAAGACCTATGGTTTTAACCGACGCTATTCAAGCAATCGAATGTACTTGGGTGCGCGAACTTGACGGCGCGCAAAACGACAAGGCGGGCGAACTTAACGGTTATGAAGGACCTTACCACGATTTTAACGGTATTACAAGCAAATTCGGCGCGCATTTTATTCTTCGCGTTGACAAAATCCTTATGAAGAAAAAATATAGTGATGCTATTATTAACGGCGTTAAGGCTAGTGATTTCCCACCGCTTCCCGTTGACTACGGCTACCGTGATTCTAAAAACTTTTGGTATCACCGTAAAAGAAGAATGAGAGCCGAGCTTTTACAAATGCGCCAAGCATCGCTTGAATCGGTGCGTTACGCTGCCGATAGAGCAGACGACGTTGTTAAATTTACCGACGACGCTTTAAAAACCGTTTTAGGCGTTCCAAGGGTATTTTTACCATTAGTTCTTCGTGGTTGCGTTGACTGGGCAAAGGAAAACAACGTTCAACTTATTACTGCCGAGCACATGCAAATTATTAACGATAAGCGCGCTAAAGAAAAAGAAAAGAAAAACAAAAAGTAATTAAAACAAATTAAAAATAAAAACGATTTGTAGCCGTGTGACTTGCAAATCGTTTTTTTATGCTCTTTTTTAAATAATTTTTTATAAAAACCACTTGACAACGGGTTAAATATATGATATCATTATGATATCAAAATAATGTTATTATTTGGAGGAAATTATGGAAGAAAAAATTTTAAGAACTAAAAAGAACGGTATGACCGTTATGCTAACTTGCATTTTAGTTTTAATTGCAAGCATCGCCTTGGCTATATTTAGCGGAATTAAACTTGAAGCAGACGAAGACAATATTCTTTTTAACCTTTTAATGGGGCTTAGCTTTGTTATGCTTATTTGTGGCATACTTCCACTACCTGGCTTAAAGGTTTTAAAACCAAACGAAGCTTTAGTTTTAACTTTATTTGGTAAATATATTGGCACGCTAAAAGGTGACGGTTTTTATGCAGTAAACCCATTTGCTGTTGCCTTTAACCCTGCTGCAACAACAAAACTAAAACAAAGCGGTGACGTTTCATCAACACCAGTCACAACCGTTTCTACTTCGGAAGGAACTACTACTACCGTTCAATCGGTAGATAAAAAGGTTTCGCTTAAGGTAATGACTTTAAACAATAGCCGTCAAAAAATTAACGACTGTTTAGGTAACCCTGTTGAAATTGGTATTGCAGTTATGTGGCGTGTGGTTGATACGGCAAAAGCTGTGTTTAACGTTGATAACTACAAAGAATATTTATCACTTCAATGCGATATGGGCTTAAGAAATATTGTTCGTGCTTATCCTTACGACGTAGCTCCAAACGTTGATACTACTGGTGATGGCCTTGCAGATGATGGTAGCTTACGCGGTTCAAGCGAAATTGTTGCTCAAAAAATTAAAGAAGATATTCAAGCACGTGTTGAAGATGCAGGTATTGAAATTATTGATGCAAGAATTACCTACCTTGCTTATGCAACCGAAATCGCTTCTGTAATGCTTCAACGTCAACAAGCAGCTGCTATTATCGACGCAAGAAAGATGATAGTAGATGGCGCAGTTGGTATGGTTGAAATGGCTCTTGATAGATTAAGCGAAAATCAAGTTGTTACTTTAGATGAAGAAAGAAAAGCACAAATGGTTTCAAATCTTTTAGTTGTACTTTGCGGTAACCGTGATGCTCAACCTATTGTAAATTCGGGTAGTTTGTATTGATTATGGAAAACGAAAAGAAACAACTTCCGCTTCGATTAAGCAAAAAACTTTATAATGAACTTTGCGCTTGGGCAGAAGATGATTTTAGATCGCTTAACGGGCAAATAGAGTATTTGCTTACCGAATGCGTTAAAAAGCGCGGGAAAAAACTAAAGGATAAAAACTTAAAAAATAAAGAAGAATTATAAAAGTGTGGCTATAACATCGTTAACGTGGTTTTAGAGGGCACACAAGTTAATGGCGAAACGGTGTATAGATCATACGGCAAGGGCATAATGCAATCCACCTTTACAAACGGCATAACGGGCGAAGCTGTAAAGCTAACCACCGCACAAATCTATTGGCCGGTGTACGGCACAACTATTCACGGTGTAGGCTTAACCCCTAAGCTCGATAGCAGAATACTTGCGACCGTAGGCGATCCAATCGAATACGCCCAAACCTTATAAAACAAAAAAATAAAAGGTATGTAATCAAACCATTACATACCTTTTTGTTTTTAAAGGTGAATTATACTATCAAGTGCAACACCTAAAAAAAGAATGACAGTTCATATAAATCTATGGTAAAATATAATAACCACAAAACAAATTACCAAGGAGAAATATATGAACTGCTATCATCATTTTACCATAGAAGAGC
>JAFWXT010000086.1 GCA_017522945.1 Clostridia bacterium
ATCAATACAAAACAAAAAACCGAGCAAATCGCTCGGTTTTATTTATTTCTTATAAATTAGTTTTATCTTATTAGTCTTGTTTTACGTGAACGTCAAGCTGTTCGAAGGGGATTTCAATTCCGTTGGCATCAAATTCTTCCTTAACTTTTTCAAGCAAGTCAAAATTAACAGTCCAATAATCTCCGCTCTTAACTCATACTCTTACAACGATATCAATACTACTTGAAGAGTGCGCACTTACCCTAATAAAAGGTGCTGGGTCTTTCAATATAAGTTCGTGAGAATTGCAGATATTTCCGATAATTGCTTTTGCTTTTTCAAAATCATTGCTATAAGCAATGGAGAAAGTGTTATCAACACGGCGAACGTCCTTTTCAGAGTAGTTGATAATCTCCGAAGATGAAAGAGTGCCGTTTGGAATATACACAACCTTATTATCGGGCGTGATTAACTTAGTCTGAGTTATTCTAATCTCCTCTACCGTTCCACTGTGGCCACATGCCTCGATATAATCGTCAATCTTAAAAGGTCTTGTTAAAATAATCATAATACCGCCAGCAAGGTTGGATAACGCGCCGTTTACAGCCAAGCCAACGCAAACACCAAGAGATGTAATGAGCGCAGTTAAACCGCTTGTATCAATACCAACGTAGCCAACTAAGCATACTGCTATTACGATTTTTGTACCCAACTTAAAAACGTAAATAAGAGTACGGGATATTGTTTTATCAAGTTTCTTTTTCTCTGCGTTCTTTGTTAATTTCTTTGCAATAAAGTTGATTACCTTAAACGATACGAAAAGTAAAACGAGCGCAATGACAATCTTAATGCCTTCCGACGTAATCCAAGTAATAATCGTATTTAATAATGCTTGCCAATCCATATATTTATCTCCTATGTATAATATTTACTTATATTATACTCACATTTATTATTTTTGTAAAGATTTAATAAAAAATTGCTTATAAACAAAAAAGGACGGATATTTCCGTCCTTTAATTTGGTGCCGCTGATCGGACTTGAACCGATACGATATTGCTACCGAGGGATTTTAAGTCCCTTGCGTCTGCCTATTCCGCCACAGCGGCACACTTTCAACGTTTTTCATTATAGCAAATACAATTAAACTTTGCAAGTATTTTATTAATAAAAACCGCGTCCTTTTTAAGTATATTTTTAAAAATTAATAATTATCCTACTTTACACTAATGCTCTATCAGTAAGGAAGAAAAAGCAACCGCTATAAGACCTATTATACCGATAAGAAAATCACCCCAAGGGATCGGACTAAAAATGCCGAACAAAACCGTTATAGGCAACATGATAAGGGCGAAAGTAAAAAATCTCTTGAACAAAGTAAAAGTATACTTATCCCTTTGCTCTCTTGTCATTTTTTTTGCTTCTTCATAGTCAACGGCAGTCAACCAATAAATTCTATCGTCCTTATATATAATATAGGTAAGCAATGATATTCCAAACGTTAAGACGTTCATCGTAAATCTCAT
>JAFWXT010000087.1 GCA_017522945.1 Clostridia bacterium
CTCGCGTTTCACCAAAAACGCTCGAAAAAAATCTGGCGTTAATTAACGCCAGACCTAAAAAAATATTATTTTTTAAAAAACCTATAGATTTATTTAATGAAAATCTTTCAAAGTGTTGCACTTAGTTTGACAATTCATCATATAAATAAAAAACAACCTACGAATCCTCATTTTCGTAGGTTGCAATTTTGTTGTTTTATAAACAGCTATTGATTATTTAATATCTAAAGTTGCTAAAAACTTAGTAAGAGCAACTTTACCCTTTTCATCTTGCTTAAATACCGCAGTATTTTTTAATATTTCTACGCAAACTTTATTAACGTAGTTAGTTACTATATCTTTAGCTTTGTTTTCGTCGCGTACGGTTGGATATTCGCTAACAAGCTTCGCAATCATATCGCGATGAACGTATAAAGAATGTTCAGGCTTTTCAAATTCTTCCTTAATATATGGATTTTTGCCAAGTAATACGTCTTGAATTTCGGCGAGTTGACGTTTTAAACGAGCAGGTAAAATGTATAAGCCCATTGCTTCAATCAAGCCGATACCTTCCTTTTTAATATTATGAAATTCGGGGTGAGCATGGAAAATACCGTCGGGATATTGTTCATTCGTACGATTGTTACGTAAAATAATATCAACGCTATATCTATTATCGGGAAGAAAACGAACGATAGTCGTACAAGTATTGTGGCGTACACCCTTTTCGTTTACACCTATAACGTCAACGCTTGGGTCGGAATATCTTTTCCAACGTTCGATAATATTACCAGCAAGTTCGGCAACAGTATTGCGGTTATAACCTGAAAGTCTAATAGCGGTATTATACCAGTTTACTTGACCGATTTCAACGTCAGGATATTGTTCATTTTTGAAATATTTTAAAATTTTCGCCTTATGCATAGGCATTTCGTGTAAACCACCTTGATAATGTTCGTGGTTTAGTATAGAACCGCCTACGATAGGTAAGTCAGAGTTACTACCAACAAAGTAATGTGGAGCGATTTCGATAAAATCGAAAAGTTTTTCTACCGTGTCACGAGTCATTTGCATAGGAACGTGATTATCAGAAAGCAAAATGCAATGTTGATAAAAATATGCGTATGGTGAATATTGCATATACCACTTTTCACCGTTTAATTCAACCGATAACGTTCTTAAGTTGGTTCTTGCAGGATGAGTTAAAGTGCCCCTATACCCTTCATTTTGGCGACATAGTAAGCAAAGTGGATATTTAGTAGTATCCTTTGGTGCGCTAACTAATTTTGCAATATCCTTATTATCTTTTTCGGGTTTTGATAGATTGATTGTTATTTCTAAAACCCTATCTCCATCCTTATATTCCCAACCGATATTTTTATCGATTGCAGACTTACGTATGTAGTTATTCTTAATTGAAATATTGTAAAGATATTCGCAAGCAACCTTTGCGCCCATTGATTCACGAAGTGAACGCATAGTATTATTGATTTCAGATGGCTTTGGCGTTAAAATACCAAAAATGTAGGTAGCAAAAATTTCTTCGTGCCCTTCTTCACACAAAGCGTTTTCTTTTGCATACTGCATAACCTCGTCAAACAATTCGTCGGGAACTGTCATCTTAGCTATCTTATCAACGTCGATTTTAGGATCAACTTCAGTAGAAGTAAGTTTAAATTCACCTAAAACCAAGTTTCTTGCATAAACTTCGTCAATTTCTGCAAGATATAAAAAGTTTTTTGCATAAACTATCAATTTTTCAACGAGAATTTTTCCGTTAATCATAATGCACCTCGAAATATTTCGCACTTATGTTATCATAAGCTAAAAAAATTTGCAACCCTTTTTTACAATTTTAATCTATTTTTTTAAGTAATTGTATCTTTTTCTACAAAATTAAGCGTTTTCGTCGCTTTCGGTAGAATTATGAACTTTAGTTATTCCGTTATCGTGCGGATGAACGCTTCTTCCAAACTCCGTATCGCAAAGAGTAATGCCCTTACGAATGGTATTGTCACCGTATTTTTTTCTCAAGTTGGTAACGCGTTTTTCAAGTTCAACCTTTTTTTCATATTTTGCAGTATCTTGCTCAAACGTTAACTGCTCGACGTTTTCAATGAAATCGCTCACCGAAACACCTATACTTCTTATAGAAGAATGCCATTTGTAATTCGCTTCAAACAATGCTACTGCGCTTTTGAAAAAATCTTCAGATAAAGTGCTTGGATATGGCAATTTGCATTGACGGGTAACCCAACTAAGCGAGGAATCCCGCACCGAGATAGATAATGTAGTAGCCTTGCCTATACCGTATGAAACAAGCCTTTCGGCAACGCTTTCACACAGATAGGTAAGCACCATCTTTACGTCACGCAAATTTTGCAAATCACGATAGGTAGTTACGCTGTTTCCAACCGATTTTGCCCTTTCTTCCTCATCGATTCTTCTTACGGGCGAATCATCCTTTCCATTTGCATACATCCATAGAGTTTCACCCCACTTTCCAAGCTTTGAATTTAAAAACTCTGGGGTGGTATTCGCTAAATCACCTATGGTGAATATATTATATCGATTTAGTTTTAAACTCGTTGATTTTCCAACGAAAAGCAAATCGCTAACAGGTAAACGCCAAACCGTTTTTATATAATTTTCGCAATTTATAACGGTTGTAGCGTCAGGTTTTTTCAAATCGGACGCAAGCTTTGCAAAAACCTTGTTAAAACTTACCCCAACCGAGCAGGTTAACCCTAATTCTTCTTTTACTTCTTTTCTTATTTTGTCGGCTATTTCTTTACCGCTTCCAAAAATTGAAGAGTGCGTTACGTCAAGCCAAGCTTCGTCTATACCAAAAGGCTCTATTCTATCGGTATATCGCTCGTAAATTTTTCTTACCTTCTTTGAATACTCTTCGTATAAGTCGTGATGCGACTGAACGGTTACTAAATTGGGGCAAAGTCTTTTTGCTTCAATTATCGTCATTGCCGTTTTTACGCCCATTTTTTTAGCAATCTCACTTTTTGCAAGAACTATTCCATGCCTTTCTTCAGCGTTTCCACAAACGGCAACGGGTTTTCCAACGAGTGAAGGATTAAGCGCCATTTCAACGCTTGCGAAAAAGTTATTAAGATCTGAATGCAAAATAACATTTTGCTTTTCCACGTTTTCGTTCCCCCCTTCAAAAAGCCCTATACCTTTAATTATTAAAAAATACTTTGTTTTAATACCAAACGCAGTTAATTACCGCCATTATCATCGTATTTTGCCAAAATATCATCAATTACTCTTGCATCTAATTTCCACTCGCCAACCTTATTAAGCCTTTGGTGTGTTTGGTTTGCTAACCTCAAAGCCCTTAAATAATCGGCATAGTTACATTTATTTACCTTACAAAAATGCTTGATAGCCTTATCTTCATCACCCATTAGTTGCGTTCTACCTATATGAATAACGCTATGGCAGTTATGACAAAGCGCTAAAATACCTTCAAGTTTTTGTATATTGTTCACTTCATCATACGACCAATCTTCATGAGCTTCAAGCCTTGTAACCTTAGCCCCGCAAATCATACATCTACCCTCGGCCTTTTGATAAGCGTCTTTTCTTATAACGTCCCAAACCTTTTTGGGTAAAATAGTTCTTAAGTTAGAATACCAACAACTATCTGGCACGGGGCGCATCATTAGTTTAAAATCAGTTTTTTCTTCAAACATATTTTATACAATTTTATAATTTCTTATAATTTTATACTTTTTATTCGTTTTACTAAACAACGCTATAAAAGGCGACACCAAATAAAAGTGTCGCCTAATTCTTTTTAGTTATTTGCTTGAGTTTGAATATATTCAAGCGGGAATTTATTTTGCTCGTCGATAAGATTAAAAGCATAGTTGCCATCTTTGTTGTAAGCAGGCATACCTTCTTGTAAAGCTTCAAGTTGCTCGAGAGTATAAAGAGTACCTTGGTTACCAGTCATAACCCCTGCTTTTGAAAAACTAACCGTTGCAAGCGTAGCGTTTTCTTTTATAAAGCAAATTTCGTTAACGTGCATTTTATCAACTACGATAACTGTTGCTTGCTTACAATCAATACCTTCATCGTTTAAATAAAGTTGTACCCAACCGTCTTTAGAATTTTTTAAATCATCTTCAGTAACCTTACAAGATAAAACTTTTGGTTCTTGGTTTGAACCAGATTTTAACAATTCAACAGTTATAATGGTTTGCTTAGAAGCGGGATCAAAACTAACTTTTGAAAGGTTAATCCAAATTTCTTTAACCTTTATATTTGAACTACCGAATGATAATTCTGCCGTATACTCAAGTATGGTTTCGCCGGCTGCTTGTCTTTCAGTTTGCCAGTAAGAATATTCTTCTTTCGAACAAGCAGTGAAAGCAAAAGATATGCAAATAATTGCACAAAAAACAGCAAAGATTTTAGTAAGTTTTTTCATTTTTATTCTCCTTAAATAGCTATCCTATATTTTTTTATTTTCAACAATTTTGCATTTTACAAAATCGAATAGTTCAAATTTACGGTTTGTTTTTTGCCAAAGTTTGTTTTAGTTTTTCAAGCTCTTGCATAAATGTAGAAACATCTTTAAACTGACGGTAAACCGAAGCAAATCTAACGTATGCTACCTCATCGAGAAGCACAATTCTTTCCATAACCATTTCACCTATTTGCTTGGTAGTAACTTCTTGATCCATCGAGTTATTTATTTGTTTTTGTATATCGTTTACAAGCTCATCGATTTTATGCATAGGAACGGGACGCTTTTCGCAAGCTTTAATCACCCCTGATTTTATCTTCAATGGGTCGAATGTTTGCCTAGTTCCATTTGATTTTACTACTAAAACGGGGGTTGTTTCAACTGTTTCGTAAGTTGTAAAACGCCTTCCGCAGTTAATACATTCACGGCGTCTTCTTATAGCGTTTCCTTCTTCTGCCGCGCGCGAGTCGATAACCTTACTGTCGGTATGCCCACAATAGATACACTTCATATTTTGCCTTCCTTAAACATAATTATGAATAATATTTTGCAAAAAAACACACAATTTTAGTATGTTAGTTTTTATAAGAGTTTTAGCATCAGTATATTTTTTAGCAGTTAATCTTTACGGGTTTTTACTTATAAAATTTCAAAAGAAAAAACGGGTTGAAGATTGCAAAAATCAAATTAAAAAAGAAATTGAAAATAATCAAACAAATTGCGAAGCAACTAAAGAAAATCAAGACAAAAAGGCAACTATAACCAACTCGTCAACCAATTCAAATGAAAAAAAGGAACAAATCCCAACGCAAAACAATTTAATCACAACCGACGATAATTCTTTAAGCGAAGAAAAAACTGCTAAATGCTCACAAAAAGATTATAAAGATTGTGAAAACCAAACAAACAAAGTTAGCGATGGCAAGTTGCTTTTAACTGGAGCGTTAGGAGGGGCATTGGGTATTTATATAGCCATGTTCGTTTACAAATATCGTTTAACAAGTTTTCTTTTAATGGTAGTTATGCCCATTTTTATCGCTACTTACGTTTACCTTTTAGTTATAGGCTTTAGCAACAACTTTTGGATTATTAAAGAAGGTATTTAACCTTAACTTACAATAAAACTTTAAGCCTTATTTACCGCGTACCAAAGTAATGCTACCAAGCTTTTTCCGTCCTTAATCTTACCGCTTTTTGCAAGACTTAAAGCTTCGTTTTTGTCAAGCCAGTTAACTTCAAGTTGTTCATCATCGTCAAAATGCTGAGATGCAAGTTCAAAATCGTTTGCATAGTATAAATATATAATTTCATCGGTGTAACCGGGTGAAACAGCGTATTCGCAAATAAATTCAAGGCTTGTAGGCTTTAACCCACATTCTTCTTCAAGCTCGCGAGATGCTGTTATCGAAACTGGCTCGCCAATTTCTCGCTTACCCGCAGGAAGTTCAAAAAAATTTTCACCAAAAGGATGACGATATTGAGTTACAAACGCGAACTTCCCATCCTTTTCAGCTAAAACGGCACAACCACCGCTATGGCGCACGATTTCACGTTTTAAAAGCATTCCATCAACTTCAACTTCGTCAAATAAAACTTTTATTACTCTTCCATCATATAATAATTTGCTTGATAAAATTTTTTTCATATCACATTTTATATTTTTTTATACTTTTTTATAAATTCGTCAAATTTATATAGCAGAACAAAATTTCAAAATTCTTTCAATATCATCAACTTCGCTTTCAATCTTTTTAAAGGCTAAAATTGCGTATTTGTAACTTACGAAAGATGTTTTTATAGCTTCCTTTTTACCCAAAAATAAACAATCCTTAAAATTATCAAGTAAAATTATAAGGTCGTTTTTTTGTTCTTCTTTTAAATGCTTACTGTGAATGATTTTACCCTTTTCACTTATAAGTATTTTTTGAATATCTTTATAACAAGTTAAATATTTCTTTTGGTCGCCTTCAAATTTGGGTTGAGAATTTTCTTCAACCTTGGTTTTTACAGGGGCGCTATCGTTAGGTAAAGAAACAACGGTAGTTTTAGTAGTTGCAGTTGGCATTAAAGTACTACTTTGCATTTCGTTTGCAACAAGTAAGGTTATATCTTTAAAAGGAATTAAAAAATTATCAACAAATAATTTATAACTTGCTTCAAAATTTTCACTTGGATAATAATCGGTTAAAATTTTTAAAAGGTCTTGCTTTTTGCCGTCGATTGCTAAAAGTAATGAAAAAGTAAAAGCAATTAAACTTTTTTTATCACCGATAGGAAAAGCCTGCCCTACTGGTAAAGAAGAAAAATAACTTTCATAATCAAACCCTTCAGAGCAATATGAAATCAATTCATAAAAAAGTTTAGAAGTAGTTACCGTCTTTAAAAGGTCGGTAATTTTTTTATCCGCTAAAATATAGCTCGAATTTATTAAGTTTGATATACGAACGTTAAAATATTCGATTGATTGTTTTGCAGTTACCATAACTCACCTAATAATGAAAAATAACCTTAATTATTATTATTGTAACATATTTTAAACAATTTCACAAATTATTTAGCGCAAAACTATTGATTTTTTATAAAATTTCGTTTATAATATTGCTTGTTAATATAAAATTAGAGGTTTTATAATGAAGTCGGTTCAAATTTTTTTGCAAATGGCATCACAAGTTAAAAAATTCGTGACCATAGTGCAGGATTATCCTTTCGATATTGATTTGCGTAGCGACCGTTACGTAGTTGACGCAAAGTCGATACTTGGAATATTTAGTCTTGACCTTTCAAAACCTATTAACGTTGAAATTCACGCTTCAAGCGATCAACAAAATGAATGTAAAAAATTAATTGAGCAAATTAGTGAATTTGCTATTTAACCAAGCTTTATCACTTTAAAACGGTTTTATTGTAAAAAAATTTACAAAGGGGAAAGGGTATGCAAGTCAAAGGCGACGCACTACTTAACAAGTTAATATTGCTTTTCGTTTTTGACAAGATGGAATGTCCACTTACCGAAAACACCATAATCGATATGTGTTGTTCTTCAAACAACTGGATTTCTTACATGGATTGCAAGCCCATAATCAACCAACTACTCGATAACGGCTTTATTTATAGTATAAACCAAAGTTGGGGCGAACAACTTTATAGCATTACCCCAAACGGAAGGGTTTGTTTAGCCGATTTCTTCGTGCAAATACCAACTTCTATTCGTGAAAATATTTCACAATTTGTTAAGGCAAACAGCTTAAAATATAGAAAAAAACAAGAATTTATAGCAGATTATTATATGAATAAAGACGGTACTTACACCGTTAATTTAAAAATCGTTGAGCCAGGCCACCCAGTTTTAGAGCTTAAAATGGTAGTTCCAAGCCGTTTAACAGCTAAAAATATTTATAAGAACTGGGAAGATAAGGGGGCTGACCTTTTAGAACTTTTATATGATAATTTAGTTAATTAAGGAGATAATCATGCAAACTTACAGCACTAAGGGAACTTGTTCTCGCCAAATTCTATTTAACGTAACTGATGATGGTAAGGTTTACGACGTAAAGTTTATCGGTGGTTGTAGCGGTAATTTACAAGGTATTGCAAAACTTGTAAACAACCAACCTATCGATGAAGTAATCACTAAATTAAAAGGTATCAAATGCAGAGGTAACACTTCTTGCCCAGACCAGCTTGCAACTGCCCTAATGGAATATAAAACCGCAAATAACTTATAATCAACGGTTTATACCCCTTTTAATTTCACACTCTTTAAAGAGTGTGTCTTTTTGCTTTGCATTTAACTAAAATTTAATGCGAGAATTAAAACTTTGCAAATTTAAAATCCCCAACGCATCCTAACGGTCGTTGGGGATATTTTTTTATTAGGCGATGTCACAACAATTGGTTGATTTTTAATGAAATAAATATGCTTAAACTAAAGCCTAAAATACGCTTTAGGTGCAAGCAAAAGCAGGCACTTTGTAAATTTTAAGCAGGGAGTGACCTTGTTGGTCACAGGAATGTTTAAAATTTGCAAATAACGAACTTTTACGCAGTAGATAAAGTGTATTTTATCAACCGTATTTTGTGACAGAGCCTTTTACTATTTAACTGTTACAGATAACTTTATTGCAGAAATTCCATCTTGGGTGGTAACAAATATTAAAGTATCACTATTTTTTTCATTTAATAACAAAAGGTCTTTTCTAAAAGCATAGGAGCATATATCCACGTTTTTGTCTTGCCATAAGCATAAAAGATAAGCAATTTGAGTATCGTTAACATCCTTTAATTTTTTAAGCAACAAGTTCTCATCTACCCTTTCTTTATCAAGCGCGTTATTTATAACCGCGCCGTATTCATTATTCTTTGTAGAATACAAAACTATTGCTTGCGTATATTGCTCGCATTTAGCTTTAGATAAAAGTTCTAACGCCTTTTGTTTCATTTGTTCAAACACCGATAAATCAACGGCAATTGGATTTTTAAGTTCAAATAATGATTCCATATCGATTTCCTTTGTATAATAAAGTTATTTTGAAATTATAGATAACAAATCTTCAATTATTAAGTCTTCACTAATTCGATTTTCGGCAAGCTTTTCTTTTAAATTAAATCTATCCATAAATTCTTTTTTGTAGCCGTAACACAAGGTTTTTGCACCGTGTTTTGATAAATATGCACTAACCTTTTGTGAAAAACCACCTTGCAAAATACCATCTTCAACCACAACGAAATATCTATGATTTTGAACTAACTCGTCTAAGGTTTTTTCATCAACAAAATCGGCATATAAAGCATTGATTAAGGTTGCATTTATACCATTCTTTTCAAGTAATAAATCTGCGCTCTTTTTGGTTATTTCAAAATGGTTACCAAGTCCAATAAACGCTACTTCACTTCCGCTATTTACAATTTGATAAGATTTTTTAGTAAAATCGATGGCGCTATCACCTTGAACGAACTTAGTCATCGGAAGCCTAATCATAACCGGCGAAGAGTTTTGATTTATAGCAAAATCTAAACAATCTTTAAATTCGCTTGCGTTAGTAGGACATAAATAAGTTAAATTAGGAATGCTTGAAGTATAAGCAATATCAAAAACGCCCATATGAGTAGCGTCACGCATTGGATAAATACCCGAAGAATAAACGATTATTACCGCAGGGTTATTATTTAAGCATAAATCTTGAAGTAGTTGGTCGTAACATCTTTGTAAAAATGAACTTTGAACGCAAAAAATTGGCTTAGTTCCTGCTTTTGCCATACCCGAAGCCAAGGCTACCGCATGTTCTTCCGCAATACCAACGTCGATAAAACGCCCCTCAACTTTTTCACGATATTCAGCAAAAAATCCAATTGCACCTGGTGTTCCAGCACATAAAATTGTAATTTTATCATTTGAGTTTATTCGCTCTATCAACAAATCTCTTGCGTATTGAACAAAACCATAAGGCGCTTGAGAACTATCTTCAGCAGTTTCTATATTAAAAGGGGCGTGGAAGTGCCAACGCTCTTTATCGCTTTCTGCTGGCATATATCCTTTACCCTTTTGCGTGCAAATATGTACTACAGTTGGACAAGTGGTATCTTTAACTTGCAAAAAAGCATTTATTAGTGAGCTTATATCGTTTCCGTTTTCAACGAATTTATACTCAAGCCCTAAATCTTTAAAAAAGTTTTGCTCAGCTTTTCCGTTAGTTTCACGCAAAAGCTTAAGATTTTTATAAATACCCCCGTGATTATCTGAAATAGACATTTGATTATCGTTAGCAACGATAATCAAGTTATTTTTATATTCACCCGCAAAATCAAGCCCTTCAAGTGCTTCACCACCCGAAAGAGAACCGTCGCCGATAACAGCAATAACGTTATAGTTTTCTTTTAGTAAATCTCTACCCAAGCATAATCCTGTTGCCAAACTTATTGAAGTTGAAGTATGTCCCACGCAAAAATGATCGTGCTCACTTTCTGCAGTTGTAGTATAGCCCGAAATCGTAGAATATTTATCTTCATCAAAAAAACCATCTTTACGACCGGTTAAAATTTTGTGAGTATAGCATTGGTGCGATACGTCAAAAACGATTTTATCCTTTGGCGAATCAAAAACGAAATGCATTGCGATAGTGCATTCAACAAGCCCCAAATTCGAGCCGACGTGCCCGCCTATTTTTGATGTTCTATTTATGATTCCAAGCCTTATCTCCTCAGCTAAATTATTAAGTTCATTAGCCGAAAGAGTTTTTAAATCAGCTGGTTGATTTATTTTATCAATTAACATATAAACCCCATATTATTAGTATTCAACTTGATACAAGTACAATCCACAAGCAGGCATTTTTTCGCCCACAAATTTTTTATCTCCGCTATCTAAAGCTATTTTTATTTGTTCTAAAGTAACTTTATTTTGTCCAACGGCTATTAAAGTTCCCACTATTAATCTTACCATACTGTATAAAAAGCCCTTGCCTTTTACGTAAAAATATAACTCATCTTTTTTGCGAATAATATCAATGGATAAAATTTCACGCTCGAAACTTTCGTTATCACCGCCCGAAAGACAAAAGGCTTTAAAATTATGCTTACCTTCAAACGCTTTTGCGCCTTCTTTCATTTTTTCAATATTTAAAACCGTGGGACAATGCGCGTATAACCCATTTTTTAAGGGACTTGAAACGGGCGACGTGTAGCATTTGTATAAATAAGTTTTAGATTTAACGTTATAGCGCGCGTGGAATTTATCCGATACTTCTTTTGCGCTAATTACCCTTATATCACAAGGAAGCTCTTTATTTATATTTTTTATTAAATTTTTTAAAGTAAGTGAGCAATTATTTGGTAAATCAAGGTGAGCAACTTGCGCATAGGCGTGAACGCCACTATCAGTTCTTCCACTTGCTACCACTTTAATCTCGCTACCTGTTAAACGTAATAGCGCACTTTCAAGCTCGTAGCAAACACTTTTATTCTCGCCGTTCTTTTGCCAACCTAAATAATTACTTCCGTTGTACTCGATGCTAATAGCTACTCTCATTATCTTTTTAAATTTTTCATTACGTATTCGCGGTTTAAACGCATCATTTCATTTTTATAAAAGATGGTTTTTCTTTTTATCATAGGAGTTAAAATTGCAAACCAAACAACCGACCAAATGATGGTTAAGCCAGTTATTACGAATAAAACGATTGACCACGCTTCAATTTTTTCTGGTTTAGTAACAATTATTGAATATAAAAACAAAGCGGAAAGCAAGCAGAATGATACCAACGAAAATATAGTTGAAAATCTTACCGGCTTTAATATATCGTTATAAAAGGATAATTTTTTAGCGTAATAAGCCCTTTCTCCCATTTCTTTTATCTTTTTATTCGCCTTTTTATCTATAACCTTTTTATCGGCGTTTTTAAATTCGTCTCTTATCATTTATTTTTCTCCTGCGTAAAAATTTTGTTTAAAAAATGCCCTGTATAGCTACCTTTAACCTGTGCAACCTCTTCGGGTGTACCAGTAGCAACTATCATTCCACCCTTATCGCCACCTTCAGGTCCTAAATCAACTATATAGTCGGCAACCTTTATTACGTCAAGGTTATGCTCGATAACTATTATAGTATTACCGCCTTCTCTCAATTTGTATAAAATAGCGATAAGTTTTTCAACGTCGTAAGTTGATAAACCGGTAGTAGGCTCGTCTAAAATATATATAGTTTTACCCGTTGAACGCTTTGATAGTTCAGTTGCAAGTTTAACGCGTTGCGCTTCGCCACCAGAAAGCGTTGTTGCGGGTTGCCCAAGTTTAATATATCCTAAGCCAACTTCTTTTAAACTTTTAATCTTATTGTAAACTCTTGGAATATTTTCAAAAAAGTCAACAGCTTCGTCAACCGTCATTTCTAAAACGTCGCTAATATTTTTCCCTTTATATTTAACAGCAAGCGTTTCACGATTATATCTAGCGCCTTTACATACTTCACAAGGCACGTAAACGTCGGGCAAGAAATGCATTTCGATTTCAATTATACCGTCACCACTACAATGCTCGCATCTACCGCCCGCAACGTTGAATGAAAATCTACCAGCGTTAAATCCACGCTCCTTTGCATCGGGCGTTTGAGCAAACAGTTCACGAATAGGGGTAAACGCGCCCGTGTAAGTTGCAGGGTTACTTCTTGGCGTTCTGCCGATAGGCGATTGGTCGATATCAATAATTTTATCAAAATATTCAATGCCTAAAATTTCGTCAAAGCTTCCTTCTCTAACCTTTGCACCGTTAAGTTTGTTTGCAAGCGTAGGATATAAAATTTCGTTTACAAGCGAACTTTTACCGCTACCCGAAACGCCGGTAACAACCGTTAATAATCCAACTGGAAATTTTGCATTTAGGTTTTTTAGGTTATTTTGCTTACCGCCTTTAACTTCCAACCACTTATCGCCGACTGGCATTCTTATTAAAGGAATTTCAATCTTTCTTCTTCCCGAAAGATAATCACCCGTTATCGAGCGTGGCTGGGCAATGATATCTTCAAGCGTGCCGTTTGCAACGATTTCGCCACCCCAAGCGCCAGCTTTAGGCCCTATATCAACGATATGGTCGGCGCTACGAATAGTGTCTTCATCGTGCTCAACCACGATTAAAGTGTTTCCTATGTCTCTTAAATGGAATAGTGTTTGTAGCAGTTTTTCGTTATCCCTTTGGTGTAAACCGATACTTGGTTCGTCTAAAATGTATAAAACACCCGTAAGACCGCTACCTATTTGGGTAGCAAGCCTAATTCTTTGAGCTTCACCGCCCGATAATGTTGCCGACATTCTTGAAAGTGATAAATATTCAAGCCCAACGTTTCTTAAAAAATTGATACGAGCTATAATCTCTTTCAAAATAGGCTCGGAAATAGCCTTCTGCGTTGGCGTTAAAGTTAAATTTCTTACAAAGTCGTAGAGTTTTTCAACCGATAACTCACAAGCTTCATAAATATTCAAACCACCAACGGTAACTGCAAGCGCTTCTTTCTTAAGGCGTTTACCACCACAAGTTGAACATGGGCGTTGCACCATAAAGCGCTCGATTTCACTCTTCGTATAATCACTCGTTGTCTCGCGATAACGTCTTTCAAGGTTTGGAATTACGCCTTCGTAAGAAGACATATAATCCCCCTTAAAAGTACGAGTATCGTAACTCATCTTTATTTTTTCACCGCCATTTCCGTAAAGTAAAATATTTAAAATATCTTTTGGCAAATCTTTTACCGGAGTGTTCAAGTCAAATCCGTAATGCTTTGATAAAGCCTTAAAATACATTTGAGTTATCTTACTGCTATCCAAGTTCCAACCCGAAACGCATAGCGCGCCTTCGGCTAAGGTTTTAGAAGTATCGCCAAGTATTTTAGCTTCATCAATTTCATTTTTAAAACCTATGCCCTTACATTCTTCGCACGCGCCAAATGGGTTGTTGAAAGAAAATAATCTTGGCTCTAACTCTTCAATATTTATACCGCAATCGGGACAAGAATATTTTGTAGAAAATAAAATATTTTCTTCTTCGTGCTTAATAAGAACTAATCCCGAGGCTAATTTAATCGCGTTTTCTAAACTATCGCTAAGTCTTTTTTGTATGCCATCTTTAACAATAAGTCGGTCTATAACAACGTTAATGGTATGTTTTATATTTTTATCAAGCTTAATATCTTCTTCTAAATCATATAAAATCCCGTCGATTTCAACCCTAACGTAACCGCTTTTTTTGTAGCCTTCAAGTTCCTTTTTGTATTCGCCTTTTTTACCGCGAGCAATGGGCGCGCAAACGTAAATTCTTGCGCCTTCGCCAAGCGACATTACCTTATCGCAAATCTCGTCGATTGTTTGCTTACGTATTTCCTTTCCGCAAATCGGGCAATGTGGAACGCCTATTCTTGCATATAGTAATCTAAAATAATCGTATATTTCAGTTACTGTTCCTACGGTAGAGCGCGGATTATTATTAGTGGTTTTTTGGTCGATGGAAATTGCAGGAGAAAGCCCCTCAATCTTTTCAACGTCGGGTTTTTGCATTTGTCCTAAAAACATTCTTGCGTAGCTTGATAAACTTTCCATATAGCGTCGTTGTCCTTCAGCAAATATAGTATCGAACGCCAAAGTGGATTTACCGCTACCCGAAACGCCTGTAAACACCACTAACTTATCGCGTGGGATTACAAGGTCAACGTTTTTTAAATTATTCTCTTTTGCTCCGTAAATTTTAATTTTATCTTGCATAATCTCTTTAATTTAGCGCATTTTTAACTTAAGTTTAGCAATCGTATCTCTAATTTCAATACATTTTTCAAAATCAAGATTGTTTTGAGCAACTTTCATTAGCGCCTTTAGTTTTTCAATTTCTTCAGGTATATCTGCCTTTTTAATATCCTTAGTTCTATCAACCTTTTTAGTGATTTCAAGGCTATTAACTATAGGCTTTACAATAGTTTTTGGAATTATTCCGTGTGCGCTATTATAATCGCTTTGAATTTTTCTTCTACGGTTGGTTTCGTCAATCGCGCGCTTCATACTTCCAGTAATGGTATCGGCGTACATAATTACGCGACCTTCGCTGTTTCTCGCCGTTCTACCAATCGTTTGCACCAGTGAGGTGTCAGAACGCAAAAATCCTTCTTTATCGGCATCTAAAATAGCAACTAATTTAACTTCAGGAATATCTAAGCCTTCTCTTAATAGATTTATACCAACCAAAACGTCGATATCTCCACGGCGAAGTTCGTTTATTATCTCAATTCTTTCTAAAGTGTCAACGTCAGAGTGCATATATCTAACTTTCTTGTGTTGTTCTTTTAAATAATCGGTTAAGCTTTCAGCCATTTTTTTGGTTAAGGTAGTTACCAAAACCCTGCCTTCTGCCTTAATTACCGTATTTATTTGTTCAAGTAAGTCGTCAATTTGCCCCTTAACCGGCTTCACTTCAACCGGTGGGTCGATAAGCCCGGTAGGACGTATAATTTGCTCGACTACCTGCCCCGCGTTTTTAAGTTCATACTCAGCAGGGGTTGCCGAAATACACACCATTTGCCCCACTCTTGCATCGAACTCATCAAAGGTGAGCGGACGGTTATCGTACGCCGAATTTAAGCGAAAACCGTAATCTACAAGATTTTTCTTTCTTGACCTATCACCATTATACATCGCTCTAATTTGCGGAATTGTCATGTGACTTTCGTCAATAAAAAGCACGAAATCATCGGGAAAATAATCTAATAGCGTAAAAGGGGGCTCGCCCGGACTGCGCCCATCGAAATACCTACTATAGTTTTCAACACCGCTACAATAACCTATTTCACTCATCATTTCAAGGTCGTAAGTGGTTCTTTGTCTTAAACGTTGGGCTTCTAACAATTTACCTTCGGTTTCTAATGCACTAACTTCTTCGTTCATATCATTTTCGATTTGAACTAAAGCCTCGGTTAATTTTTTAGTTCCAACAGCATAGTGACTAGCAGGAAATATTACTGCGTGCTTTAAAATAGAAACAACCTTACCCGTAACGTATTCGGCTTCGCATATTCTATCAATTTCATCGCCAAAAAATTCCACACGGATAATATGTTCAGAGTTTGAAGCGGGAAAAATATCCACAGTGTCCCCGCGAACGCGGAAAGATGAACGCTGAAAATCAACGTCTTTACGCTCGTATTGAATAGCCACTAACCTTCTCATAAGCTCGTCGCGCTCCATAGTCATGCCGGGGCGCAAAGATATTGCTAAGTTAAAATATTCTTCAGGTGCGCCTAAACCGTAAATACAAGATACGGAAGCGACTACTATTACGTCACGTCTTTCAGCCAAAGCAAAGGTCGCACTATGGCGAAGTTTATCTATTTCATCGTTGATTGAAAGGTCTTTTTCAATATAAGTATCGCTTTGCGGTAAATATGATTCGGGTTGATAATAATCGTAATAAGAAACGAAATATTCCACCCTATTTTCGGGAAAAAACTCGCGAAATTCGTTACATAACTGTGCGGCAAGCGTTTTATTGTGCGCTATAACTAACGCGGGACGTTGTAAATTGTTTATAATATTCGCCATAGTAAAAGTTTTACCGCTACCCGTAACGCCTAAAAGAACTTGCTCTCTTAGCCCGTTTTCAAAGCCTTCGGTAAGCTTTTGTATCGCCTGCGGTTGATCACCAGTAGGCTTAAATTTTGAATGTAAAATAAACTTTCTGTCTTCCATAATCGTTAGTTAGCCTTTCTTTTGTATTTAAGAGAAAAAGGCATATAAAATTTTACCAAAAATAAAAGTGATTGTCGCACTTAAAAAAGCAAGAATGATTTTTAAACCAACTTCCTTTTTTCTATTCTTTTTTTCGCGTAAAAAATCCGCCCCACTCTTTAGCATAACCATATAAACGAAGGGCGCGCCACGCTTATCAGTAAAAATTAGTTCTATATAGCCTGCTTTTTGCAATCTTTTTAATAAAACTTCAACATTTTCATTTTCGCGCAAAAAACGCGATGCTATACCTTCAATTTTATCAAGTGACACAAGCACCCTTTCGCTTTCGAAAAAGGTTGCAAGCTTAACGAAAAACCGTTTATCTAACTTATTTAACATAATGCCGTTCCTAATAAAAAACTGATTATGCCTGCGATAAAACCACCTAAACAACCGCCTATAAATGCATAAACGGCACTTTTAAGCAAAATATCCTTTTTAAATTCGTTTTGATATTTTTCGTTATCAAAATAATTTTTACCACGCGGTAACAAACAAATAAGATATTCACCGTTTAAGCTATATTTTATATTTATAAGCCCGTTTTCGGCTAAATAAAGCATTTCATCATCAATAGTTATTTCGTTAAAATCTTCCGTGGTGACTAATTTATATCCACTTGGACATATTTCGATTATACGCCTTAAAATTTGTTCGTGATTTTTCTTTAACATAATCACAACTATTTTGCGTATTTAAAGTTGTTTTTATTTACGATAATTATTATAAGTGATATACTGCCTTAGTTCTTCTTGTTAAATCGCGTTCGCTTAAATCTTGGTTTGGATAGCCAAGTGCCATCATACCGCCCAAATTGTGATTTTCGGGAACGCCAAGTTCGGTTAAAATTTTGCGAACGCCTGGATCGTTACAACAAACTACAGGTTGATTAATCCAAACGCTACCGATACCAATTGAATGCGCATATAAAAACATATTTTGAAGTGCGCAAGAGGTATCTTCTTTTATAAATTTGCTATCGTTTGGGCAAGAAGTTAAAATAATAGCGGTTGGTTTATAAAAATCATAATCGCTATTAAGGTTAAGCGCATTTGCTATGGCTTTTGCAAGCTTTTGAATTAAATCTTCTCTTGCAACGACAGTAAATTGAGTTAATTGGCGGTTTCTTGCAGTCGGCGCAAACATTCCCGCGGTAACAATATCTTCAAGTGTATTTTTTTCAACCTTTTTTTCTTGATTAAAAGCACGAACGCTTCTTCTTGTAATAATGTTTTCAAAAATCTCGTTCATAAAAAACAACTCCCCTTATACAAATACTACATTATATATATGATAACATATTTTAAAAAATTTATCAATAATATATATAAATTTTCTTGACTTATTTAAAAAATAATTGTATTATATAAAAGCAAAATTCGTCGGGATGGCGGAATCGGCAGACGCGTACGTTTGAGGGGCGTATGGTATTACCGTGTGAGTTCAAGTCTCATTCTCGACACCAAAAAAGAAGTAACTTTCGTCTATCAAAAGTTACTTCTTTTTTTTACTTTTTATATCCACAATATTTTTGCAAAAATAATAAATAATTTTCTTGTAAAAAGGCTATTGCCTGCTTGCTCGGCTCACTTTTTGGGCAAACTATATCAAAACCGTGAAAACAACCATTTAAAACTAATAACTTATTCTCAATACCCGCTTTATCAAGTTTTTCAAAAGCAGTTTTGGTTTCTGCTAAAAATGGGTCGATATCACCAACGTAAGAAATCATCGGTGGTAAACCAGTATAATCTTCGCATCTTGCGGGCGCGGCGTAATATGATAAATTTTCTTTTTGATAATTTTCTTCGCCTAAATATATTTTCCAAGCGTTTTCGTTACATTTTGTATTCCATACAGGGGCGTTATTATCCCTATTAGTTGCGGTATATCTATCGTCAATCATTGGATAAATAGGCATATTGAAAGCGATTTTTGGCCCGCCCTTGTCGCGAGCTAATAAACACAATGCAAAACTTAATCCACCGCCGGCAGAATCACCACCTACGATAATACTATTAGGATTACACCCAAGCGAAAGAGCGTTTTCACTCGCCCAAACTAACCCACTATAACAATCTTCAATAGCTTTAGGATATTTGCTTTGATATGATAAAGTATAATCGGGTGAAACTATAACACAGTCGCTTACCGCAAAAAACTTATCCATAAAACAAAAATCGTATTCCGGAATACCCATTCCGTATCCACCGCCGTGTATCCAAAAAATTAAAGGTTTATTTTTAGCAGTGCTTGCAGTTTTTGAAAAAATGCAAAGTCGCAACGATTTATTCTCGCCTATATAAACGCTTTTACGCGTATATCCATTACGCCTTTTGTTTTTAAATAGCAAACTAATAACACCTCTTGCCACTTTCAACTTTTTTGGCGATAACGAAAAATCAACAATTTTTAAGGTTTTGCCCATAAATTTAAGTTCGGGGGCTATTTTTTTAATTTCATCCATTTATATTCTCTTTTTCGTTAATAGTAAGTTCAAAAAGTTTGCTACCAAATTTTAAAAGCAACGAACTTTCACCACTAACTTGATTTTTAATATCATTTTCGGTAAAAATCGATATTAAAAGTAAAATAACGTCATCAAGCGATGGCTCTTGTACTTTTGATTTTTTTTTACCTTCTTTTACCTGTAAATTTTCTTGTACTTTCATAATACCCCTTTAAATATAGTGTGTGATTATACATTAAGTATATACCCATAAACCAATATTATCAAGTAGGTTTCAACATCTTTTTGTCGAATTTTGTCGATAAATGTAAAAAAGCCTGTTATCTTAGGCTTTTTTTGTTGAAATAGCAGTTTTTCATAAATAGCGCGTCTTTATCTTGTTGCCCAGCAGACTCGCATATAATAGTTGGCTCTAAATTAAGCTCAATAAGAGCCTCGGCTAATGGCTCAAAGTCAGGACCGTAAACAAGGTCGTCAAAATTTAAATGGCGAATTTCGCCCTTTGCACCGTATTGAATTTTTGAAAAATGTACGTGAAAATGCTTCATTCTTTCATATCCAAGCGCATTTATCATATATTCAAGACGAGATTTATAAGCGTCTTTATCAATCAAACTACCTTGTTCACGAGAATTGATATGCCCAAAATCAAGTGTTGGAACATAAATTTTATCAATCTTGCACATTTCGGTTACTTCTTCAATAGTGCCTATTTGTCCAAGTTTACCCATAGTTTCGGGGCAGTAAGTTAAATCCTGCATATCAAGGTTGTATATAACTTGAGTTAACTTCTTTAAGTTGTCTATAGCGCGATTAACGGCAACTTGCCTATCGTCTTTACCTTGCGTTGCAGGATGAAAAATTATTCTTTCACCACCCATAAGTTTAACCATTTCAGCGCTTTTTATAACGTAACCGATTGACTTTTCAATCATTTCATTATCACTATTTGCAAAATTAATATAATATGGCGCATGAACGCTTATCTTAACGCCGTTTTCTTTAAACGCCTTGCCGATAGAAATCGCCTTTTCTTCGCTCATCAATACGCCACGGCCAAAAGAATATTCAAAAGCGTCAAGCCCCATATTCTTTACCCAAACCGCGCTTTGCTCGCTAGTTTTTAAGCCGGCGTTAAAAAAGTTTTCAGAATTACCGCTTGGTCCAAATAAAATCATTTTATCACCTTTAAATCTTCGTTTAATTGATTTATAAGCTCTTCTTTCGTACTAAATTTCATAATAGGTCGTATATAGTCACAAAAATATACCGTTAATTTTTTTTCGTACAAATCACCCGAAAAATTCTTAATATGAGTTTCTATTAAACAGTTTTCTTGATTAAACGTTGGTGCGCTTCCTACGTTCGTAATTGCACCGTATTTTTTATTATCTATTATAACTTCGGTTAAATAAACACCGCTTTTAGGTCGCAATTTTGTTGGACTAAACTCAATATTTGCAGTTGGAAAACCTAAAGTTCTACCAACCCTTCTACCTTCAACAACCTTTCCCGAAATAAAATATTTATCGCCAAGTAGATTATTGGCAGATATTATTTCGCCATTTACTAAATGTTCTTTTATAGTTGTTGTGGCTATTTTATTCCCAAGATTGTCGGTTACAAAATCACATACGAAAAGGTCGATATTTTTTTTATTACAAAATTCTTTTAAAAGTTCAACGTTACCCTTTGCATTTTTACCGAATTTAAAATCTTTTCCGCAAACAAATGCCCGTATATGTCGATTATCTATAAGTTGAGTTAAAAATTCTTTTGGCGACAAAGATGCAAATTCTGGGCTCATTTTAGCCTCACACACTTCGTCAACTACCATATTTTCAAGTCTAACAAGGCGTTCTTCAAAGGTAAAAACTTCGCCTAAAAACTTAGAAGCAAAAACAGAATGGTCGTTATTAAAAGTAAAAACGCAAAGGTCTGCAAGATACTTCGCTTTTAATTCTTGAGCCTTTTTTATTAAGCTTTTATGCCCAATATGCACGCTATCAAACGCACCCAAGCACATAACTACAGGATTAGTAGTTTTTTGATTAAAAGGGCTAACTTTCATTTTTACCCCCTAACGTACGGCTTTACAGTTAATTTATTATCTTCGCAAATACCAACGCCCCAAAACTCATTTTCGGCATAAACCCTATATTTACCGTTTGGAATATCATAGTCGTCCTTTAAACCGTTTATAAGCCTTGTAGATTGTTCTGCGTTTAAAACTAATTTTTCATAAGTTAAAGGTTCATCGCTTTTAATTAAAAAACTGCAAGGGTCTAAAGCTTTTAAAAAATCATCTAAATGCGTACAATTTTGCATTGTAAAATAACCGCTTTGAATTCTTTCAAGTTCAGTCATTGTTGCAAACGTTCCAAGTGCATAAGCTAAATCGCGAGCAATCGCGCGAATATACGTACCACCGCCACAACAAATTTCCAACTTGAATTTAGGCGAACAATCTTCAATAAGTTTAATATGAAAAATTTCAATTTCCTTTGGTTTTAGTTCGACGCTTATGCCCTTTCTTGCAAGTTCGTAACTCTTTTTTCCATCAACGCACTTAGCCGAAAAGATAGGTGGAATTTGCATAACCTTTCCGCACAAGTTGGGCAATACGTTTATTATCTCATCTTTAGTAGGTATTTTACCATCACTTTTTATAATCTCGCCTTCACGGTCTAAAGTAGTGGTTTCGTAGCCAAAAGTAAACTCGGCAATATACACCTTCTTTTTATCAAGCAAATGATCAAAAAGGCGTGAAGCCTGACCAACACCTATTGGAAGTATGCCACTTGCTAAAGGGTCTAAAGTGCCCATGTGACCGCACTTATAGTCTAATTTCTTTTTAATTTTATTAAGACAATGAGCCGAACTCATTCCCTTTGGTTTATAAATATTTAAAAATCCATTCATAATCAATATAAATTTATATCAACTGCTCTTATAATTTTTTCAATAACCTCTTCAAAAATACCTTTAACAACGCAACCACTTGCAAATTTGTGACCACCACCACCAAATTCTTGAGCAACGTCGTTAACGTTTACTCTACCCTTACTTCTAAAACTAACTCTGTAAAGTTCGCTTTTCGTTTGCAATATCGAAACGGCAACTTCCACTCCGCTAATGGAAAGCGGAAAATCAACAAAGCCTTCAGTTTCGTCAGATTGCAAATTATACTTATTTAAGTCGCTTAAAGTAGTCACTACAACGGCTAATCTATCATGTAAATAAAACTTAGTGCGCCCTATTACTTCAGCGTAAAGCTGGGCGCGCGCCTTACTTTGATTTTTATAAAGATTGGTTACAATTTCATCCATATTTGCGCCGTATGAAAGCATTTTAGCCGAAATAGTAAAGCATTCTTCATTTACGTTATTATTTAAAAATAAAGCGGTATCGGTAACGATTCCAAGCAAAATCGAGTTTGCAATATCCTTATCAAACTCAACGCCCATATTTTCGATAATTTTACAAACTATCATAGCAGTAGCTGGCGCGGTGGCAACAAAATTCACTTTTGCATAGCGCTCGTTCGACGCGTGATGATCAACAACAAAAGTTTTATCACTTGAAGTAAAAATTCCCCAAGTAGTGCCGAGTAAATTTTCGGTTGCAACGTCAACCGCAATGTGCGCCTGGTATTTTTTCATAACGCATTCGGGCTTTAAAATATGTTTGGCTAAAGAAATAAAATGATATTTTTCGGGAACAATTCCGTCGCAAACTATATCACATTCAATTTGTTTTTTTCGTAGCGCCGTGCAAAGAGCCATTGCGCTACCTAAGGTATCACCGTCGGGGCGAGTATGGCAAAAAATTAGCACGCTTTTTAGCCCAATAAATTCTTGAGCAAGCTCTTTAGCGGTTTTCATTATTGTTACCGTTTTTATTAATTTCGCTTAAAATTTGGTCAATTCTTTCACCGTATTCAGCGCGATTATCAAGTAAAAAAGTAAATTCAGGAACTGTTCTAATATGCATACGCGAAGATATTTCGCGACGAATAAAACCTGCAGAAGCCTTAATTGCTTCAAAAGTTGCATTTTTACGATCTTCGTTAAATGAAAGTATGCTTATATATACCTTTGCTTGCTTTAAATCGGGCGTAACGTTTACCGAAGTAATTGAAAACATTTCGGTTAGTCTTACGTCTTTAACCTTTGTAGTTAAAAGCTCGTATATTTCCTTTTTAAATTCACTATTAAGTCTTTTTTCCCTTTTTTCTTTCATTTTATATTCTCACAATTTTTTTATTTTTTTAAAAAAAGGCAAAATAATCCTTTTGCCTTTTAAAAACATTATTTAGTTTCTTCAATAACGTAACTTTCAATAAAGTCGCCAACCTTAATATCGTTGAAGCCTTCGATTGAAATACCGCATTCATAGCCTTGGTTAACTTCTTTAACTTCATCTTTAAAGCGTTTAAGTTGTTTAACGTTACCTTCACAAATCATAACGTCGTTACGATAAATACGAAGTTTTGCATTACGAACAACCTTACCGTCAACAACGTAAGAACCTGCAATCGTACCAACACCCGAAATCTTAAAGGTTTCACGAACTTCTGCCTTACCAGTGTAAACTTCAGTAAATTTAGGCGCAAGCATACCCTTCATAGCTTTCTTAATATCGTCGATAGCATCGTAAATTATGCGATACAACTTAACGTCGATATGTGAGCGCTCTGCTTGAACTTTCGCCTTTGAATCGGGACGAACGTTAAAGCCGATAATAATTGCGTTTGAAGATTCGGCTAATGTAACGTCGGTTTCGTTAATTGCACCAACCCCTGCGTGTAATACGTTAACTTTAACTTCTTCGTTAGAAAGTTCGGTAAGCGATTGCTTAACAGCTTCTGCCGAGCCTTGAACGTCAGCTTTAATAATAAGGTTAAGGTTTTTAAGTTCGCCATCAGAAATCTTTGAGAATAAATCATCTAAAGAAACCTTTTGTGAACGACGAATCATTTCTTCTCTTTCGCGGTTTTTACGTTCTTGAGCAACCGACTTAGAAAGTTTTTCTTCATCAACTGCAAAGATACTGTCACCTGCGTTTGGAACGTCTTCAAGACCTAAAATAGAAACTGCAGTAGATGGACCTGCTTCTTTAACGATAGCGCCCTTTTCGTTTATCATTGCTCTTACTCTACCAACAACGGTACCTGCAACTACGTTATCGCCAGTACGCAATGTACCATTTTGAACTAATACAGTAGCAAGTGGACCTTTACCCTTATCAAGTTTTGCTTCGATAACAGTACCGCGAGCATTTCTATCAGGATTTGCCTTTAATTCAGACATTTCGGCAACTAATAATATAGATTCAAGTAACTTGTCGATACCAAGACCTGTTTTTGCAGAAACTGGAACCATCATAACGTCACCGCCCCAGTCTTCAACTAAAACGTCGTGTTCTGAAAGTTGTTGACGAACTCTATCAAGATCAACGTGTTGCTTATCAATCTTGTTTGCGGCAATAATAATTTGAACGTTTGCAGCTTTAGCGTGGTTGATAGCTTCAATGGTTTGTGGCATAATACCATCATCGGCAACAACAACTATAATAGCGATATCGGTTACTTGTGCGCCTCTTGCTCTCATTGCGGTAAACGCAGCGTGACCTGGTGTATCAATAAATGTAATTTTATTGCCGTGAAGATCAACCGAGTATGCACCGATATGTTGAGTAATACCGCCTGCTTCGCCATCAGCTACGTTTGCGCTTCTAATTCTATCAAGAAGTGAAGTTTTACCGTGGTCAACGTGCCCCATAACCGTTACGATAGGAGGACGAGTTACCATTTTAGAGGCATCGTCGTTTTCAACGAATCCTTCATTCATCAAGTCTTCTGCTGTTTTTTCCATTTTTCTTTCAATTTCAATACCTAAATCGGCAGCGATAAATTCAGCAGTATCGAAATCGATTGAATCGTTAATACTCTTTGCAATACCTTCTTTAAATAAACGTTTAGTAATTTCAACTGCCGAAATACCAAACTTTTCAGAAAGTTCTTTGATAGGCGTTAATTCTTTAGTTAAAACTGCCTTTTCAATTTTAATATAGTTAGATTGTTCTTCATTCTTTTGCTTAGGTTTACGAACCTTTCTATAACCCGTTTTGTTTTCATCGAAATCTTCAACGGTTAAAGCTTTAATAAGCGATTTTTTGCTTACAGTATGCTTTTCTTCGTAATTTCTTTCGGCTTTTTTCTTTACAGGCTTATTGTCCTTTGGAGGAACAAAGGCAATTTCTTGTGGCTTTGATATAGAAGGACGCATACTGTTCCCTTGGTTCATCTTTGGTGCAAAACCACCCTTACCAGCAGGCCTTTCAGTATTTTGTGGGCGTTGATTTGCCCCAAAACGACCTTTATCGCCTTGTGGTTGTCTGTCAACGCGATCACCCTTAGCTTGACGCTTATCTCCACGCTCGGTTGGAATATATTCTTTTTTTTGAGGTTCAGGCTTTCTATCTTCAGCTTTTTTAACGATAAAGCTTAAAATAGACTTCTTTTGTGGTTCTGCCTGTTGCTCTTGCTTTGGTTCAGCCACAGGAGTTTCTTCCTTTTTAGGCCCTTCTTTAGCAGGAGCGCTTTCAACCTTTTGTTCCACAACAGGATCTTCCGCAACCTTTTCAGTAGCTTCGATTGGAGCTTGTTCAACGATAGATTCGTTAGCTTTTTCCACCGCTTGCTTCTTAGAAGTTTTCTTTACCGGCTTTTCGCTTACAACAGGAGCTGGCTCTGTTTTTACAGTTTCTTCAACCGTAGAAACTTGTGGAGCAACTTCTACTTTCTTCGCTTCGTTTGCTTTAGCGCGAAGTTCATTTTCTTTATCGGCTAATAATTTAGCAATAGAGTTAGCCGTTGATTGCGATTTTTTAACTGCCGAAATCAACTCTTTAACTTTTTCGTCTTTAATTCTTTGACGTAAAATTTTAATGTTTTTATTGTTATCTTTTCTTTCTTCCATGTTAAAGCCCGTTTCCTCCCGAACTGATAGAAAAATAATCGTTTTGATTGCTTATTATAGCCGTTGCTAAATCTTTATTTGTAACGGCGGCTATTTTGCAGTTTTCTTTACCCGTAACATCTTCAAGTAACTTTTTACTAATCATTAACGGGCAATTAAATTTTTTAGCGTAAGCAAGCGCTAAATCTTTTGTTCCTTGAGTGGCAGAGTCGCATACTATTATTAAAAACGCCTTTTTTAAAGTGCCTACGGTATTACTGCCCGTACGTAACGCTCTTGCCTTTATCGAGAAACCTATAAAGGTTTCAACTTTGCTCCTGTTTACCAACAAAAGCCTCCTCTACAGCATCATACACTTCATCGGGGATTGTAGTTGCAAACGCACGATTAAGTAGTCTGTTCTTTTTTAATTTTTTAACGCATTCCACGCTACCGCATATATACGCGCCACGACCGTTTAGTTTGCCCGTTTTATCAACGACGTAATTGCCATCGGGCGTTCTAACTATTCGTACGAGTTCGTGTTTTTCAAACTCTTGACGACAAGCTATACACGTGCGAATGGGTTTTTGTTTATTATTCATCGTCTGAACTGTCATCCCCTTGCGCTATTGGATTATAACCTAATTCAACGCGAGCTTTACTTTCGCTCTTAACGTCAACCTTCCAACCAGTAAGTCTTGCGGCAAGGCGTGCATTTTGCCCGTCTTTACCGATAGCAAGTGAAAGTTTATCATCAGGAACTATAACTCTTGCAACCTTTTCACCTTCAACGGCAGTAACCATTACAACCTTTGCAGGAGAAAGCGCTTTAGCGATAAATTCAAGTGGATCTTCGCTCCATAAAATAATGTCAATCTTTTCACCGCCAAGTTCGTTAACGATTGCGTTAACACGGCAACCCTTTTGACCTACGCACGCGCCAACTGCATCAAGATTAGGATCTTTGCTGTAAATAGCAATCTTTGTTCTTGCGCCAGCTTCACGAGCAACCGATTTGATTTCGATAAGACCTTGTTTAATTTCAGGAACTTCGTTTTCAAATAGCTTTTTAACAAGACCGGGTGCAGTTCTTGAAACTAAAATTTGAGCGTTTCTACCGTCGTTTCTAACGCGTTTAACGTAAACCTTAATCATATCGTTAACGTTATACCTTTCGCCGGGAACTTGGTCTTGTGGAAGCAATAAACCTTCGATTTGACCGCCACCAATTTCAACAAAAACGGTTTTATTTTCAACACGACGTACGATGCAATTTTGAATTTCATTTTCTTTATCTTCAAATTCTGCAATAGTGTTATCGCGTTCAGCTTCGCGAAGCTTTTGCATAACTACTTGTTTAGCAGTTTGTGCAGCAATTCTACCAAATTGCTTTGGTACGAATTCTTGTTCGTAAGTATCGCCTAATTTGTAAGACTTTTTATGAGTTTTTGCTTCTTGTAAACTGATTTCGTTTTCAGGGTCAACAACTTCGCTTACGATATTTTTAACCATACAGAATTTAACGTTAAACTTTTCGGGATTCATTTTAAGTTTTACCGTACCTTGAACGTTAAATTGACGTTTGTAAGCTAAAGCAAGTGCATTTTCTAAAGTATTGATAAGCATTTGCATATCCATACCCTTTTCTTCAACAAGAATTTCTAATGCCTGAAAAAATTCCTTATTCATCTTTTATTCCTCCATGCGAAAATTTCATTCGCAATTATCCTAAATTAATCAAAAATTATTGCAATATTAACCTTTGCAACGGTTGAAAGCGCAAATTTTCTTTGTTCGCCTTCAATTTCAACAACAATATTGTTTTCGTCAAAATCAACTAAAATGCCTTCAAAAAACTTTTTACCGCGCTCAGGCGCATAAAGTTTAATCTCAACTTGCTCGCCAAGCGCTTTGTTAAAATCGCGTGCTGTTTTTAGCGGACGATCAAGACCAGGGCTTGAAACGTTTAAAGTATATGCGCTACCAAGTGTAAAATCAAACTCGTCAAGCGGAGCGTCAATCTCGCGATGGAATTTTTCACAAGTGTTCAAATCAACACCATCTTCCGTATCAATATAAATCGTTAAAGATGGATTTTTACTCATCTTAAACTCAACGTCCACAAGCTCGATATTCATTGCATCGGCATAGCTTTGTAAAAAAGCTTTAAGATCTGATAAATTTTTTGTTTTCACTTTTTTCTCCGTATTAAGTAAAAATTTGAGAGGGGCAAGCCACTCTCAAATTCATCAGTATGTATTAATGAACATTTACATAATACCACATTAAAATTTTTTTGGCAAGCATTTTAAGGGGTAAAATAAATTTTACCCTAATTTTCACCTATGTTTTAGCTGTTTTTAGGTTATTATATATCAAATTCTGGCAAACTACCCTTCATTTTTATAAGTTCAATAAAAATTTGAGCAGTTGCATGCGCATCGCAATAAGCACGGTGGTGCAAAAATTCAACGCCGAAATGTTCGCATACAGTATTCAATTTATGATTAGTTAGGTTTGGTAACAACGCCCTTGCAAGAGATAAGGTATCAATTCCCCTGTTTTCGTAAATATAATTAAACGGTTTTGACATATTTTTTAAAAAAGCGTAGTCAAAAGCAATATTATGAGCAACTATAATAGCGTTGTTGCAAAATTTATATAAATCGCCAGCCACTTTATCAAAAGTTGGCGCGTCGGCAACCATTTCGTCGGTTATCCCGGTAAGTTCAACTACTTGCTCGGGTATTCTACGCTCGGGGTTAACCATTGAAGCGAATTTTTCTACAATTTTTCCATCAACCACCTTTACTGCGCCTATTTCAGTAATCTTATCCTCTTGTGGCATTGTTCCTGTTGTTTCAAAGTCGATAACCACGAAAGTTTTTCCCAATAAGCAATTAGGAATTGCATCCGCCATTGTAAACATATCCGTTTGTACTACTTGCTCGATAGGTTCGGGGCGAACGACTAAGTAACTTTCAGGTGCTTTTCTTGATGCTCGTTCTTGATAAACGAAATCCTTTGGAAGTTCGCAAAAATTTAAACTACTAATAGTAAATCTATGATATCCTTCGGGCGTAACTTCGGCTTTACCAACGGCTACCATTTCACTGCCTTCTTGAACTTTTTGCATTTTCTTCAAGATTTCTTTAGTAGAGAATACCGTACCGCTCATTCTACCCGTACTGTCGTTAAAATCTAATATAAAAAACGTTTTACCGTTTTTAGTAACTCTTTCACGGCGGTTAACTATCTTACCAGCAATGGCAATTTCGCCCGAACGCTCTTTTGCATCGGCAATATACATAACAGTATCAGTTTCGTTATTATCAAAAAGCTTAGTTACTGCATCTACTTTAAAATATCTTGCCGGTATTTGCTCAATTCTACTGTAATCAACCTTTTCTTCTTTTAATAGGTGCGAACTGTCACTGTCTTTACGCGGATTATAAGAATAGGTGAATTTTTCACAAAAGCACGTGCTTAAAAACTCGTTTAACGCGTCAAAGAAATTAGAAGTTTCCAAATAATCGCAAACTTCCTTTTCACATCCAAAAACGATGCTTACCCTACCGTTTTCACCTTGCGTTGCTACTATGTCGCTTAAAAGAACTCGGTCCTTTATTGCGCGATATCTATTAGAAACAAATTCTACAATACGCCTTGAAACCAATTCGCAGTCACAAACGGTTTTTTTAATACTAACTTCGATATTTGCAAAAGGCAAAACCTTTTGTAAATGAGTTTTTATTATATCGTGGTCGCTTAAATCAAAATGCACGCAAAAAAGTAAGTTTACGCTTAATTTTTTGCTTTTAATCTCATAATTAACACTTTCGATTCTTGCCAACTCGTAACGGCTATTTAATTGTCGTATCTCTTGTAATGCTATACTCATAAAACCCTAAATAAGTTTGTTTATTTCTTCTAAAAATACGCGCTCAGCATCATTTATAGGCGCATTAAGATAAACTTCACCCTTTTTAAAAATTACACAATTTTCACCGTTACCAGCAATGCCGATATCGCAATCTTTTGCTTCGCCCGGTCCGTTAACAACGCAACCCATTACCGCTATTTTTAAAGGCTTTTTAATATGTGCAGTAAGCTGTTCAACGCGGTTTGCAAGACCTATACTATCGTACTCCGTTCTTCCGCAAGTTGGGCAAGCAATAATTTCAACTCCGTTTTCCTTTAAACCTAACGCGCGCAGTAATTTTACACCTGCTTTAACTTCTTCTTCGGGTGGCGAAGCAAGTGAAAATCTAATGGTATCGCCTATTCCTGATAAAAGAAGCGCGCCTATACCTGCGCTACCCTTAACGAGCCCACTGTTTAAAGTTCCAGCTTCGGTTACCCCAACGTGAAGTGGATAGTTAGTTTTTTCGTGCAAATATTTATATGTGCTTACGGTAAGCGGAACTGAAGATGCTTTTGCCGAAACAACGATATCGTAAACACCGTGTTTTTCAAGCATAGAAACCTTTTCAAGCGCACTTTCAGCCAAAGCAATTTCACTTTTACCATATTTTTGAGCAAATTTCTTTTCAATACTGCCCGTATTTGAACCAACCCTACACGCTACTTTATTAGCCTTTAAAGCATCTGCAACCATTGTAACGCGATCTTCACCGCCTATATTACCGGGATTTATGCGAATTTTATCAACGCCTTGTTCGATTGCGCCTATCGCAAGCCTATAGTCAAAATGAATATCGGCAACAAGCGGAATAGAAATACTCTCTTTTATTTTTTTTAAAGAAAGAATATCTTCTTGGTCTTTTACAGACACCCTAATTAGGTCGCACCCTAATTTTTCAAGACGGCTAATTTGCTCGATAACTTGAGTGGTTTTTGAAGTTTTTATATTCGCCATCGACTGAACGGATATAGGATTATTTCCACCCATAAATAGCGAGCCAACTTTTACTGTTTTAGTCATATATTTTCCTATTGATTTAACTCGTAAAGAAGGCGTAAACCTTCAAGAGTTAAGCCCCTATCGCTATAATCGATACATTTTGCTTCTTGAGCAATTATTTCACCCAAACCGCCCGTTGCAACAACTACCGCATCTTTATTTCCAAGTTCACGTTTAGTTTTACGCACTAAATAGTCAACTAAGCCCGCAAAGCCATATAGCAATCCCGCTTGCATGTTAGTTATGGTATCTTTACAAATTACCTTTCCGGGAAGTTCAAGTTCGATATTTGGAAGCTTTGCAGTTCCGTTAACGAGTGAATCTAACGAGCTTTTAATACCTGGCGCGATAACACCACCGATAAGCTCACCCTTTTCGGTTATTACGTTTATTGTCGTTGCCGTGCCGAAGTCAATACAAATTACCGGCTTTTCGCCACCGTATTTACGGTATGCCGCAACGCTGTTAACGATACGGTCTGCCCCAACTTCTTTAGGACTATCAACCTTTAAATTTATACCCGTTTTAAGCCCTGGAGCAACCACTAAAGGCTTTTTACCAAGATACTGCTCGCACATGTGTTCCATTGTATAATTAAGCTGTGGAATAACCGAGGACATAATAACCCCAGTTATATCCTTTTTAGAAAGCTTTGCGCTTGCAAGTAAATCGCGAACGATAACACCGTATTCGTCGGCAGTTGAAGTTCTTTTCGACGCTACTCTGAAAGTAGCGATTAGTTTATCTTTTTCAAAAACACCGTATTTTATATTAGTGTTTCCTATATCAATGCAAATAATCATAATCTGTCTTTAATCCTTTTTAAAACGCTTGCATATATTGGTACTAAAATCATAGCGCCTATAACTTCTGCTAAAAAGTTTATTGATAAAATAGTTGCAAAAACTGCCGTTAATGCGGCATGCTCAAATAAACTTAACATAAAAATAGTGCAAACGGTATTAGTTAATATTCCAAACGCGCCCGCTAATCCTAAAGGCAATTTATCTTGTATAAAATCATTTTTTGCATTAGCGCAAATTGATGATAAAATATAATAAACTGCGTATGCCACAACACCGATAAAAATACGTGGTAAAATTGATATTAAGGGATTTAAAAATATAGGATTCCCTATACATATTGCCAAGAAAAAGGAACAGCATCCAAATATCGTACCGCCAAGCCACATTCCCCTTTTTCCATTAAAAAGTGATAATGCTACGGCAAAAGGCAATGTTAAAATCGCAGGGGTAAAATTACCGAAAAATGCAGTAAACAGATAGGTTTCAATCAGCAAAAATACAAACATCAATGCTGAAAGAACACCGTAAAAGGCAATGCGCTTTGAACTAAATTCTTTCATAAAACACTCTCCAATCGGTTTCTCTAAAGGATAACCGTCGATAAAAAAAATAATAAATTAGTACGTCAGTTCCATATATGGTAACCGCATACATATATATTATATTTATTTATTAAATATTTTGCAAGTGTTTTTACACCTTTGTAACAAAGTTTACTCTTATTGCGTAAAATGTAATGATAGCAACTATGCTAAATAATTAAAAAGGAGAAATTCGTTATGACTAATTGCTTCGGGCTAATGAATAACAACTGTTATCTTTGGCTTCTTATTATCATTTTATTACTCTGCTGTGGCGGTTGTGGCTGCATCAACAACATAATCGAAAAATTATGCGGTTGCGGTTATCTTTTACCACTTTTAATCGTTTTACTTTGCTGCTGCGGTGAAAAAGGCGGATGCAGAGAACCAAAAGGTTTCCCTGGTTGCGGTTGCAAATAAAAGGTACATAACTAACCAAAAAGGTTAAAAAAAGCACGGCTTTGCCGTGCTTTTCCTTTTTTTTTAATTTATCTTTCGCCTATTTAAACATATTCTCTTTATCTTTTAAAAACCTGTTTAAAAATCTAAAATTTTCAAGTTCGTTATAACTGCTTTTAATTATTTCGTTGCCACTAATTTCATAAATTTGAGCGTCTGGAATAGCCGAAATTATAGGCGAATGGGTACAAATTATAAACTGGCAATTCTTTTCTTTTGCAAAAGTGTAAATTTTATAGGCCAAAACGTATTGATTGCAATAAGATAGCGCGGCTTCAAGCTCATCGATCAAATAAAGCCCACCATCTTTTAATCTTGAAAAGAAAAAATCCAAAAAGCCTTCGCCGTGCGATTGTTCAGATAAAACCCCTTCATATTGATTTTGCATTTCGTAAAGAGTGCGATAATATGGCATTAAAGCGTAACCTTTTGCATCTTCACTTATTTCATCGCTATTTTTAATTTGCTCAATTTCTTTTAGCGTTTCGGAGTAAACTCTATCAAAATTGTTTATATAACGAATAAAACTTTCAGCCGAAAAATGCAACGAACTTTTAGGCTTTATTTTACTAATGCGAAAAAAGCCACTTTGTAAATTGCTAATTTTGTTTGCTTGATCGTTAAAAACGCAATCCATTTCGGTGGCTATTATTTTTAAAAGAGTTGATTTTCCACTTCCATTTTCGCCCGCAAAAATAGTTACTGGCTTTGTAAATTCAATATTTTCAAGGTTATTTACCAATTCAATAAACGGATAGCCTTCTCCGTTTTTTAATTTTGTTAAATTCTTTAAATACAACATATTGTTAAAAATTTAGGGCTGTTACAATCTATAAAGTTGCAAACAGCCCTTTTGTTATTTAT
The DNA here is from genome assembly GCA_017522945.1 of Clostridia bacterium. Classification (GTDB taxonomy): domain Bacteria; phylum Bacillota; class Clostridia; order Christensenellales; family Borkfalkiaceae; genus HGM11416. The sequence continues at coordinate 33,792 of JAFWXT010000087.1, forward strand.
TTTAAATAAACTTCGCTTAGCGTGTTAAATAATCAACAACTTCAAAATAAGAAATTGAATCTAATACACTAATTGCGTTTTGAGTAAGTTCGCCTTCAACTAAAGAAACAATATCTTTTAAAGTAAGGTTTAAGAACTTTTGCATTTCAGTTTCATTAATGCTAGTAAAATATTCGCCAACTAGTTCGTTTAAAGTTTTATTTCCGTTTTCTTGTAAATAACTTTCATCTACGATAGGCTCGCCAATAGTTCCATCTAAAAGGTTGCATAAAATTTCTTCAAGTTCACGTAAGCCTTCGGCATCTTCAATAGCTTCACTAAGAACACTAACCGATGAAGTGATTACGCAATCAATATCTAAAGCCATTGTATCATCATTTAAAGAACCTAACGTTGTGTGGTCATAAAGGGCTTCAAGTTCTTTAAAGGCTTCGTCTAAAATATCGTTTACCACAAAATTGTTTATAATGTCATTTACTGATACAAGTAGTTCGCTAACGTATAGATTTGGATTATATTGAAGGCTTTCAATAGTTCCATCAAATACTTTTTGTAATAAAACCATTACATCTTCAATTAATTGTGCATTTTCAGGTGTATTAACGCTTGCAATAGTAGCAAGTGTATCAATAACGTCATCCACTAAAAGAGCTCCAAATCCATGTAAAATATCTTCAACGGTAATATCATAAAGTAAATCACTTACAGCTTCAAGACTTGCAACTAAAGCTTGGTCTTCAACCTTTGCAATAACGTCGTCAATCCAAACGGAAACGTTTTGTTCGTTTATAACCAATTCGCCAATCTTACCATCGGCTTTTGCCTTAAATGTGGCGAAAATTTCATCGATTAAAGTTGCATCATTTGGATAAAGTTCTACAAATGCCTTTGCAAAACTATCAACAATAACGTCAAATTCAATTTCCATTAAAACGTTAACAACTTCGCCAATAGAGGTTTCTTCGCCTAACAGCATTTCAAGGTCTTCAAACATTGCATCTGCATTTTCAACGCCTGCAAAAGTAGCCATTTCTTCAAGAGAAGCTAAAATATCGCCAACCAACACATCTTCATTGATAAATAATCCGTATTCGTCATATTCAATTAAATCAACTAAAGTTGCTTGAGTTTTAGGTAGGCTATAACCAAGAAGTGAAGCCATGTCGAATACTAAATTTATAATTTCATCAGGGTGAGTTTGTTCAATAAAGTTTTCTACGTATGTATAATCGCCGCTAGAAAGAGCGTATAAATCGTTAACCGTCATACCAAGCATTCTTTGAATAAACGGTGCTGAAGTTGCAGGAAGAATTTCAGTTAGCATCGAATCGATGTTATAAATGCCAAATTGAGTTCCAAAAACATTTATTAGCTTTTGACCACCGTACAACGTAAGCTCTATTTGACTTAAAGCAAGTGGTTTACCTGAAGCGATTTGATAATTAAATATCGCGTTCATTACCGCGTTAAACTTGGTTGGATTATATGGGTCTGCAGTTACGTACCAGTTACCGTCCGAGCCGTATCCTACCATAATAATTCCATCTAACGCCTTAGACATAAAATCGCCAACTACAACGCCATTAAACACCTTTTTTACAAGTTGATTATTACCCTTATATAACAAATAAGTATCCATAAGTGAAATCATATTAACGTTGGTTTCAACGGTTTGAACAACGTCGTCACGAGTGATAATTTCTAAAGCCGGTGGCTCAGGCTTAACAGATTCTTGTTGAGAGCTATCGCCCTTTTTAGTACATGCAGCGCCTGTAAAAAGGGTTAGAACAAGAATTAGTGATAATAATAATGTTAAAAATCTTCTCATATTAAACTCCTTTCGCTTTAATATATAAAGCGTTAAATTTTCTAATCAAATAAAATTTGATTAAAGCAAAATAATCGCTTTTAATCTTTACCCACTTTAATTATACAATAGTTTGTTTTTATTGTCAATATATTTTATAAAAAAAATAGCACCTCGTAAGGCGCTAATAAAAAAATGATTTGAGTCGGCCTATAAGCCGAGTTCTGTCTAGTGCGGTTATCTATCTAGACTCACCGTTGCCGATGAGTTCAAGCGACCATCGAACGAATATACCGGTCAAAGCCCCGTTGTATATTCCTATCTTGCTTCAGGTGGGGTTTACACAGCCTCCCGCGTTACCGAAGGAGCGGTGAGCTCTTACCTCGCCTTTTCATCCTTACCCTTTCGGGCGGTAATTTTCTGTTGCACTTTCCTTAAAGTCACCTTCACCGGCCGTTAGCCGGCACCCTGCTTTGTGAAGCTCGGACTTTCCTCGTGAAGGATCAAGCCTTCCCGCAACCGCACAGCCGACTCAAAACGCAAATATTTTATCACATTATTTAAAAAATGTAAAGCCGTTAAACAGTTTAATCTTATTTTTTCATATTTTTATAGTCGCAATATAGCACGTTAGAAGAGTAAAATGTTAATAGATTATCTTCTTTTAGCTTACGTTCTACCGCATCCTCAATAAGATTTGTGAGCAAAGTTGTAAATTCACTTAATTTATCGCAAAACAAATAATATGCAAGCGAACCTGGAACTGAGTTTATTTCATTTAAAAAAACTTCGTTTTCGCGCACTAAATAGTCAAACCGAACTATTCCTTTAAAATCAAGTTGACGATAGATTTCTCGGCTATACTTTTTTATTTGTTCTTGAATTTTATCATCTAACCAGTTTGCGCTAACTCTTTGGCTTCCAACGCACTTATCCCCGCCCGAGTATTTGTCGGAAAAAGATAAAATATCACCAATGTGCATAGCCTGTTCAAGTTTAGAAACTTCAATCTTGTTTTTTATTGAATATACCGCGCAGTTTATATCTACTGCACCTTGTAAAAATTGCTCGCAAATAACCTTATCATCGTAATTGAAGGCTTGACAAAGAGCCGAAAAAAGTTCATTTTCGTTATCAACTTTAGTTATTCCTATACTTGAGCCGAGCCTAGCAGGTTTAACTATTAAAGGGTAACCTATTTTTTTAGTGATAAAAGCACACGCCAAATCACCCTTTTCAAAAAATGCCAAACGCTTAAGTCTAAGGTATTTGGTGTTATTTATACCCGTTCCGCTAAGTATAGTTTTTGTAAAATCCTTATCCATCGAAACCGAACTTGCAAAAATATCCGGTCCAACAAATGGAATCTCTAAAAGCCTTGCAAGAGCACTAAAAGAGCCGTCTTCGCCACCACGCCCGTGCATGCAGTTTATAGCGCAAAATATTTTTTCATAAACCGGTTTTTTACGCTTTTGATAAAAGAAAGTTTTTTCGCCAAATAAAAAATTTACCTTAAAAACTTTGTTTTGGTCAAATTTTTTGTAAAACTGTATATTCTTAAGCTCGTCGCCGGTAAAAAATATTCCGTTAGCGTCAACGTAAATGGGTATAGGATTGAATAGGTTTTTGTCAATACTATTTAACGTAAGTAGCCCGGTTATAACCGAAATGTCGCGTTCGGGGGATTTTCCGCCGAAAAATACTAATAAATTTTTAATAAAAAAACACCTCCGCATTTTTAGCTTTGGTGTAAACTATATCATTAGTTTTTTTTAGGCTCTATCACAAAATACGGTTGATAAAATACCCTTTAGTTCAAGTATGTTATTTTATTAAACAATCAACCAATTATTGTAACATCGCCTTTTTTTATTACGCAAATTTATCTGGTAAGTCGTTTTCAAAAAGAACTACGTCACCTTCAAGTAAAAGCTCGTTAAGTTGCTTTTTTGCTTGGTCTAAAGTGGCGGTTTGAATGATCTTTTCTGGGTCAAATCCACCCTCGATAAGCCCGTTTTTAATAATGAGCGCGCCTATTCTACCAACCAAAATTACAAGATCGCATTTACCAACGAGTTTTTTGCCTAATTCATAGTTTTCTAAATACTCGTTAACCCCTAATTCAACGATGCCAGGGGTAACTACAATTTTTCTACCTTCAAACAAATTCAACACTTCAAGTGCCGCGTCAAAACCGCGCGGATTACTGTTATAACTATCGTCGATAACCGTTATTTTTTTATTGCTTTCAATTATACTTAACCTATGATTAACAGGCGTTAATCGACTTATACCCGCACTTATTTCACTTAAATCAAGCCCAAGTTCGTATGCAACCGCACTTGCTAAACAAATATTAGAAATATTATGAGTACCAAGTAATTGGGTATAACATTTAATTTCCTTGCCATCGATTACTAAGGTAAAATTACTACCTTTGGAATTAACCGAAATATCTTTTGCAAAAACCGACGGCTTTTTGCTTGCGTTAATACCACAAGACCTGGTTTTTAATCTGCAATCACTAAAAAGCATTGACGTATTTTCATTATCAACGGTATATGCAACAACACCGTCGCTCATATTTTCAACAAGTTCATATTTGGTCTTTTGTATGGTGCTTAAACTACCAAAAGTTTCCATGTGCTGACCAACAATACCGTTCATAATCGCATACTCTGGATTGATTATTTGAGCAAGCTCTTTTATATCCCCCCTTCTTCTAGCACCCATTTCGGCTATAAATATTTGGTGTTCGTCGGTAAGTCTTTTTACCGATTTACATATTCCCATAGGCGTATTGTAGGAAGCAGGAGTTGCAAATACTTTGTATTTTTCTTGTAAAATGGTGCACAAATAATTCTTTACCGAAGTTTTGCCGTAACTGCCAGTGATTGCTATTTTAATAAGGTCGGTGCGCGATTGTAACTTTTTCTTGCACTGCCTAATATAGTTCATTTGATGACTGCGTTCATAAGGCTTCATAATATAATATGCAAGCAAAAGAAAAAATGGTACTCCAATTGGTAAACAGCATATAGGTAAAAATCTAACTCTAATTAAAAGCGGATTATCCCTAAGATTAAACGCCATTATAGATAAAAGCACAAGCAATAAAAAATTTATTAAAATAAGCAATATTACGTAAGCTACTATCAAGCGAACCATTCGGGAAGTAAATACGATAGGTACTTTTTTCTTTCTTTTCTTTTCAGAACGCCAGTAATATATGATAAAAACAATATAAAAGGTAAAACTACCCCAAAATGCAAGCCAACTATCTGAAAAAGAAAAGGTTATGTTTAAAATTAAAAAAGAAAAAGAGCTTAAAATAGAAATGATTACTAAGCGCGTTAAATAAATGTTATCGTTACGCCTTAACCACTTAAAATAACCAAAGCCCTCGTAACCCGATTGTTGCATTATTTGCAAAAATTTATATGAAATAAGTAATAGCAAGCCCGAGCTAACTAAACTTATTAGCAAATAAAAGATAACGTATTCAGTTGTAAATAAATCATTTAAACTTTTTACGTTTTCAAATTGCCACATTATAATAAAAACTCCTTAGCAACGTAATTAAATTCATTTGGTTTTTCTAAAAAACAAAAATGCGAACATTCTTGCATTATATACACACCGCAATTTGCCACCTGATTTTTAATTTTTTTAGCAATTGCCGGTGGAGTTTGGTCGTCACGTTCACCAAATATCAAAAATAAGGGTATTTGTATTTGCTTTAAATATTCGTCTAAATACTCGCTCGTTACGATTTTAAAGGTTTGCTTCATATAACCGCTTGCAAGATTATAATCGCTTGAAAAAAACTTTTTTTCAAGCCAAGCTTTTGGGGCAAAAGGTTTTAAAATTTTGTAAACCCTTCTTTTAAATGTTTTTTTGAAACTAAATTTAGGTTTTAAACCTGCTACACCGCATAAAAGCGCTTTTTCTATAATATTACCCTGTTTTTTTGAAAGAGCTTTTAAAATCACTCTACATCCAAATGAATGAGCCACAACGCACACCTTTTCGCCATAATTTGATGCAATTTCAAAAAATTCCTGAACGTAATCATCAAGCGAATACGCTCTTTCCATAGGCAAATTTTTGCCAAAACCATATAAATCATAGGCAATTACTTTATGCGTTTTAGAAAAAAATTCAATTTGTGAAGCGAAAAATTCTTTGCTACACATATAGCCGTGTAAAAATATTAAGGGTTTTCCGCTTCCCTTTTCAATTAAAGGAATATTGCTTTTTTCAGTTTTCACTCCCAACTACCAAAGCCATAACTATTGCATCTTCAGCATCTTCGTAATAATTTTTTCTTATGCCTATTTCTTGAAAACCAACTTTTTTATAAAGACTTCTTGCCGGCAAGTTACTAACGCGAACTTCTAAGAATATCTTTTCTATTTCCTTTTCAATAAGTTTATCTATAAGCGCTTTAACGGCACTTTCGGCTATTTTTTGCCGTCTAAATTCCGGATCAACGGCAACCAAAGCAATATCTGCAATATCCATAGCGAAAATTGCCCCTGCATAACCAACAACCTTCTCGCCTATAACAGCAACTACACCGCAGAAATTATTTTGAACTTGCGTTTCACAAACCATATCGTAATTCCAAGGATATGAAAAACATTTCTTTTCAAGCTCGGCAATTGCGACGTTATCGCTACTTTTCCAATCTCGTATCAACAACGTTCTTCCTCCGCCTGACTACGCTTTACGTATAAAGGTAAAATTTCACTTTCATCAACTAAGTTATTCGCTTTGTTTAAAACTGCGTTTTTTATACCGCTTACAACGTCACACAAAGTAAGATTTGGTAAATCACAATTTTGCACAGCGCAAAGATTGAAATCGCCAAGATTTTGTAAAATTTGTTCTTTTGATAAAAAACACTCTTTCATTACTACCTTCTTTTGATCGTAAGCGCACGAATAATAATTATCGTGATTTGCATCAACAATGCAAAACGCCCTTTCGGGGCTATTATTAGCATATGCTAAAAGGTCGAAAGAAGTTAAAGGCAAAACCTTTTTACCCGTTGCGTAGCAAAGCGCCTTAACGGTAGAAATGCCTATTCTTATTCCCGTAAACGATCCTGGCCCTATAACCACGGCAAAAAAATCAAGGTCGGAAAGGGTGACGTTATTTTCACAAAGGAGTTGCTCGATATATGGCATTAAGGTTAATGAATGCTTGGTTTGGTTTCCAACTAAATGCTTAACCTTAAAAGTATCGCCTATATTTAACGCAACTAATAAATCACCACTTGTATCTATTGCTAAGTAATTCAAAACTCTATTCTCCTTTTTCCTTCGTCAATCTTTTCAATGGTTACACTTTTACAATTTTTTGGTAAAACGCTTGCAATATTTTCACTCCACTCAATAATACATATTCCGCCTGCGTAAAAATAATCGGTAAGACCTAAAGCTTCGGCATCTTCTCCGCTTGATAAACGATAACAATCGTAATGATATAGTATGCCGTCATAATCGTTCATATACGCATAAGTTGGGCTTGTAATCATATCGGTTATACCAAGCGCTTTTGCAACGCCTTTAACAAAAACCGTTTTTCCTGCGCCCATTTCGCCCTTTAATAAAACTACATCCCCACCTTTTAAACTTTTAGCAAACTGCTCACCAAGTAATTTTGTTTGCTCTGGACTATCACTAAAATAAACCATATTACGACCACCTCTTAAGCAAACTTGAAATACGCTTATATACTAAAAAGGTGAATATCGCCGATGCAAAGCAACGTAACGCGTTAAATGGTAATGCAGCGCCAAATATGTAAATGCGATAAAAGTTTTGCGCGTTTATCATAGGTAAAACGGGCGAACACATTTTTGCTAACGTATCTAAAGTTAAATTCATTGCTCCTAAATAAAAAGGTATAATTACAAACCTATTTGCAAGTAATGAAGTACCAACGCTACAAAGTGTACCCAAGAATAAACCTAAAATAGCGCTCCCCTTTTCTTTATTTTTTGAATAAACCATTGAAGCGGGTAATACGAAAGCAAGGCCAGTAATAAGGTCGGCTATTTCACCTACGCAAAGTGTTTCAGTGAAAGGTAGTTTTATTAAAATTTTAATTAAAACCGTTAAAGCACCCGCAAGCGGACCTAATGCAAATCCACAAATTAGAGCGGGCAAATCTGAAAAATGCAATTTTAAAAATGATGGAAAAATCGGCAACGAAAAATTAACGAAATAAAGTATTGTTGCAAGTGCCGAAAATATTCCTATCTTTGCAATGTTTTTTGAAGTAAAAAATTTTTCCATAGTTAACTCTTTAAGTAATATATAAAATAGTACTATTATTATATAAACAAAAAAAATCTTTGTCAAGAACTTAAAAACAAGTTATAAAAAAATAAGGGCTACACACACCCTTTAATTTTTTAATATAATATCAACTTTTACACGCTATTTTTTATATAAAATTTACAAAATGTTAGGCAATATATCGATTAACGGCATATTCGCTAATTTTTTAACCGATAATTTTAAATTGTTTTACGCTTTTTGCTTTTGCTTCTATAGTTATCGCATATCCACTATTTTTTACTTCAACCGAAGTGCTTACTTCACCGTTTAAAGCAAAAAAATCATCTAAAACTTTTTTAATTTCACTACTTATTACGCCTTCAATTCCCGATGAAACCCCCATTCTATCACTTTTAATTACTTCGGTTGCTCTTTTAAATTGGCGTGAAAGAACTTTATTTTTCATACTATTTTTTTAAGCCCCCTTCTTATACTGCCAATAATTCCTACGTATTTTTTAGAAGGATCAAAATATTTAGTTTTTCCGCTAATATACGAACGCGCAAGTTTATAAAAAGCCTTTCCCGAAGGTGTTGAATTATCGAGATAACAATTTGAACTAATCAAAATATTATCGTCGGCAGGTATTACACCGATTACTGGTGTTTTTAATAAATTTTCAACCTCTTTAATTGAAATACATTCGCCTACTGCCATCAAATCACCGCGCGCCATATTTACCACCAACTTAATATCTTTAAGCTTATAACTTCGAAGTATTGAAAGAACTTTATCTGCATCGCGAAGGGATGATAAAAATGGAGTAACCACAACAATCGCTTCATTACAAGCACAAACTGCCCTATGAAAACCAACGTCGATTCCCGCGGGGCAGTCAAATATTACGTAATCGAAATGAGTTTTTAAACCCTCAAATAAAAGCTTTATATTCTGCCCGCTTAAATTTGAGTTTTCAGTATGACTTGAAGAGAGTAAATATAAATTTTTTACACTTGGACATTCAATAAGTGCTTGGCTTGCCCTACATCGTCCCTCAATTGCATCGCCTAAATCATAAACTACTTTTTCCTCAACACCCATAACGATATCTAAATTATTAAGCCCAAAATCCAAATCGCAAACTATTACGCGTTTACCAAACTCACAAATTTTTGCTCCCAAAAAGCAAGCAACAGTACTCTTACCAACGCCACCTTTTCCAGACGTTACAACAATCGTTTTTGACATACAACACCGCCTTAAATTGATAAATTAAATATATACCTATTTTAGAAGCAAATTTTGTAAGTTTTAAAACTTTTTTAGCTAATTTTTTGTTTTTACTCTTCTATATCAATTTTTTTATTCAAATCTCCTTGTTTTGAAAATTTTACGAGTATTGCATCGTCACCAATCGTTTTAATTTCGCACGGGGTTATAAGTATTTGCTCGGAAGAAAAAAAATTTATACCACAACCCAAAACAAAATTATCAATTTTACCACAAGGCATATTTATTTGTATATCGCTAATTTTACCAAGTTTCTTACCGTCATCTATATTGATTACACATTTTTTCTTTAATTCACTAAAGGTATAAACCATAATAATTTTCCCCTTTTTATATTTATTGTAAAAATTTAAATTTATTACTACACTAATCAAATTTTAACTAAAATTTTTAATAAAAATTAAAAAAGTGCGGATATAAGTTGATTATCCACACTTTCGTTTTTTAGGTATATGACAATTTTGTTTTAATAAATCCAAGCGCACACTTTTCAATTCGTGAAACCTGTGCTTGAGAAAGTCCAACTTCGTTTGAAATTTCAGTTTGCGTTTTTCCTTCAAAATAGCGCATATTTATAATTTTTCTTTCGCGCTCGCTAAGTTTTTCTAAGGCGTTTTGAATTGCAACCTTTTCAGTCCAATCTTCTTCAGTATTTTTTTCATCTTTTAACTGATCCAACAGTTCAATAGTATCCCCTGCTTTATTATAAACAGGGTCGTATAATGAGGTAATATCCGAAATAGCATCGAGCGCAAAAGCGACTTCGCTTTCAGTACTGTCAAGTCGATTAGCTATTTGTTCAATTGTAGGCTCGTTTCCATCCTTTTCAAGTTCCACGCGAGCCTTTAACGCTTGATATGCCCTATCGCGAATACTCCGCGATATTCTCAAACCGTTAGTACTTCTTAAAACTCTTTTAATTTCGCCCATTATCATATGAACCGCATAGGTTGAAAAACAAACACCTACCGAAGTGTCAAAATTTTCAACCGCTTTTATAAGACCAATACAACCTGCTTGAAACATATCGTCGGCGCTAACCTTACTGCCTTGAAATCTTTTTATAATTGATAAAACAAGTCGAAGATTAGCAAGCACGAATCTATCTTTAGCTTCTTTATCACCATTTTTAATTCTTAACATTAGCATTTCGCTTTGCTCTTTGTCAAGCTTTTCCAACTTAGACGTATCAATTCCAGTAATTTCAACTTTTTTACTCATTTAACTTTTAGCGCAATAATATTTCATATTACGCCTCCTATGTAAGGTAGTTAAATTTAGTTTTTACAATTTAGAAAAATATATACAATTTTTTAAAAAAAATATTAATAATCGACTTATAGCCCCACTTTAAAGCATTTTATTCATCTCTTTGCGTAGCTTTTTTACAATCTTTTTTTCAAGGCGTGATATGTAGGATTGTGAAATTCCAAGCATATCGGCAACTTCTTTTTGGGTTAGTTCGTCACCGCCGTAAAGGCCAAAACGAAGCGCCATAATTTGTTTTTCGCGCGTAGGCAAAATTGACAACGCTTTTTGTAAAAGTTCTTCATCAATCGAACTTTCTATAGTTGTAAATACACAGTCGTTATCAGTTCCCAAAACATCGGATAAAACGAGTTCGTTACCATCGTAATCAACGTTTAATGGTTCATCTAAACTAACGTCACCCCTAAAACGGACAACCTTTCTAAGATGCATTAAAATTTCATTTTCAATACACCTTGATGCATAAGTTGCAAGCTTAATCTTTTTATCAGCGTTAAAGGTATTAACCGCCTTTATAAGTCCAATAGTTCCAACCGAAATTAAATCGTCGAGTTCAACCCCAGTATTATCAAATTTACGGGCTATATACACCACCAATCGTAAATTATGTTCAACAAGTTGAGAGCGTATTCCCTCGTCCCCACCCATAAGCAACGCTATTTTTTCATTTTCCTCTTCGGGTGTAAACGGTCGTGGCAAACTTTCACCACTAGCCATATAATTCAAATATTTTTTTCGTAAAAATAACTTACTAAAAAAACTTTTAACCTTTAAAAATAATCTTTTAAAAACTTTCATACTAAGCCTCGCTATTAAACATATAATCACAAGATAATATAAGGTCGTATTCGCCATCAAAATTTACTTGTTGATTTCCAACCGCAATATAAGGACTATAAATTATATTCCTATTACTATTAAAATATATCTCTAATTTATCAAATTTATAAACCTTAATTTTTTGATTACCAGTAACTGTAAAAATTTCAATATTACCATCAGGTTTTTCGCAAAAAAAACCTTCATTTAAAAGTTTGTTATTAAGCATCGAACTTGCAAAACAAACCCCCTTTGCTTTATGATAAAGATGGTTTCCGCTATCAAAATAACCGTTTATTTCTATTTTTTTATTTCTCCAAAAGAGTAAGCATTTACACAAATAACTGTTAATAACTTTTTTTACAAAAATTTTATTTATAATGTGCTTACCAAAATAGTAAAGTCCTAACCCACAAACTATAAAAAAACCGAGTGGAATAAGCGAGTTCGACGTACCGTATAAAAAGGCGTAAGTTATACCAAATAAATTCATTACTGCGTAGATACTACCGCCAAATAGAAAAGTTAAAATTATAAACTTTGTTACAAATGAAAAATAGCACTTAAAATTTTTGTAACCAAAGGCTAAAAATATAAGCAAAAAAGCTGTTAATATTTTTAGAATAAAAAGCAAAAACTCGTGTATTTTTATAAGTGGAAAAATAACCGCAATCACACTACCTATAAACGAAGCTATAACTATTTTGCCTTTTTTGTTGATATTTCGCTTTTTATAAGCCGTTAACAGTAATAGTAAATAATCAAATATAAAATTGTCGATTATAACGTACTCAACGTAAACTTGCATAGTTAAATTATATCATAATTAAGTAATACAAATTTTGGTTATTTTGCAATAAAAAAGAGTATTCTGTCGCCTTTAAATTTGCAACGAATACTCATTTTATGAACGTATAGCCTTACTTATTAAGTTTTATTAATTAATTTAAAATTAAAATTGAAGTAGGTGTAAATATTTGTTTTTATCAACTGCGGCAAGGAATAAATAAAGTCTTGGACCCATATCTTGACCGAACAATACGTTATAGAACACCTTAAAGAAACGCATTTGTTTTGCAGTGTTTTCTTTTTTAGTTAAGTTAGGGTCGTTGATGATAGAGTATAAATATTGTTGAACTTCTTTTTCTTCAACAGCTTCAACGCTTGATAAATACTCATAAAGCTTTTGAACTGCAATTTTTTCATCTTCTTGCGCGTTATTAAAATATTCTGCATTCTTTTCAGGTAATAACTTAAATAATTTGCCGGGTTGATGATTGCAAATCCAGTTCTTAACGCGAAGAAGTCTTTCTTCATCTCTCGCGTCAAAAGAAACCCCTATCTTTGCAAGCATTTCTCTTACCGCTTGAGGATTAAAATCAACGATAGTAGCAACCGAAGCAAGAACACCGAAAGGCACTTTAGAATAAGAATCCTTACCGCTTACCATACAATAATCGAATACGGCGGTATTATATTCGTCGGTTTCGCCGTTCTTATAAGCTTCAAGCATTTTATCAAATTCGCTATAGTGGCGGATAATCGTATCGTCAAAGTTAAACGCAAAACCAGCTTCTGGCGCATATTTGGCGAATAACCATCTTATCATATCAGGCTCGTAAACCTTTAAAACTGCGCCCGGCGTGATGTTATTACCGGTTGAAGAGTGCATATCGCCCATGCCTGCAATTGAAAGCCAACCGTAACCTTGAAATAGTGGTGGAGTAACTCCTAAAATATTTTTAGCAATATCGCTTGCAACAACGTAGCTACCGCTTGCAGCAGCGTGATCTATTCCACCTGGTTCAAAGTCAACACCTTCAACACCCCAACGCATTGGCCAGTCAACCTTCCAAACAAGCTTAATATGACCGTATTCTCTAACCCTTACAGTTTCGGTATGACCGCAAATCTTACAACGGTAAGTTAATTCCTCACCGTCGTCTGAAACGCTTAAAACCTCTGTAACGTCCTTTTTACAAACCGAGCAGTAAACGTTAACAGGTGCGTATTTTTCTCTTTCTTCGGCATCTTCTTCTTGTGTTTTATACTTTAATAAAACGTCGTAAATTTGCTTTCTGTTTTTAAGCGCAAAAACAATACCTTCACCGTATCTATTTGAAGTATATTCCTTTGCTTGATATCTATAATCTGGATGAATATCTAATTCTTCTAAAGATTTTTCAAATTCCTTTTCATTATATTCAGCGTAAGAAGCGCATTCACCGTGTGGATCGGGAATTTCAGCGTATGGCATACCTAAATATTGCTCGAAATTTTCAGTAATTTTTGCAATATTTGAAGGTACTTTTCTTAATCTGTCATACTCATCCCATGAGAAAAGCAATCTTGCTTTTTTTCCAAGCTTTTCAAGCGCGCGTACAACGTAATAACTGGTAACTACGTCTCTAAAGTTACCGATGTGTACCGAGCCCGAGGGACTGATACCAGCCGCGCATACGTACTCTTCTTTATTAGGATTTCTTTCAATAATTTCTCTTGCTAATTTTTCAGCCCAATGCATACTATTTTAACTCCTTTTTGTACTTCATATATTGATTGATTATTTGCTTAGCAACTTGTTCGGGGGTGAGTGACGTCGTATCAATAACACAATCGTAATTATTCATATCAAGTATATCAACCCCATAGCATTGCTTAAAACGAATTTGTTCTGCCAAACGCCTTTCTTTAATTTTTGTAATAGCTTCTTCCATAGAATTATAAACTTCCGAGCTTCTACCAGCGCTCATAATTCTTCTTGCTGCTTCGTTAATATCAGTTTTTAGATAAAAACTGAAAGTAGATGGAACGAAGTGAAACCCAAGACGCGAATCGATTATATAACTACCCGGCTTATTTTCATAAGCGCGTTGATAATCGTCAAAAATTTTATCGTATTCGGGCTTACCAACAATAAAATTATTAAACTCAACGGCATCCATATTCATTTCCATCGCCATTTTTCTGTTAATTGCGCCAAGAGTAACCCTTTCGGCATTCATTTCAGCTGCCAAAATTTCACAAACTGTAGATTTTCCACTACCGAGATCACCCGTAACGGATATTCTAAATTCAATCTCCTTAGTCATTTATATTTACTCCCTGTGCCCAAGCAAAATTATACTGTGCTTCGAGCAACTGTTTTTTATCTATTATTTTAGTATTTTTTAAACTGCACGATAAAAGGTATAAATCGTAAATCTTGGTTAAAAGTTTATTGGTTTGATCTTTCTTATAAAATTTATCAACCGCCACCGTTAAAAGTAAGGCGTGTGGATTAACTCTTGTTAAAATTTTTGCTTTTTCAAGCGCTTCATCAAAGGAAGAAGTTCCTTCAAATACGTTTGCACGTGAAAGCACCGCCCAAATAAAACTCATTTCGTCTTCACTTAACTCTTTATTAGTTGATGATGATAAAAGAAGTAGCGCTTGTAAGTATCTTTCAAAATCGCTTGCAACCTCACTTAAGGAATACGCAAAGGAGCTATTTGCAAAATGCTCTTTATAAATATCGGCAATTTGAAGATGTATTTCATCTATTAACGCCTTACCCTGCTTAATCGCATCATCTAAACTAATAGCATTTTTATGCTCGATTTTTTCTTGCTTGATACTTTCGTTACAAACGTCGTTAACTTGTGCTAAAACAGATTGCTCAACAATAAAATCGTTTTTTTCTATTTGTTCAACTTCAAGGTTATCAGTATAAACTAACTCATCATTTCTTTCGCTTAATTGATCGTTACTATCTATCAACTCTTGCTTGTTAGTTTCGTTTAACACCTGCTCGTTAACTTCGCTCAAATCAAGTTCTTTATCCGAAGAATTTTTTGTTTTTTCGGGCTTGATGCGGAATGAAATTTGTTTTGCTCGTTCTTCTTGCTGTTTTGATAAGTTTGCATCCTTATTGAACAATTCTTCATCATCTTCCGCATTTGATATTAAGTTGTTCTTTGAGGCTACAAACTTACAGTTGCCTGGCAATCAAATAAACCTTTTCGGGTTGACAAAGACCAACGCCTGCAATAGGTTTACCCTTTGTAGTTCTATTTTCAACTACAACTTTGCTACTATCGGCATAGCTAAGCGTACCAAGCCTATCAAGTATAGCAAAATCAACCTTTTCGCCACTTGAAAGCCACTTAACGAACACAACGCATTCGGTATTAATGTCGCCAAGTTCAATAAGTTTAACGCCCTTTCTTGCCCTTGCAAGTTTATTTATAGTTCCTAAAATTACGCGTTTAAAAGTACCGAAGCTTGTACCAACTAAAATTTCGCCGTTAAAGTCGTCGTCAACTTGGGTTGCATAAACTATATGGTCGTCGTCTGCAACGTCCATACCCTTTACGCCACCCGCAATTCTACCTTGTTCAGGTAATTCTCCTTCAGCGTACAAACACATTCCTTTTTCGGTAGCAAAGAATAATTGCCCGCCTTCGCGTTTTTGTTCAACGAATAAAAGCTCGTCGCCTTCTTTAAGTTTCGTTGCTTGGAAAATTTGCTTATTAACAAAATATTCAGCCCAATCGGAAAGTTTAACGTAACCCATCTTTGTAAAGAATAATAGTTTTCCCGTTGGGATAGCTTGTTCACCTTCTGTAATAGCGAACATAGCGATAGGCTTTTCTTCCGTACCGGCCTTTTTAAATAACTGTTCAAACTTAATTCCGGGCGCGTAAGTTCCCCTTGATTCGGGCAACAATTCAACGTCCATCTTATAGCAATTTCCCATGTTTGTAAAGGCAAGAATAGTTTGATTCGTATCCGCTTTACAAGAATATAGGAATAATTCTTTTTTGTTTGGCGCGCTTTCGCCTAACATACGCTTATATGAAGAAAGTTTAACCTTTCTAATAAGCCCGTTAGCGCACATACCAACCACAAAATGCTCGATTGGGCGCACGTCGTCGAATTTTTCAACGGTGATTTCATCAATCGCGCCAACGATAATCGAACGACGATCTTCGCGGTGTTTCTTTCTAATTTCACGCATTTCTTCTTTTACGATAGACATTTGCAAACGCTTACTATCTAAAATCTTTTGAAGTTTTTCAATGCGTTCTTTAAGTTCTTCAAGTTCTTGCTTTAAGTTATCAACTTCAAGCTTAGTAAGCCTTGCAAGCCTTAAATCAAGAATAGCTTGCGCTTGTTTTTCGGTAATTGAAAAACGTTTGCGTAAATTTTGGCGAGCAGTTGCAGTATCTGGCGACTTTTTAATAATTTGAATAACTTCGTCGATATTAGTAACCGCTATTATAAGTCCTTCTAAAATGTGAGCGCGTTCTTTTGCTCTATCAAGGTCGAAACGCGTTCTACGAACTATAACGTTGCGTTGATATTCAATGTAATAACTTAAAATTTCAATAAGTCCCATTTGGCGTGGTTTACCGCCTGCAATGGCAACCATATTGATACCAAAAGAAACTTGTAAGCCTGTATTTTTATTTAAAAAGGCTATAATCTTATCTGGGTCGGCATCCTTTTTGAGTTTTATAACCGCGCGCATACCCTTTCTATCCGATTCGTCGCAAACGTCGGCTATACCACCGAGTATATCCTTATTTTTTTCAGCAAGGTCGGAAATTTTTCGTAAAAGAGCCGCCTTGTTCGTTTGATAAGGCATTTCGGTAATAACTATATTTTTCTTTTCGCCATCGCCTTGTTCTACGTTGATTTTTGATTGAATAACAATCTTGCCCTTACCAGTTTCGTAAGCTTTTTTAAGACCTTCACCACCAACTATATAACCACCAGTTGGAAAATCAGGACCTTTAATTATTTTCATTAATTCGTCAAGCTTAATTTTGGGATTATCGATTACTGCGCAAACCCCATCGATAACTTCGCTTAAGTTATGTGGCGGAATGTTTGTAGCAAGACCAACCGCAATACCCGACGAACCGTTTACAAGTAAGTTTGGATATCTACCAGGTAGAGTTGCAGGTTCTTTTAACGAGTCGTCAAAGTTTAAATCCCAGTCAACCGTATTTTTATCCAAATCGCGCAAAAGTTCAAGCGCGAGCGATTGTAAACGCACTTCGGTGTAACGCATAGCAGCGGCACTATCTCCGTCGATAGAACCAAAGTTACCGTGACCTTGAACTAATGGCGCACGCATATTAAAAGGCTGAGCCATACGCACCATAGCGTCGTAAACCGAACTATCGCCGTGTGGGTGATATTTTGCCAAGCAATCACCGACTACTCTTGCACTCTTTTTAAAATCTTTATCGGGAAGCATACCCTGATCGTACATTGAATAGAGTATTCTTCTTTGAACGGGCTTTAATCCGTCTTCAACTCTTGGAAGCGCTCTGTCCATAATTACATATTCAGCATACGGAATCATGCAACTATGTAACACTTCTTCAAGCGAATTAGTTACTATGCCCTCTTTTTTTTCAATAATTTCCATTTGATTATTCCTTTATTTTAACTTGATAGAATAAAGTTGGTTTTACTTTTCAAGCGCGTTTAGCTAAACGCATTCGTTTTAATTAGCAACGCTACAAAAAAAGTTGTTAAGCTTATTAAAAAGCCTTTTAATTTTAATCCATTCCTATTTTTGCCTTGAATGAATCTTCTTTATTAAAATTAGCGTACTCTTGAATGTATTGCTTTCTACTTTCAAGCGCGTCACCCATTAAAGTGGTTATAATGCGATCGGCATTTGCAGCGTCTTCCAAAGTAACGCGAAGAAGTATTCTCGTTTGTGGGTTCATGGTTGTATCCCAAAGTTGTTCGGGATTCATTTCACCAAGACCTTTGTATCTTTGAAGTGAATATCCTCTGCCCACCTTTTCTATTTTCTTTTGAAGTTCTGCATCGCTATACGCATATTCAACTATATCTTTTTTATGAACCTTGTATAGCGGTGGCATACCGATATATACGTGACCTTCTTGAATAAGTTCTTTCATATAACGGAAGAAGAAGGTTAATAAAATTGCTCTAATATGCGCGCCGTCTTGGTCGGCATCTGATAAAATTATTACTTTGTGATAATTCAATCCCTTTAGGTCGAAATCGCTACCGATACCCGTACCTAACGCGCTTATCATAGAACACATTTCTTCATTACCCAAAACTTCGTCGATACGCTTTTTTTCAACGTTAAGCGGTTTACCGCGAAGTGGTAATATTGCTTGGTGTTGACGGTCGCGCCCTTGTTTTGCGCTACCACCTGCCGAATCACCCTCAACTATAAACAATTCGTTAAGTTCTGCCTTTCTTGAAGAACAAGATGCAAGCTTACCAACAAGTCGCATCATATCTGCACCGTTTTTAGCTCGGGCAATTTCTTTTGCGCGTCTTTCAGCTAAGCGTACTTTTGCAGCGCCTTGCGCTTTTGCTATAATAGCGTCGAAAATTTTAGTAAGCTTTTTAACACCCATAAGTTTTGTTAACTCTTCAACGGTAACTGCTTCTACCGCAGGGCGAGCTTCGGGGTTGCCTAATTTGGTTTTTGTTTGACCTTCAAACTGCACGTTTTTCATTTTAATCGATAAAATTGCAGTTATACCTTCTCTAAAATCTTCGCCAACGAAATTATCTTCTTTTTCCTTTAAAAGATTGTGGCTACGAGCATAATCGTTTAAAACCCTTGTAAGCCCCGACTTAAAGCCCGTTTCGTGCATACCGCCTTCGCCCGTTGGAATGTTGTTTACAAACGAACATAAGTTATCGGCGTATCCGTCGGTGTGTTGAATAGCAAATTCTATTTTTATACCGTCTTTTTCAGCGGTGGCGTATAAGGGTTCGCTATATAGTGGGGTTTTTCCTTCGTTAAGATAGGTTACGAAATCTTGAATACCCCCTTCAAATTCGTAATGCTTTTCTAAAACTGGGGTTTGACGCTCATCGTAAAAATCAATTTTAATGCCCTTATTTAAAAAGGCTAATTCGCGCAAGCGCTTGAGTATTACTTCGCTACTAAAATCGGTGGTTTCAAAAACTGTTGCATCAGGTTTGAAGCGGATGAAAGAACCACGTTTTTTAGTCTTTTTACCCAAATCGGCAAGCGGAGCTTTGGGCTCGCCCGAAATATATTTTCCGCTTTTATTTTTATAGCTTGAAAATTCCATTCCATAGGTGGTTTTGCCGTTATATACTTCAACCTTCAACCATTCGGATAAAGCGTTAGTTACCGATGCACCAACACCGTGTAAGCCACCGGAATAGCTGTAATTATCGTTATTAAACTTACCGCCTGCATGAAGCTGAGTAAATACTACTTCAACACCCGAAACTTTTGCGGTTGGGTGAATATCTATTGGAATACCACGCCCGTTATCTTCTACTGAAGCCGAGCCGTCGGGATATAATCTAACTTCAACCCACGAAGCAAAGCCGTTTGCCGCTTCGTCAATCGCGTTATCAACTATTTCCCATAAAATATGGTGCAAGCCTTTTGGCCCTGTTGAGCCTATATACATACCGGGGCGAAGACGCACCGCGTCAAGCCCTTCAAGTATTTTAATGTCGGAAGATTTGTATTCGGTTTTTGACATTTGTTAACCTACCGTGAATAATTTTATTATTCATTATATCACAAAACGCCCGTATTATCAAGGTTTTTACATTATTCACACTAATTTTTTATAAAAAATTGTTAAAAATATTAAGAATATATATAAATACAGCCAAAGTGGGTAATTAAAAAAACGAAAAATAAACGGGCAAATAAAAAAAGAGCGATAAAACGCTCTAATCAAGTGTTTTCTTTGGTATTTCAATTATTTGCCACGGATAAAATTCACGCGTTAGATTTACATCAAAAAGTTCATCTTCACTTACCGAAAATTTGTTGCAAATACATTCAAAATTTTCATTTGGTTTTACTTCATATAAAAAAGTATTTAAAATTTCAAACACCACAAGTTCGCCCTTTTCAGGCAAGTAAGATAAATTGTTTAATTTTGCTATTCTTCGTGGGCTTGCTTTATACTTTAAACAGCACTTTATAAACCCTTCGGTTGAAACACGTACAATAAATTTTTTCAAATCGCCTTTTAAAAATACTAAGTTTGTCATATTACGAATATATTTTAAAAGTACGCAAAATATTCGCTAAAGGAAGTAAACAAAATGACTATAACCGTTATAGTAGTTACAATTCTATCTTGCATTGAAAGGGCACTTGGCTTTGGATATAGAATATTTCTTTCAAGAACGATTGGATCTGAAGGGCTTGGTTTATATCAAATTGCCCTTTCGGTGATAGGCGTTCTTATTACCCTATCCGCATCGGGAATACCTATCACAGTTTCAAGACTAATGATTAAAGAAAAAGCTAATAATCAACAAAACGCTGAAAATAAAGCGGTTTCTGCAGGTATTGTAACCGCGCTTATAATTAGTGTTTTACTTTGCGCCTTTTTCTTTATTTTTAAAAATTCACTAAATATTATTTTTGCCGATTCAAGATGCAACATTTTATTTCTAATTATACTGCCCGGCGTAGTTCTAACCTCTGTTTACGTAGTTATACGTGGCTTTTTTTGGGGAACTAAAAGTTTTTATACCTATTCGGTTATTGAACTTTTAGAAGAAATTATAATGATAGTTTGCGGTGTTTGCTTGGTTTTAAAGGGACAAAATATTTTTCAAAAAGCAATATACGCAAGCGTTGCGGTGTTGCTTTCATACATATTTTCTTTTACTGTATCATCTGCAGTTTTTATCGCAAAGGGCGGAAGAATTTTAAACCCTAAAAATTATTTAAAACCTTTAATTTCTTCAAGCGCGCCCATAACCTTTATGAAAACGGCTAACTCATTTACTTCTTCGCTTATCGCAATAGTATTTCCATTAGTTTTAATATCAAACGGATTAGATAAACAAACTGCAATTTCCGAATTTGGTATCATAAGCGGTATGGCTTTACCTCTTCTATTTATTCCCTCCACTTTAATAGGCTCGCTATCGCTTGTAATCTCGCCCGAACTTGCAGAAAACTATTATAAAAAGAAAACTGCTAAAATCAAGCGCGACGTTGAAAAAGCTTTAACTTACTCGCTTTTTATAAGTGTTCTTATTATTCCAGCTTTTGCTGGTGTTGGTAAATATTTGGGCGAATTTTTATATAATAACGCACTTGCAGGCGTTTATATTAGAAATTCAGCTTTTATGATGATACCTATGAGCATAACGATAATCTCAACGAGCTTACTTAATAGTATGGGCTTTGAAAAAACCACATTAAAATACTTTATTATCGGTTCTGTTGCGCTTATAATAAGCATTTTAATATTTCCCAAATATATAGGCAACTATGCGCTTATATTAGGCTATTTTGCTAGTTATACTATAAGCTCCTTGTTTAACGTTATTAAGCTTTCAAAAGTTTGCAAACAAAAACTGAATTTTAATAAACAAGTTTTAAAATGCTCGTTGCTTTGTCTTTGTTTATGTTTTTTAAATTACTTTTTATTTAACATAATAGCAAAACTTTTACACCCATTTTTTTCAATGATTATTTCTTGCTTAATTAGTTTAATAGTTAACTTTTTATGCTTAGTTACATTTGGTGTAATAGATTTAAAAAATATTAAAAAAAGCGCCGTATAAGCGAGTTATCGGCACTTTTATATAAATTATTTTATAAGGTTTATCCTTTTAAAAACTGGTATGGTTATAAATAAAATAGCGTAGTTTACAAGGCTATTTATTATTTGACCTTTTAAAATGAGCCTTGTGAATAAATAGGTAAAATAATCTGTTTTTCCGTTAGAGTAAAATACCCAAAAGGCAGTAGTGTTTATCGCAATAGTACAAATAATTAGCGTTAAAATTGCAACTAATATTATTCGCAAATAAAGATTAAATTTTTCATTTTTTATTCCGTTTACAACAACGCCCGAAATAAGAGCAACAACCCCCATTGAAATGCCTACCCACGGCATGTAAATCATACCTGCAGAGTTGAATAAAAAGCCTACTAAATCGCCTAAAAAAGCAGAAACGAAGCCAAACCCTGCCCCCATAATTACACCGGCTAAAGCGCAAACCGCTAAGGTAAGTGAAAATTGAACCTCTAAAAATTTAAATTCAAAAAACATATTTGCAATAACTACAAATGCCGTAGTTAAAGCAACGTAAGTAATTTGTTGGGTTTTATTTTTATTATAAAGAGTTGGCGAAAAGAATAATCTTTTAAAAGCACTAAGGTCGTTATAATTTTTATTTTCTTGCATTAAAAAAAACCTCCTTTAAAGAAGGTCCGACTTACAAATTGTTTTTTAATAATAAAGCTAATTACATACCCATTATTATGTTAACGCCTAAATAAAAAAACAAAAAAATTAGCGGACCGTTGTAAAAACCGCAGCCGATAGACATTTCGTGCAATTAAGAATCCCCTTAATCGCCACTACGCAAAAAAATACACGCTTTTACAACTTAAAACTATTACTTTAATATTTTAATATATATTTATAAATATGTCAAGTATATGTGATATAAAACATAAAACTCTGCAAGTTTTTGCTTTGCAGAGTTTTTTATTAGAATATTAATATAAAATAACCGCTTTATCCGAAAGTTCGATAACCGAACTATTTTCACCCCTAACCGAAAAATATTCGTGGTGGTAGGTTTTGTGCGGAATAACGTAAATTCTTTTATTTGTCCAAATCTTTTGAACGTCTTTACTCAAAGCACCGCGCTGTAAAATATATGACATAATATCCACGTTTAAATCAACTATTGCGCTATTATATCCTTCGGCAAAAACGTCTAATAAAGCGGCGCGGATTTTTAACACTATGTAGTCGTTAGAGAAAATTACGCCGTCACCCTTACAATATGGGCAATTTTTAACCATAAGCGACATACTTTCCTTTCTCTTTTTCTTTCTTGTAAACTCAACGAGTCCCAACTCGTTCATACCCAAAACGTTGCATTTTGCTCTATCAAGTTTTAAAGCTTCATCTAAACATTCAACAACTGCGTTTCTATGGTCTTCGCTTTCCATATTGATAAAATCAACTATTACTATACCGCCAATATTTCTAAGTCTTACCTGCCTTGCTATTTCTTTAGCTGCAAGTAAATTAGTTTCATAAACGGTTAACTCAAGACTTGTTCCACCCGTATAACTACCCGTATTTACGTCGATAGCCGTTAAAGCTTCAGTTTTATCTATAACTAAATAAGCACCGTTTGATAGTTCAACTCTATTTCTAAGCAAATTATCAACTTCTTTATCGAGTTTAAAATACTCGAACATATCAATACCGTTGTTATAAAAACAAATTTTATTAGCAACTTCTTCGCCTCTTTTTTTTGCGTCTTCTAAAACGTCTTGATACAAATCTCTATCGGCAACGTAAACGTGCTCTATCTCCGAAGTATAAACGTCGCGTAGCATTCTAACAGCAAGATTACCCTCGCTATAAATCATTTCGCCTGCACTAGCCGTTTCATATTTTTTTAAAACTTCACGATACAATCCGAATAAATATTTTGCTTCTTCAATCAAATCTTCCTGTTTAGCAAATTCAGCGGCTGTTCTTACAACGAAACCGCCTTCAACGTGTAAATTTTCAATAAGCGCGGTAAGTCTTTCACGATTTTTTTCATCGGTTATCTTTCTTGAAATACCAATCAAATTAAAATTAGGCATGTAAACCAATAACCTACCCGCAAAAGAAAGGTAAGAACTTAATCTTGCTCCCTTTGTACCAAAGGGGTCTTTAATAGCTTGCACCATTATTTCGTCACCGGGTTGTAAACTTAAGGTTGTTGGAATTTCAAGTGGTAAATCCTTATGGTCGTTTAAAATATCACCTGCGTAAAGATAAGCGTTTTTATCAATGCCTATATCAACGAAAGCCGCCTGCATACCATCTAAAACGTTCTTTACTACGCCCTTGTAAATACTGCCAACTATAACCTTGCTATTACGTTTTTCAATATGATATTCAAGCAATTTTTGATCTTCGGCAAGCGCTGCAATTATACTACCGCAGTAACTGTCGACGTAAATATTCTTTGACATAAATATTCCTTTTAAAATGCTTAAAATGATTTTTATATAATATTTAAGCACCCGTTTTTTTATCAATAAGTAGCGTTAATCGAGTTATAGTTGCCCTTCTTGAAATTTATCACACAAATAATTTTCAAAAGTTTTTTCATCAACGTGAGCGTTTAGCTTTGTTACGGAGCGAAGTTCGCCACCGTGAAGAGCAATTAGTTCTTTGGCAAAAAAGTCGGGACGCAAGCCATCGTTACCAAAGGCAAGCGTAGCGATTAAATCATTTCCCTCCCAACTTAAAGCAAAAATCTTTTGTCTTACTTCCTTTCTTTCACCCTTTTTGTTCGTAAAGTAAAATTCACTCGCCTTTAAAATCTCTTTTTCGTTGAATTTATTTAAACCTTCAATACGATAAGTAGCGCGATTGATAAGCCCAGCTACGCTAACCTTTTTCGTGGTAGAAATAGCAAACGAGCATTTAACGCCCTTAATGGTATATTTGTTAAATTCAGTTAAAAAGTCGTTTGGTAGCATATCGGTTTCAACTAAACAAAATTCGGCAAGAGAAGTTATGCCAACGCCGATAGGCGCAGACATATAAATGCTCATACGCGGATTAAATCCCTTTGAATATTCAGTTTTAACGCTTGCTCTACGCAATATCTTATTTAAATGACGGAGCATATCAAGATGGGCAAGATATTCAGCACCGTCTGTTTTCGTATATTTAAAAACTATCATTTTACGTCACACTTATAAACCTTTTGCATTCCGCAACCTTTACAGCCAGAAAGACAACCGCCCGTTACCTTAAAATCATAAGCTTTATGTCTTTCGTTTAATAGGAATTTTTTATCAACAAAAATATCGATAAAGTCCCAAGGTAAAATTTCATCTTCACTAAACTCGCGAGTATAATCAAGAGCCGAAAGATTACAATCTTCTAAAGCTTTTATCCATAAATCGTGCTTAAAATACTGTTGCCATCCATCAAAAACACAACCGCTTTCATAAGCTTTTTGTATAACTGCACCAAGGCGTCTGTCCCCTCTTGCTAAAACGGCTTCGATTTGTGATAAACCAAAATCATTCCAACTACAAGTAACCCCTTTCATAAACAACTCGCTTTTTAGAACTTCAAGTTTATGTAAAACTTCTTCTTCACTAATTTGTCTTTCGTATTGGAAAGGCGTAAATGGCTTTGGTATAAATGTTGAAACGCTTACCGAAACTTTTAACGCGCGCGCTTTAGAAGGAATTCTACCATAAATACCCTTTATCTTACGAACGATATTTGCAATACCCTTTAAATCTTCGTCAGTTTCGGTAGGTAAGCCCATCATAAAGTATAATTTAATGTTGGTATAACCAAGTTTAAAGGCATTTTCAGCCCCGCGCATAATTTCTTCTTCGGTAATATCTTTATTGATAACGTCACGAAGTCTTTGCGTGCCTGCTTCGGGCGCAAAGGTTATAGAGCTTTGGCGAGCAAATTTGGCGTAATTACTTTCAAAACTGTCAACCCTTAAAGAAGGTAGCGACATTTTTATATCTGGTAAATTTGCGTTAATATTATCAAGCAGTTCACTTAAATGGCAGTAATCGCCAGTTGATAAACTATTTAGCGAAAGTTCGGAAAAACCGCCGTGACGAACTATTGAACACGCTTGCTTAGTTAAAGTATCAACGCTTCTGCGCCTTACTGGGCGATATAAAAAGCCTGCTTGACAAAATCTACATCCCCTATAGCATCCACGCATTACTTCAATTATACCGCGATCAAAAACGGCTTCGGTATTAGCAACTGCAAAGTTCTTTGGAAAAATCGCGCCATCAAGATTTTTAACAAGCGCTTTTTTTACGTTAGTTTTACCCCTAAAACCTGCAATCTTTCCATCTTCGGTGTATTCAACTTGCATAAGAGCAGGAACGTAAACGCCGTCAAGCTCGCTTGCTCTTTGTAAAAACTCAGCCTTCGACGAACAAGCAAGCTTTAATTTCGCAAGTTCTGCCATAAGTTCTTCGCCGTCGCCGATAGTGAAAATATCAATAAAATCCGCCATAGGCTCGGGGTTACATACGCAAGGACCGCCTGCTTGAACTATTGGATATTCTTCGCCCCTATCACATGATTTTAAAGGAATGTTGGCTAAATCAAGCATATACAAAACGGCAGTATAGCTCATTTCGTATTGAAGAGAAAAGCCTATCATATCAAATTTATTAAGCCCCCACTTTAAGCCTAAGGAATAAAGCGGAATTTGATTTTCTTTTAATTGAGTACCAAAATCGGGCCATGGAGCAAAGCATCTGTCAACACAAGTATCTGGAACGCTTCTTATAGATTCGGCAACGATTTTTATACCAAGGTTACTCATCCCAACCTCGTAAACGTCGGGAAAGCAAATACAATAATTGAATTTTGAAGCCACAAGTTCGGGTTCGCCCCATTCTCCTCCGGTATAACGTGATGGCTTTTCAACCAGTGGCAATATTTCTTTTAAAGTTTTCAAATTAAGCACCTAACCTTTTATTTCCCTATCATTTTATCAAAATCATCTTCAGTTATGATTTTTATGCCTAAAGCTTTTGCTTTTTCAAGTTTACTTCCGGCTTCTTCGCCCGCAAGCACCATAGTCGTGAGTTTTGAAACAGAACCGCTAACTTCACCGCCAAAAGATTCAATTATTTTTTGGGCTTCGGCTCTTTTATACTTTTGTAAAGTACCCGTCAAAACAACCTTTGCACCCTTAAAAACGTCACCGAGTATTACTTCTTCATACTCTGGGTCAATCCCTAAAAAGCGAAGCTCTAAAATTTGCATGCGGTTTATTGGGTTTTTAAAATAGCTAACGATATTATTCGCTATAATATCACCAACTTCGGGTGTTTCAAGAATCTCTTCAAAGGTTGCGTTTGATAAACGCTCAATATTTTTAAACCTTTTTGCTAAATCTTTGGCGGTTTTTTTACCAACCCCGTCAATACCCAAAGCAAAAATATAACTTTCTAAACTTGCCGAAAGCGTTTTTTGTATTGACTCAAGCAAATTTTCAGCCTTTTTCTCTTGAAAGCCTTCAAGTGATAAAAGTTGCTCTTTTGTAAGCTTGTAAAAATCGCTAAATTTTCTAACGCCTAAGTTATCGTAAAGAGTTTCGGCAGTCATTTCTGAAAATCCATCAATATTCATAGCGTCTTTACACGCATAATTTACAAGGTTTAAAATAACGCGCCTTCTACAATCAATGTTTTGGCAAAAGATGTTTGCGCCCACTTCTACTATGTTTGAGCCACATTCAGGACAAACGGTAGGCGTTACCACATCACTACTGTTATCAAAATATTCGGTAGTTCCCAAAATTTCAGGAATAACTTCGTTACTTCTTCTAATTAGTACACGACTGTTTAACTTTACACCCTTTCTAACTATATCACCAGGATTGTTAAGGGTTGCTTTTTTAACCGTTACACCGCATAGTTCAACGGGTTCTAAAATCGCAAGCGGTGTAAGTTTTCCAGTTCTTCCAACCTGCCAAATAACGTCATTTAATAGCGTTGTGGTCTCTTCGGCTTCAAACTTATACGCTATTGCCCAACGCGGAAATTTCTCAGTTGCGCCAAGCCTGTCGCGAAGATTAAAATCGTTTACTTTTATAACTACACCGTCGGTTAAAACGTCTAACTGTTTTCTACCCTTTTCAATCTCGCCTATAAAAGAAAATACTTCTTCTGGGGTTTTTGCAATGCGTAAATAATCAAACACCTTAAAGCCGTTTTGCCTTAAAAATCCAAAGCACTCGCTTTGAGTTTTTATATTGTTCTCAGCAATATAATTTATATCGTAAAATAATATTTCAGGTTTCCTTTTTTCGGTTTCTTTAGGGTTTAAATTCCTAATCGCGCCGGCTACTGCATTACGCGCGTTTTTTAGTTGCTCGGTTGCCGTTTGATTATATTTTTCAAGTACCGAAAGGCGAATTACCGCTTCACCTTTTACTTCAACTAAACCCTTGTATGGAATAGTTAAAGGAAAACTCTTTATCGTTAAAACTTGTGCAGTAACGTCTTCGCCAGTAGTTCCGTTACCTCTTGTAGTTGCTCGAACGAACTTACCTTCGTCGTAAGTTAAGCAAATAGTAAGCCCATCGAACTTATACTCAACGGTAAATTCGGGAAATTTAGGCGATACCTTTAAAAGCCTCGTGAAAAATGCTTGTAATTCTTCTTCACTCGTAGCTTTGTCAAGGCTATAAAGTTTTTCAATATGCGTGTGCTTTTCAAACGCCGATATAGGCTCGCCACCTACTCTTTTAGTTGGAGAATCAAACAATACAACACCGCTTTCTTGCTCAAGCGTGCGAAGTTCATCGTACAACTTATCGTACTGACCATCGGCAATAGTAGGTTTATCAAGCACGTAATATTCGTATGCATATTTATTTAATGCGTCAACAAGTTCGCGCATTCTGTTTTCTTTCATACATCTACCTTAATCAATCAATTTTATAGGCGCAAACCTTACGGCAAGCGATTTTATTCCAACGCCCGGAAATGCTACGTCGATAATCAAATTATCCCCCGAGCCCTTTAGCATTATAATAGTTCCTACCCCGAATTTTGTGTGTTCAACCTTTTTACC
Source organism: Clostridia bacterium (assembly GCA_017522945.1). Lineage (GTDB taxonomy): Bacteria > Bacillota > Clostridia > Christensenellales > Borkfalkiaceae > HGM11416. Next base: position 62,891 of record JAFWXT010000087.1, read on the forward strand.
CGATTTATAACCGCCCGTAACTACTGTTTTTGGCTGTGGTTTTGGTTGATTAAAACTTCTTATAGCAGAAGACGAATAACCCATTGAAGAACTTGGCGCAGGGGTATCGTTACTTTCGTCAAGGTACGAATTCCACACTCTACGTTCGGTAGGAGCAGGGCGTGGACGAACTAAACCTAATTTTGGGGCTAATTCGTTTAAAAAAGTACTTTGAGAAGTTGGCATTCTACTTCCGTATAAAAAGCGACTGCGCGCACGTGTTAAAAACAACTTTCTTTGTGCTCGAGTAATCGCTACGTACATAAGCCTACGCTCTTCTTCCATATCGTTATCATCACTTTGCGCACGCGAAACTGGAAATACGCTTTCATCTAAACCACTTATAAAAACGCAAGGGAATTCAAGACCTTTAACCGAGTGAATAGTTGCAATCGAAACGAAATTACCTTCGTCAATCTCATCGGTATCCGAACTTAAAGTAATAGAATTTAAATAATCGGCAAGCGTTGCGTCTTCGTTGTGTTTTGCAAACTCTTCTATCGCGCTTTGATATTCGTTAACGTTCATTTTCTTGCCGTAATTTTCTTCGGTATCATCCTCAAACTGTGACATAAACGCCGTTTTTTCAACCACCGTAGAAAATACTTCGATAAGGGGTTTATTTTCGCATTCTATCATTAGCGAAGTTATCAACTTTTTAAAAGAATGAAGTTTTGCACGAGCGCCAGAATTTAAGGGCAACATATCGCAATCAACTATTCCGTCAAACACGCTTAAACCGTATTGCTCGGAATAATTTATCAAAGTTTCAATAGTTTTATCCCCTATACCACGCCTTGGAGTGTTTATAATTCTTAAAACGCTTTCGTTATCAAGTGGGTTGATTAAAATTCTTAAATAAGCTGTTAAATCTTTAATTTCTTTACGCTCGAAGAACTTAAAACCACCAAATACCTTAAAAGGAATTGCATATTTTGTAAATTCTTGTTCGTATGCGCGCGATATAGCGTTTATTCGCATAAGCACCGCAAAATCACTTGCTTTTGCGCCTTGCGCCATAAGTTGTTTTATTTTAAAAGCAGTAAATGCCGCCTCTTCGTTTTCTGTTTCGGCAATTTTAACTTCTATCTTATCACCCTCGCCGTTTTCAGTCCACAATTTTTTTCTTTTGCGGTTATTATTGCCCGCAATTATTGTATTAGCAAGGTCTAAAATTTTCTTTGTTGAACGATAGTTTTGTTCAAGCTTATATATCTTAGCGCCGTTAAAATTCTTTTCAAACTCTAAAATATTTTTAATTTCAGCCCCACGCCAACTGTAAATACTTTGATCGTCGTCACCAACTACGAATAGGTTTTTATGATAAGAACAAAGAAGTGACGCAATGTCCATCTGAATGGTGTTCGTATCTTGGAATTCGTCGATATGTATATATTCAAACTTGGTTGCGTAATAGTTTAAAACATCGGCATCTTCACTTAATAAATGGTAAGTTACCAGCAATAAATCATCAAAATCAAGCGCGTTAGCTTTTTTTAGCTGTTCGTTATAACGGCTAAAAATTTGCGCGTAAGTTGATATATCCCTAACGTCGGTGCGAAGAGCAAATTGCTCGGGTGAAATATCTTTATTTTTACAATCTGAAATAAAATATTTTGCATTTTTTAAATATTTTTCGTTTTTATCCGTTGGCAAATTCATTGCCGTGATTATTCTTTTTATAACGTTAGTTTTATCAATTTCACTATAAATCGAAAAGTTGCTGTTATACCCTTCAATTCTTTCAATATTGCTTCGTAAAATACGCACGCACATACTATGAATCGTTGAAACCCACATTCTTTCAACGCCCAAAACCATACTCGAAAGCCTTTCGCGCATTTCATCAGCTGCTTTATTTGTAAAAGTAATAGCTAAAATATTTTCGGGATAAACGCCCTTTTCATTCACTAAATATGCAACGCGAGTAGTTAAAACTCTTGTTTTTCCGCTTCCTGCGCCTGCAAATACTAAAACGTAGCCCTTGGTATCGAGTATGGCTTGTCTTTGCTCATCGTTAAGATTATTCATATATTCGCGCATATCTTTACCTCCTGCCCCATTATTATATATAACTTTTATATTATAACATATAAAAACTATTTTGTAAACAAAAAAGGCAAACAAAATATTTTGTACGCCTTTTTTTCTAATATCCTTCAAACAAAAAGCCTTGCTACGAAGTAAGTTACATAAAAGTAACCTACGGCAAAGACGGAAAAGTTACAACAGTAACCGTCAAAGTTAGTAAGGCACAAGACAAGCGGTAAAACCGCAGACCGAAAGGCAGGGTTTAAAGTCCCCTTGCCGATTAGGTACTCTCTTTATAATAAAAAAATAAAATTATACCAAGTATTAAGCACGCTTTTCTTCAAAGGCAAACTTTTTTTCGTTATCGTAACGTTCTTTCGCGTTTCTATACTGCGATGCAACGTCGCTTAAATATCTTTCGCGTTGTTGAAAATTAAGCCCTTTCATATATTCAAGGTCGCATAATCTACCTATAATATCGCTTGTTTCGCCAAAAGTATCTAAAATATATTTAACTTTTTGGTAAAATTCTTCATCTAAAACGTTATTGCCCTGAATTACCTTCGATGCTTGATTTTTATAATATCTTATAACGTTTGAAGTGTTTTCACCTTCTTCTTTAGCTTTAACCACCTTTTGAGTTAAATTTTCTTTGTAATCTTCCCAAAAATGATTTTTCAAACGCTCCTTTGCTTGCTTTGCTAAATTTTTGATTTGTTTTTTATTATCTTTCATCTTTACGCTCCTTAATTAACAAAATAGGTTCGGTCATATTTTTTTTATTTATCTTCATATTTTTTCAATCGACAAATTTCGACAAAAAAAATACCCGATAAGCGTTTAACTTATCGGGTGTAAAAATTAACCTTTAACGTTTCTTTTTCTAGCAGCTTCTGCTTTCTTTTTGCGTCTAACTGAAGGTTTTTCATAATGTTCTTTACGGCGCATATCACCGATAATACCGTCACGAGAACATTTTCTCTTAAAACGGCGAAGTGCATTATCTAAAGATTCGTTTTCGCCTACTCTTACTGTTGACATTCTTCAACCCTCCCTTGCCCTAAAGACACAAAATTTTCAAAAGCGTTATGATTATAACAAACGCGCATAAATTAGTCAACTAATTTTTAGCACTTTTTTGCTTTTTATTTAGCATTTTTAAAAGGACTAATTGTTTAAGCCGGTTGCCAGCCCATTTTTTGACCAGATAAAATATGTATATGCAAATGAAATACCGTTTGTCCCGCGTCGTCGCCTTGATTTATAACTAAGCGATAACCATTATCAAGTTCAAGCAAATTAGATAATGTTGGAATTTTCCTTAAAATTCTACCAAGCGTTAAAGAATCTTCTTCACTCATTTCAGCAAGAAGCTTAAAATGTTTTTTTGGTATAGCAAGAAAATGATTTTTTGCTTGAGGCGCAATGTCACGAATGATTATAAAATCATTATCTTCATAAACTTTATTAACGGGTATTTCACCACTTACAAATTTACAAAATAAACAGTCCATATTATTCTCCCATAAATTTAATGATTTTTAACAAAAGTTAGCCTATACGTGCATTAACGGCACTTATTGAACAATTTTAGCAAGCGCGCCATCACGGAAAAGTTCTGTAAGTTCAACCTTACAAAATGCGTTTACGTTAGCATTTTTTAAATATACTCGCAAGTAATTTTCGGTATAACCTACAACGTATCCGTCAATTTCTTCTTCACAAATAACGGTTAAGGTTTTGCCTAAATATTTTTGCAAATAATCATTTTTAAGCTTATACTTCTTTTGTAAAAGTTTATCAAGCCTTTGCTTTTTAACGTTATCAGGTAGTGGTTTAAGCTTAGCGCCTTTTGTACCTTCGCGCACGCTATACGGAAAGCAATGTATATCAGCAAAACCCACTTTATCGCAAAATTCAAGTGTTTCGTTAAAGTTTTCTTCGGTTTCGGTGCTATAACCAACTATTATGTCGGTTGTAATTGCAACGTTTGGATAATACTCGCGAATTAGTTTTACCTTTTCGTAAAATTCGTTCGTAGTATAGTGTCGGCTCATACTTTTTAAAACCGCATCACTTCCCGATTGAAGAGAAAGGTGAAAATGTGGCGCAAAATTTTTTAATTCTTTGGTTGCATCAAGCAACTCTTTGGTTATAGAACATACTTCAAGCGAACCAAACCTAAATCTGCAATCAAACTTTTTAAATGTCCTTAAAAGCTCGCTAAGTCCCTTTCCTTCATCATTAAAAGCAGAAACGTTTATACCTGTTATAACCGCTTCTTGGGGCGATAATGCTTCAATTTCTGCAACTACGTTTTCAATTTTTCTTGAGCGTGAACGCCCACGAAGATATGGTATTATACAATAAGAACAAAAGTTATTGCATCCATCTTGTATCTTTATATATTCGCGAACTCTTGAGCTCTTTGCCGGCATATATTTTTCATAATAATCGTTGCCTTGCTCGATAAAAATTCCTTCGCTATCAATATAGTCGATAAGTTTATCCTTAGCTTTAGCCCCGGTAATAACCTTAACGCCTTTATCCGCAAATGCTTTTGGGTTGTTTTGCGAAGCGCAACCGCAAACGACCACCTTTGCATCTTTATTAAATTTTAACGCGCGCGATATTGCCTGGCGCGACTTTTTTTCTGCTTCTGCCGTAACTGCACAGGTATTTATAACGTAAAGGTCCGCCCACTCTAAAGTATCCGAAGTTTCAAAACCTTTTTCTCTTAGCCCCGTGATAATCGAAGCGCTTTCACGACTGTTAACCTTACAGCCAAGTGTAAAAACAACTGCTTTCATTTTAACTCCAAATAGCTGTTTATAAGCTTATAGCCCAACATTTTGCATTACTACTGCGTGCCATTCGCCCTTATCAAGCGTTTTAATATGCTTAAATCCGCATGATGAAAAACTTTTGATTACAAAGTTTAACTTGCTTTTAATAATACCGCTCATTATAAAATATCCATCTTTTTTAAGTTGCGTTGAAATATCGTTTGTTAGTCGAACTAATATTTCGGCAGTAATATTTGCTACCGCTAAATCACCGATATCGCTAACGCCGTTTAGTAAATCCGAACGCCAAACTTCAGTTTTTTCACTAACTCCGTTGATTTCGGCATTATGATTTGCCGATAAAACTGCAACTTGATCGATATCGGTCATTACAGCTCTTTTTGCACCAAGTTTAACCGAAGCAATCCCCAACACACCGCTACCCGTACCAATATCCAATACCGTGGTGTTTTCTTCAACGTACTCTTCAAGCAAGGTTATGCACATTGATGTTGTTTCATGTTCGCCCGTACCAAACGCCATATTTGAATCAATATAAATAACCTTTTCGTTCGGCTTTTCATCGTATTCAATCCATTTTGGGCATATTACGATTTTTCCGTAATGAATAGGCCTAAAATGTTTTTTCCAAATTTCAATCCAGTCATCCCCTTCAACAATTCTTCTAGTAGTTTCAAGCGAGCCAACTAAAATATTACCCTTTGCATTTTTTTCAAGATTTTCAAGGTCGCTATTTATTTGTTTAGCAACAACTTCGGTTTCACTAAGTTCAACGTATGCTTTAACAAGTGCACCATTAAAACCTTGCGTTTGAAGTTCGTCTTCTAAATAGTCAAAGGTATCGCGCCTGTTTTCAATAAGCTCGATAACGTCTTTATAATCGCAAACAGCAACGCCGTAAGTTGTATATTGCCATAAGATGTCAGCAACGAGTTCAGATGCTTCCGATGTGGTTGAAATTGTAAATTCAGTAAACTTCATAATTTTCTCCTACATTTTATATTATAACATAAATTAAAATAATGAGCAATTTTTAAAAGGCAAAATTATTGCTTTGTTGATATTTTTTTATTTTAATAAATCCATATTATTAAAAAAAGCAATTCAACTATAAAATTATCAGCTTAATTTTTAACAAAAGTGCCTCTATAACGTGATTATCAATGCTTTTGCAAAAAAATAAAAAAAGGATAAACGTAATGTTTACCCTTTAAAAATAAAGTAATAACGTAATTAATTTAAATAATCGCTTAAACCTAAAGAAACAAACGAAGCGATTTGTTTAGTTATTTCATCAATATCAATATCTTTATTATTTTTAAACCAAGCGTGATAAATTTCAAAAGCACCTGCTATAATATACGCAAGCACGTATTTAACGTAAGGTTTATCAGTTCCGCATTCTTTAGTATATATTTCGTAAAAACGATCACACGCGCTATCTTTTAACTTGCGAACCAAATTATTTGATGATTTTGAAAACAACAAATACTCTGATATATAACCGTTAGTTACTACTAAGTTTGAAAACTCTTGTAATACTGGATATGGATCATAACCAAAAAATTTAAATGAATGTTTGTTTAAAACGTATTCTAAATAATCTAAAATTTCTTCATTAATATCATCTAAAATGTTTTCAATACTTTTATAGTGAGTATAAAAAGAGTTTCTATTGATATTAGCATGATTAGTTAATTCAGTTATACTAATTTCGTTAATATCGGTGTTTTTTACAAGTGTTAATAATGCCAACTTAATTGCCTTTCTAGTCTTAATACTTCTTTTGTCTGTTTTAAATTGCATAGCTAACCTCCGATTATTATTTTAACACAAAATAAATATAAAATCAAATTTTATTAGGCACTTGCACAAAAAATAGTAAAAAATTAAATTTTTTCTTAATTATCACAAAAAATCCTTAACATTTTTATTATTATATGATATTATAATTACATAAAATTTATAAAGAGGTAATATAAATGAACATTAAAAACATTTTTCCATTCTCATTTAAAGAAAAAAGAACATTCGGCTCACTTTTAGTTAACATTATAATTCAGTTAATAATCGCTGCAATTATCGGTGTTTTAATTGGCATTCTTGCTAAAATTCCGCTTGTAAACTTAGTTGTTGGTATTTTAGGCGGCATTGTTGACCTTTACTTTATAATCGGCATTATACTTTCTATTCTTGATTATTTAAAAATTATTAAATAATTTAATGTATAATTATTATCTAATCTAAATGCGTCCCAAAGACGCATTTTTATTTTATATAAATATATACTGTATTTAATTTATACAATAAAAATATACACTATAAAATTAAAAGAGGGCTTGCTGTTAAGCATTCCCTCTTTTTTGCTAAACTTTTCATTTATTGTCAGTAAAAAAAAATATGGTTATAAATTTAATTTTCTAAACCAGCTAAATAATCAATACTTACTTGAAAATATTTTGCTAATGCAATAAGATTTGACAATTTGGGTTCGCGCAAATTATTTTCCCACAAGCTAATAATTCCCTTACTAACCCCTAAATCTTTGGCAAGTTGAACTTGACCAACACCCTTTTCTATTCTTAACTCTTTTAATTTATCACAAAATTCATTATTCATACCTATATTATCTCACAAAAGTAAGAAAAATGCTTGACTTCTTACAATAGTAAGAGTATAATATAATTATTAAACAAAGGAGGAATGAATAATGTATTGTCAAAATTGTGGTCAGGAAGTAAATGATAATGCTGTTGTGTGCGTACATTGCGGTTGTTCAGTTAAAACTGAAGAAACAAAGAGCGTAACAACTGCTAACGGAATTTCTATAAATACCGTTGGTGTTTTACTTGGTTTATTTTTAGGTTTAATCGGTTTAGTTATCGGTATTTTGCTTTATAAGGATGACGCAAAACAAGTTTTCATTAAAGGTTGGGTAAAAGGCTTTGTAATAGGAATTGTTGCAAGCGTTCTACTTGGCATTGTTAGCAGTTGCTCATGGTTTTTAATATATGAATTCTTGTAAAATTTAATTAAAAATTAGCCAAACTCCAAAAAATCTAAACTTTATTTTAAGTTTAGGTTTTTTATTTTGCAATTTTTTTTAATAAACGATTGATTATTTTTATTTTATTTGGTATAATTCTCGTTGTATTAATTAAGAGGGTGCTTATATGTGCAAGTTAGGCTTCGACAACGAGAAATATTTAAAACTGCAATCGCAAAAAATTAAAGAGCGTATTTCTCACTACGGCAAACTTTATATGGAATTTGGCGGTAAATTGTTCGACGATTACCACGCATCAAGAGTTTTACCAGGTTTTATGCCCGACAGTAAACTTAAAATGCTTTTACAGCTTAAAGATGATGCCGAACTTATCGTTGTTATTTCAGCTTACGATATAACCAATAACAAATTGCGCGGTGACCTTGGTATTCCTTACGACCAAGACGTTTTACGCCTTATCGATGCGTTTAAAAGCGTTGATTTAAGTGTTAACAGTGTTGTTGTTACTCAATATTACCACGATCAAGACGTTGATAGTTTTATCGACCACCTTCAAAAAATGAATATTAAGGTGTACAAGCACTACAATATTAAAGGTTACCCATCAAACGTTGAACTTATTGCAAGTGAAGATGGGTTTGGTAAAAACGAATACGTTGAAACAACAAAAAGTTTAGTAGTTGTAACCGCTCCCGGCCCAGGTAGTGGCAAGATGGCTACCTGCTTAAGTCAACTTTATCACGAAAACAAACGCGGGATTAAAGCGGGCTATGCTAAATTTGAAACCTTCCCTATTTGGAATTTACCACTTAAACACCCAGTAAATATGGCGTATGAAGCGGCTACTGCCGATTTAAATGACGTTAATATGATAGACCCATTCCATTTGGAAGCATACGGCGAACTTGCGGTTAATTATAACCGTGACGTTGAAGTTTTCCCCGTACTCGACGCGCTTTTTAAAAAGATTTGGGGATATTCACCCTATAAATCTCCAACCGATATGGGTGTTAATATGGTTGGTAACTGCATTATCGATAACGACGAAGTTGTTAAAGCTTCTGAACAAGAGATAATTCGCCGTTATTATGCTGCAAAGTGTAGATATTACCAAAATCCTGAAACTGACGAAAACGAAATTTATAAAATAGAATTACTGCTAAAACAAGCAAATATTACCGAAGATAAACGCCCTGTTATTCAAGCAGCGCGCGAAAAAGCAGCATTAACAGGAGCGCCTGCAACTGCTTTACAGTTAGAAGACGGAAGAATTATTACAGCAAAAACTTCATCACTTTTAGGATCTCCGGCAGCACTTTTACTTAACAGTTTAAAGGCTCTTGCTAATATTCCCGATGAACAAAATATAATTTCACGCAATATTATCGAACCACTTCAACATTTGAAATTAGACCATTTAGGTAATAGCAACCCACGCCTTCATACCGATGAAGTTTTAGTAGCACTTGCTATTTGCGCGGTAACTGCGCCATCTGCTGAACTTGCAATGAAGCAGTTATCAAAATTAAAAGATTGTGAAATGCATTCAACCGTGCTACTTGCAAACGTCGACTCAACTACTTTAAGCAGATTAGGCATACGTCTTTCGTGCGATCCTAAGTATCAAACTAAAAAATTATATCATCCTAAATAATATCAAAAGTGCCGTTAATCAACATATAACGGCACTTTTTTATTTTTATCATATATGTTAACTTAATAAAATAAACATTGTTATAGCAAAATAAATAACAAGTAATTACCCGTAAACTGTTAATAAAAACCTTTTATTTATACACATATATAACTAGCAACATATTTAAGTAAACAAAAAAGTTACGATAAATTTATCGTAACTTTTTTTAATGGAAGCGGCAACTCCCTTATCTCCCAGGCCGTGTCCAGCCAAGTACATCAGGCGTAATCGAGCTTAACTTCTGTGTTCGGAATGAGAACAGGTGGATCCTCGATGCTACCGTCACCGCTATGGTTATATAAACTCCCGATTTACATCGGAAATATATATACAATGTATTTAAGTTCAACCTTTTAAAGATTGACAACTGCATAGTTCATTTCAATAAAGTGAAGCAAACGTAATTGGTTTCGATTTTTTTTAATTCGCTTACTTAAAACTTGTTTTAAGTTTTTAGATTAAGCTGTCGACCTATTAGTATCAGTCAGCTACATGCATTACTGCACTTCCACCTCCAGCCTATCAACCTTGTAGTCTTCAAGGGGTCTTACTAACTTATGTTATGAGATATCTAATCTTGAGGTAAGTTTCACGCTTAGATGCTTTCAGCGTTTATCTTTTCCGTAC
>JAFWXT010000088.1 GCA_017522945.1 Clostridia bacterium
CTTTTTGTGGGGTGTACGCAAATTGTATCAAAATAGGTATTTGCACACAAAAGAAAAGCAAAGGTTTGATACAAAAGTATTGAACCTTTTTTCTTTGCATAAAGGGAGTTAGTTCCTTTCTGTAAGTAAGCATTAGGCCTTGTGGAAGTGTTTAACCGCACTTTCGCAAGGCTCTTTTTCTTTATATATAACAACTACGGAACGATAGATATTAGCGTAGTGCCTAGGACCACGTTAAAAGGCTAGAGCACATTCGGTAACGGAAGCAGTTACAACCTCCTGCAAAGTCGGGAGGTTTTTCGTTATACGGTAGGCGGATGTATTGAAAGAATGCGATTTTTGTGCTATAATAAACTGAACGATAAATAAGAATTTGACGGAGAGTATGTATGGATTATTATAAGCAAATTTTCAAACGTAAATCATTTCATATTTTCAAAGATACGGATACACTTACGAGTGACGAAATCCAAGAATTAAAAGATTTTATTAAATCTGTGAAACCGCTTAATGATGAAATTAAGACGGAAATTTGCATTGTGCCCGAAAAGGAAACCACCTGTAAACGAGGTGGGGAATTTTGCATTTTGTTCTATAGTGAAACAAAGGATGAATATTTGAGAAACATTGGGTATATGGGCGAACAGATTGATTTGTATCTTGCATCACAGAATATCGGGGCTTTATGGTTTGGTATCGGCAAACCAAAAGATATGCAAGTGAACGGTCTTGATTATGTTATTATGATTTCTATTGCCAAAATGCCCGCTGACAAGTTTCGAAAGGATATGTTCAAGTCGAAAAGAAAACCGACCAGTGAAATATGGAATGGTAATACATTGGGAATTGCAGAGATTGTTCGTTTTACACCAAGTGCTTGTAATACACAACCTTGGATTGTAGAAAATACTGGTTGCGATTTGATGGTATACCGATTTAAGAAACCTGGCAAAAGAGGTATCATGCCTGCCGATAAAGTTCGATATTACAATAAAATTGATATGGGCATATTCCTTTTTATGTTGGAAACTTGTCTTGAACACGAAAACTATACTTATGAAAGAACCCTATTCTTAGATACAACAGATGATAGTATTGAACAAACTTTAATCGCAAAATATACATATTCAAACAAGTAAACAAATTCCAATTTATCAATCAGATATAGGGGTACGGAAACTACCAAAAGGGTACGGATTTTTAATACAAGGGGTACGGAAATATTTAACATTTTAACGATTACTCATTAAAGGGTACGGAATTGTATTAAAATAGGTAGTGTTTGCCATATAAGACTACCAATCTTGATACAATAAAAAGTATCGAGATTTTTTCTTTTTATCGGGGTTCAAGTCCCACCGTTACGCCTTTTATTTGCCCTGTGTTGGCTTCTTTTCTTTTAAAGGCATTGTTTTTTAAGCTAAAAATAATAATCGAACACGTTTGAAGTTTTAACTTTTTAACGATTACTTAAAATAAAGCTATTTTTATGGTATACTATAGGCACTAGATTAGAAGGTGACATAATGGATAATTTTTTTAGAGAATAAGAAGAGCACTCTTTTTTTGTGTCGTTTCATAGACAAAATGATATAAATTTGATATAATAATTATACTAAAAACTAACTCAATTAAAGAGAGCCAACTATAAATAAATCAAGAGAAAAATAAAAATAATTAATATTTATTTATAGTTAAATTAAAGGCACGACAAAAAGGGCCTTTCACCCTACATTTTTAGA
>JAFWXT010000089.1 GCA_017522945.1 Clostridia bacterium
GCTCTTCTATGGTAAAATGATGATAGCAGTTCATATATTTCTCCTTGGTAATTTGTTTTGTGGTTATTATATTTTACCATAGATTTATATGAACTGTCATTCTTTTTTTAGGTGTTGCACTTGATAGTATAATTCACCAAACATTATAAAAGACTAACGATTTTTTTCGTTAGTCTTTATTTTTTACTTTGCAAAACACACGACTTTCATTTGAAAGTATAGAGTGTGCTACACCTTACATAAAATTGTCCACGATAGAAGAATATAAAATTATAATTAACAGCTTAGCAAGTTGTTGCTATATCGACAGATTTACTCCAAACACTAATATAAGGGTGAGAATTGTCATCTACTTTAAAAAACACCCATTGTTCATTTTCGTCATCAAAATGGTGATAACCGTTTTTAACAAACAATTCGATTTTTATACCATTATCCATAATAATTTTAACGTCGTATAAAGGGGTAACGCTTACTGAAATTACAACGCCACCTTCAATCTTATCGCGGTATTTTGTCACGAAATACCATTCGTCGTTATTCTTATCATTTTCCCTATCCCAATTTTGATAATCAAGAGTCGTTACAAGAATATCATTATCTTTAATAATTCTTGTCAAACCTAATGCGTGAAAAGCATAGTCTTCAAAAGAGAACATCATCATTTCGCAAGCAAGATTCAACTTTTCTAATTTTTTTCCAACAATTACTTGAAGATATTTATTTAAGGTGGCTTGATAAGACATACTTTCTCCGTTAAATTTTCAGTTATTGATAAAAATATTATATCATACAAAAAGAAAAAAATCAAATTGATATATATTGGAAAAGAAAACTCGACTTAAAAAAGTCGAGTTTTATAAAATATTTAATTAAAATCCCTAAGAGTGACGCCCTTATGTATCGGTTTTTTTATAAAATTTAAACGTAAAACATTCGTTAATCGACATATAGACGCACTTTTAATCTTAAAGCGGTAAAATTTCTTTTATGGTGTTTAGTGGCTCGCCTATTTTAAGTTCTAAGTAATAATTAAAAAACTTAAGCAAGTAATTAAGCGTTTCGGCAGAAATATCATCACCGAGAAGTAAGCTTTGAAGCCCGTCGGCTGTTGCTGAAAGTATTCTTGTTGCACCGGCTTCTGCGCACTCTTCACACAATAACTCACCCGAGCCAAAATCAAAATAGGAATATTCGCTTAAATGAGCAGGCAAATGGCATTTTGAACAACCGTTACATTTTATACCATAACCAAGCAAGTTTAAGGCACTAAAAATAAATTCTACTAAAAGGCGCTTTTGATCATTTTGTTCAAAATTTAAACGTTTAATAGTGTTAATTGCAAGCATAAAAAGTGGCTCATCGCCCCCTTCCGCGCCGTATTTAAGCAAAAACTCACTAATAGCCGTCGCACAGTAATAGGATAATATGTTTAGGCGTAAATTATAAAAGCTTTCTATTTCTGTGGCAGAAATTACCGTAGCTCTATCTGCGTTAACGCTAAGAACGTACTCGCCAAAACAAAAGGGCTCGGATGCAAATTTAAGTTTTGCGTTTGCCTTTTTAACCCCACGAATACACGCCCCCATAAGTCCACTTTCTAAAGTGTAAAGCGTTAGCATCTTATCGTTATCCTTATAATCCACCCCTTTAAGCATTAGGGCGTTTACTTTAATTTCCATAGTATCAATTTTAATCTTTTCGTGTAAGTTTTTTGTACAACATATAATACGATGGATTTCCTGATTGTTCAAATAGTTCCCAAGCGATTTGCTCGGGGCTTTTTTTATTACCTTTATCGTCCATATAAATATTTTGCACAAAAAATATTTTATTATGCCTTCAAAGAATGAAAGTTTTGTAAAAATTATTTTTTATTACTCTCACTTTAATTCATCGTCCGAATAACCAAATTCTTTTAGTCTATCCGGTCTATCACGCCAATCGGCTTTAACTTTAACGTAAACCTCTAAAAATACCTTTGCATCTAAAAACTTTTCCATACCGTCACGTGCAAAACCTGCAGTTTCTTTTAGCGCCTTACCCTGTTTTCCAATAATAATGGCTTTATGGTTTTGTTTTTCGCATACAATATCAAGGTTAACGTAATAACTTCCGTTTTGCCTTCTTGTAAACTCGTTGATAACAATTGCAACACCGTGTGGAATTTCCTTATCGTATTTTAAAAGAATTTTCTCGCGCATTATTTCGGATATCATAAATTTTTCACTTTTATCCGAAATAATATCATCGGTAATAAGTGGCTCGCCTTCAGGTAACTTATCTTTAATAAGTTTTAAAAGTTTTTTAACATTTTTACCGCTACGCGAAGAAATCGAAGTCACGTCACATACGTTTTTAGGTAATTCGCCAAGCTCGGCAATAGCAGATAGTAGCGTACTTTCTTGCATAATATCACTTTTTGTAAAAGCTACAATCATAGGTAAATTTCTTGCCGAAAACCTGCCTATAAGCGCCTTATCTTCATCTTTTAAACCACTATGAGCGTCAATTAAAAGCAAAATTAAGTCAACTTCTTTTGATGCGTTGTCGGTTGCTCGTTGCATTCTTTCGTTAAGTAGCGAATCTGCTTTATAAACGCCCGGAGTATCTTGAAAAACTATTTGACAATCATCTTCGTTATAAACAGCTAAAATCCTATCGCGCGTAGTTTGTGGCTTAGGTGAAACGATACTTACCTTTTCGCCAACAATAACGTTAATTAGCGTAGACTTTCCAGCGTTCGCTCTACCGATAACGGCAACGTATCCACTTTTCATAATTACCCCCTAACTGCGCCAATTTTATTAAGTATAATTTCTTCCATTTCGCGCATTATTGCTTTATCATCTTCATTTTCGTGGTCGTAACCAAAAAGGTGAAGCAATCCGTGCACTGCTAAATAATATATCTCACGGTTTAATGAATGTCCGTATTCTTCGGCCTGCTCACGCGCGCGCTCAACGCATATCATAATGCTACCCATAAAAACTCCACCGTTTTCAGGGTCGATATCAAATGGATAATTTTTAATTTTAACTATTTCGCCAGCTAAAACGCCTGCACTAGGAAATGAAAGAACGTCGGTTACGGCATCTTTTCCACGAGTTTCGCTATTTAGTTGTTTAATATCTTCAGGCGAACAAAAACATATTTCAGCACTAAGTTTTACCCTTTGTTTTAAGGTTGAATAAACACAAGAACTTAATAAAAGTGGGTCAATATATTCATTATCGCAATATAAAGTAAATTTTGACATTAGTATTTCCTTGTTAAATTTTAATTATTTTCTTCCCAATTTTACTTTTGGATATTTAATTCTGTCGTGATATACACCGCCTAAGCTTTGAGCGATAGTCGTGCGAATAATATCTAAATCCTTCATAGTTATCGGGCAATCGATAAACTGTTGTAAATCCATTCTTTCTTCGATAATATTTTTAACAACGCTATCAACCTTATCTTGAGAACGGTCGTTTAAAGCTCTAACTGCAGCTTCGCTACCATCACAAATCATTATTATTGCGGCAATCTTTGTAGTTGGTCTTGGACCGTTATATGAGAAATCGGCAATATTTAATTCACCTTCGGTAAATTTAAGCGCCTTAGCGTAGAAATATTTGATAGGAAGAGTTCCGTGGTGCTCCCTTGCAACGTCGGCAAGAATTTGTGGTAAATGATATTTTCTTATCAAATCGTAACCGTCGCGAGCGTGTGCTTTAATAATATCGGTTGAAAGTTCGGGAGCAAGTTCGTTGTGCGGATTATAACCCGACTGATTTTCGGTAAAATAATCGGGTTGTTTTAGTTTTCCGATATCGTGATAATAAGCTGCAGCGCGGGCAAGTAATGGGTTTTCTCCAATTGCAATTGCACAAGATTCCGCTAAAGTTGAAACGGTTAACGAGTGGTTAAACGTTCCAGGCGCTTCTTCCATAAGTTTTTCAATAAGCTTTGAGCTATGGTCAGTAATTTCAGATAATCTATAATCGGTAACTACGTTAAATATATATTCAAAGAACGGTAATATAGCCATCATTAAAACAACCGACAACATACCCGAAGTTACACCGTATGCAACTAAGAATAATAAATCCTTAGAAAGCGTAAATTCAAAACATATTACGCAAATCGTAATAGGAACGGAAATTAAAAATCCCATTAAAAACACTTTAATTCGAGAAGCAACGTTTGAAACCAAATAAATAGCTAAAAGACCAGTAGTTACGCCTATAAGCATAGAAAAATAAATTGATTTATCGTAACCAAACTCGCCGAACGCAAGTGTATCTATCATAAACATTATTAAAGCGTACGCGATATTAAAAATAATTGCAGAACGGCGATTAACTAAAAGAAGTATAAGTAATGCGCATAAAGAAACTGGGCGCGCGTAAATATTCAAATATTTACCCACGAGAAAGGAAATTATTATTGAGCATTCTAAAACAAAAAACAGCAAATAAATATTGCTTATTTTTTTTAGAAAATCCCTAAATTCGTAGTAAAAATATAGGTATAGCATTGCAAGTAAGAAAAACAGTGCTAGTCCACAATATAAAAAATTCATACAAGTTTTTTGTGTAGCAAAAAAAGCAAGAAGCTTTTCAATACTGCCTTCGTTTATAAGCACAGCTCCCACAAAAAGCAACATAATTATAACTGCGTGTATAAAAAAATTAAAAATAGTTTTAAAAAAATCTTTACCTGTCCACGCTTCGGTCATTTGTGAATTGTGTATCATTTTTCATCCTCTCTTTAAGGCTAATTTACTTTTGTTCATTTTTTTTCGTTCTATTTTCTTCATCTTTATTGTAAGCTTTGATTATTTGCATTACTAAAGAATGACGAACCACGTCTTTATGGGTAAGCTCGATAATATCTATACCGTCAATATTTCTTAAAATATTGGTTGAATGGCGCAAACCGCTAATCTTACCATCGGGTAAATCGATTTGAGTTAAGTCGCCCGTAACAACAACCTTACTGCCCTCGCCCATTCTAGTCAAAAACATTTTCATTTGCTCTTTGGTAGTATTTTGTGCTTCATCTAATATTATAAAAGCATTAGAAAGCGTTCTACCGCGCATATATGCTAAGGGGGCTATTTCAATGCTTCCCCTTTCAAGCAATTTTTGATAATTTTCAAGCCCAAACATCTCCTGCAATGCATCGTATAACGGACGCAAATAGGGGTCAACTTTAGATTGCAAATCGCCGGGCAAAAAACCAAGTCTTTCGCCAGCTTCAACAGCCGGACGTGTTAAAATAATTTTTTCAACTTCTTTGTTTTTGTATGCCGAAACCGCCATGGCTACTGCAAGATATGTTTTTCCAGTTCCTGCCGGCCCAACGGCAAAAACAACAGTATTTTTCTTTATAGCGTCAACGTATTTTTTTTGCCCAACGGTTTTATATTTAATTTGCTTGCCCCTTGCGGTTATTGCAAGAACGCCACTCATTATTTTCTCAATACCTTCGGTATTGCCTTCTTTAGCAAGCTCGATACAGTATATAATTCTATTTTTATCAATAATCTCATGCGAACGAATTATGTCGATAAGTTTATTTAAAACGGTAACACAAACGTTAACGTTATCCATCTCGCCAACGATTTTAATCTCGTCGCCGAAAACGCTTATCTCAACCTGGGCTTCGCGCGAAATTATATCAAGATTTTCATCAAACGAACCGAGCAACCTCGACATTTCATCTGAGTTTGCAACTGTAACTTTTTGAGTAATTTTTTGCAAAATTTATCCTCCAAAAAAGGTTTTTTCATATTTTAATATAACTTTTAAGTTTTTTTCATCAATATTAATTATTTGATAAGAACGTACGGGATAATCGCCTAACGCTACTTTTGCAAGAGTAAGCGCGTTGACCTTAATACCATCGTCAATTTTATGTAAACTTTGGTATTCGTAAACGAAGGTACACTCACACGTCATAGTAAATACTAATGGACACGCTATTTCTTGCTCTTTAATAAGATAACTCGCTTTAGCAATAACGTCACCCTTTTTAACAGATGAATTTTGAGTGACTACTGCGCGCCCCGAATAAACGGTTATTTTTAAAACAATCATATCTTCGCTTGCAACGAAGTCAGTGTTTAAAGCAGTTAAAAAATTAGGTGGCTGTACAGATTTTTTTATATAAACAACCGCGCGATTTCCATCCTTTAATATGCTTATAAAAGACAATTTTTCTTCAGTTAACAGCTTTTTATTCGCTTCATCTAATTGAGTTTGAGTGAAGGGATAGAATTTTTTTATTCCAACATCTTCAAAAACGCTTTCAATTTGCCTTGAAAACAAACGGGCGTCCCCTTTAAACTGTGTTTCAAAATAAAGGGTATTTGCCCAAAAACTTATGCAAAAAAAGAATACTATACCAAGCAAAATACCGGGTTTTCTTATAAAGTTATATATAGGAGCAAACAATCCCCCAACTTTTACTAACTTATTATACCACGAATTTTTACAAATTGCAAAAAATTTAAGCCTATCTTTGCTATCTATCGTAATTTTTAACCTTTTTGTATCAATTATTTCAATTTTTTTTAAATTTACGCCCTTCTTTTTCAATTTATCAATCAAAAGTAAGTGATTTCTACCCATTACGCAGTAAGTAAAAGTTAAAAAGTTCATAATCTTTCAAGTTCAACCCTTTCAACTATACCTAAAAAGGCTAAATCTCCTTCAATAAATTTTATAATTTTTATATTACGCCCCAAAACTGTAATACGTCTGCTATGCGTAAGAACTTGCAGTTTACCTTCACTATTTTCAATCATTTTTTTAACTCCAATAAAGTAACCGCCTTTGGTTGTTAAAGAAAAATCATACGGGAATAAAAGTTCGCTTGTTTTTTTAATTTCATTTTTAAATTTCATATTAAATGTATATGCATTTAATAAAAAAATAATGGCAATCAGTTCGTTTTTATAATAAAAAATCGTAGCAATAATAGATAGTAAAAGTAAAAACTTTTTATATCCACGTAACTACGATTTTTTTTAGTTAAATTGATATTTTAAATTTATTTAGTGTTATCCTTCTTTCTCTCAAGATAATTTTTAAGGTCGTTTACCGTATCACTACCAAACAATCTCAAATACTCTTCCTTCTCAAGTTCTTCTATAGCTTTATCAACTGGCAAGCCGTCGATATATTTAGTTAAAGCCATTTTTGCATTGGCAAACAACTCACCCTTTCCTCTTTGAATATAATCAAGGATTGCTTTACCTTCGTCACTATTTAGAAGTTCTTTTTTGTACTGTTGTATGCGCTCTTCTATCATCGCATTATATCGATTTGCCGACAAATTTGCTTTATCTCGCGCATTTTTTAAAGAACTAAGTTCATCGTTTAAGCGCACGGCTGTTTCCATATCAAGATTTTTTAAAGCCACACCTAAATCATCTTCAATTTTTTTAATATTTTGGTTAATTTTGTCAAGCTCGGTTTTTGTAGCTTCATAGTTTGCCTTAGACTGCTCATTCTTTTCTGCTTTATGCTCGCTTAATAAATTTTCAATAATTGACGATATTGAAATACCGTTTTTAATAGCAGAATGTTTGCTATCCAAAACCTCTTTATCATACTTGTTTTGTATAGCATTTTCAATCTCGCTACTTTCTTTAATAAGCTTTTGAGAAGCTTCTTGCAATTTATTAGCGTTTTGTTCGGCAGTATTTTGTAATTTCGTTTGCTTTTCAGCCTTATATGAATCCGCATATTCTTTCGCTTGCTTATACAGTTCATCATCGGTAGTAGTATCTAATGGTTGTTTTTCGGGCTGATATTTATCACGCGCGATTTGGTCGATAGTTTTTCCGTTATAAGCGTTAAGTTCTTTTAAATAATAGTCAAGTTCCTTTTTTCCTTCAACGCTATCTTCTACAGTTTTTGTTTTTTCAATTTCTTCCTTATTAACACCCTCGTCCTTACTAACCTTACTAATTTCAGATTCACTAGGCTCTAAAAGCTTTTTCAATTTTTTTTCATCAATAGAAAGTTTGTAATTCATTATTCTCCTTTAACTATAATTAGTTTATCACGTATTCTTTTTAAATTTTTACCATCGTGTAAAACGATTTGCTCGTCGGCAATAGAAAGGCCTTTTTGTATATTCGATCCTTGCCCTATGGCGTTTGAGGAAAGCGTTCCGCTCTGTGAGCCGTTAACAATAATATCACCACTATCCGATTTAAAAATAGTATAATATTTCTTTTTATTAAGATTTACAATCATATAATCACCTCGTATTCGTTTTTGGGAAACGTGCGTTAATCGTGTTATATAGTGACTAATTTTGCAAAACCGTTAAAATCGGTAATGATACAAAGGTTAACATCGGGATTTGATTGTACCCGCTTTCCTTTATACTCGGTTTTTATTTTCTCAAATGAATGACACCCCAAAACCATATATTTATACACAGTATTTCCTTTTACTGCAAGCAAAGTTGCAAGTTCACCGCTTATTGCACAGATAGAAATTATACCGTTATCTAAAACGTTACTTTCAATCATTTTAAAATTATAATTATATAATTCAGCAATCATATCTCCGTTTTGGTTGATATAAGAAATTAAAATATTTTCCTTAAGCTTACATATAGCTATACCCCTTATTTTTTGCCACTCTTTTATAAAAACAAATTCACCGTTTTGATATTTTTTTAATATTGCGTTACCATTTTGATAAAGAATAATAAAAGTAGCGTCATTATAAATTAGGTGCAAGAGTTGATAATCATCTTTGCTGTAACCGATATTTCCAAAAGTTTCAAAAATACAATCTTGCACTTCAATTTGATTATCACTCTCCACTAATATGCTAACTTTATTTACCCCTTCGCTTACAGGTAAAAGAAATTCAATTGTTCCATCTTTCCCGCTTAACTCCCACTCGTTTGCAAAAGCTTCGTTTAGTAAAAGTTTTAGTTTGAATGAGCATTCGCTTTTAAGATGCACTATACATTTTACTTTAAGATAAGTTTTAGCGTGAACAACGAACTCAAAATCAAAAGTATGCTTTTTCATTGCCGACTTTCCTTCTTTTTGCTCTAAAAAATGACAAAAAGTAGCTCTTGCAATTCTCTTTTCAAGGTTTGATAACCTGCGTTCAAAATCAGTTAAATCGTATTTATTAAACATAATTACCTACCGTACTCGTATTCAAGCGCTATATTATTGATTTTGCAATTTGGAGTATCACATATAAGCTCTATTTCAAAAATGTCACCCCTTACCGAAGCTAACTGCATTTGATTAGAAGTAGAGCCAACAAAATGCAATGTTCGACTTTCCTTTTCACTTTTAACGCGAATTTTAAGCGGTGAAAGTGTATTTACGTAAACTTTAGTTAGGCATTTATCTTTTATTACCCCCAAATCACTTTTACCACTTCGCCAAACTTTTTGTAAACTTTCACCAAAAAACTGAGCTTTACTTGAAAGAGTTCCTATTACATCTTTCCCTTCGCAAATAAAAAGCAACTCACAACGTTTTTCAGCCTCCATGGCGCAAAAATCAATTAAGTTAAGCCCGCGTGCAATGGTAAAATCCCCCGATTTAATGTCGTAACAAAGCAATACTTTTTCAAAGGTATCTTCATCAGTTTTAATTTTAAAACAACAATAATATTTACCATTAAAATACGCTCCTTTAGCGTCTTCGTTGTCAATTTCACTTAAAACGCCTTGCAACCTTTCAAGAATTTTAGTAGGTTTTCCGCCTGTAAAAGAATAAAAGCCATCTTTAGCTAAATATATAATTTTATCACCGCAATGAGTGATACTATTACCATAAATTTTACCCGAAGTAGAACTTATTCCATCAACCGAAAATTCAGCTTGATTACCGTATGCCGTAACTCGTGTAATACCGTAATTTCTAAAAACGTAAACGTAACCGCCAAAAGAAAGCACTTTAATTAAGCTACCCCTGCCGTCACGAAGGTCGATATAGCCCGCTTCATCAAGTGAAACTGCCCAGTTGGTAGGATCAAAATCATCCGAAAACCAAAGCGAAGTTTTTTCTCCCCCTTCGGTTGCAAAAAGCCTTTCGTTGTGAATACAGATTGAAGTTACCGAAGGGCAATCTTCAACCACCGTTATATTGCTTCCATCATAGATTTTAAGTTCGTTTGTTGTTGAAAAAATTATAACGTCTTGACCTTGATATGTATAATTAACGCTTTCTGGCGCGCTTGTAAAGTATAACTCATCAATTTTTTCAAATTCTAAGTCATTACCTATAATATTTTTATAAATATAACCATCGGCGCAGTAAACCAAAAGGTAATCGATATAATGGTTTATTTGCTTATCAAAGCGTTTATAATAATATAGCTTTTTAGGTTGATTTGTTAACTCAAACTTTGGTGAACTTCCTTGATATAAATCACATTCTTTAATTCCAAAGCCATCCTTTAAAACACCGCTTAAAAAATTGAAATTATATGCCAAAGTCGCTTGATTAAAAGGCAGTAAAAAGGAATCCCTATCAGTTACTATACCGCGAGAAAAATCGTTTATAGTAATAATTGAACGCCTATATTTTTTTATAGAATTTCTTTTTAAATAATAGGTCATCTCCAGCTCCTTGCGGGAATAATAATTTTTCTTTTTTCTGCAATACGCGATTTAATCGCACTAAAATAACGTTCGAAAAAGCCTTCTGCATCACTATGCCTACCCTTTTGTAAGCAGTATAACGAAGCAATTCCATAACATAGAGTAAAAGGACCTATTACGTTATCGCTAAATACTGCTTCATCTTCTTCATTTTGCATTGTAGGTCGATATTCATAAGTTATCTTAACACTTTTACGTTCAACGTAAATATAGTCGTTAATAAGCTTATACGGCAACTTATTTCCGCTAAGGTCACATACCGAAACAATTTTTAAAGGTTTTTTTGAAAAGGACGAAAAATAAATTTTATTATCTGTTACCCCATTAAATTCTTCACAAAATTCAAGGGGCAAGTATTCTAAAGCAAGTTCTTCGGTGGTAGCGTTGTAGCAGGATAAAAGCATATCCTTATCCTCGCTAACACTTTGTAAGTCATCACAAGTTTGCTTAGTTAGCAAATTTACGATTTGTTTTTCACCTAACATTTTTGCAGTTAGTATCAATATTTCTTTAACAGTCATCATTACCCCCTTTAATATCTCCGCGCGTTTGATAACGCGCGGACACATTTTGATTATAGTTCAGTAATACCAGAAAGCATTGCTTGACCGCAAGGTCTAGTACAAATTAAGTCGGCATACTTAACTAAAGTTGCAGAATATACAGGTTTATTAGCCACTTGTTTTAATACTCTGCCGTCTTCACCTTCAAGCCACTTCCAATCGCATAATTGATGAAGAGCAAAATCGTCGGTGTTAAGTAAGTACATAGTACCTTCAGGACAAAATCTATCCGAAATAACCGGAATACCATTGTAAGAAAGAGCCTTGTAACCGCCCTTTAATTCCATAACGTCAATATTGCGTTTATATGAAGCTAAATGGTTTTGATATGCTCTTTTTACACCTGAAGAACAAACGATAAAATTAACCTTACTACCGGTATTTTCTTCTAATTCGTCTATAGCCGCTTGAATAACGGTTTCACTAATTTCGCCAACGTTTTCTTTCATATATGGAATAAGCCACTTATGAGTTGATCTATCTAAACCGTATAGACTACCAGTCGCTTTAAAAATAGCGCCAAGACCTGTAATTTCCTTACCGTAAGAGTTTTGAACTGTAATAATAGAACCAACTGGAACTACAGAAGTGCTTAAAGCAGTACCGCTAACCTTAATTTTCTTTTCGGCGCGGTCAACGTAAACAACTCTTCTTGCAGTAGCGCCCGAAATAGCAGTTCCATTCGCTTCAACGAAATCACAAACCATGCCTTCTACGATATTTTTAACAGAATCTACCGTAATAGTACCATCAGTAGCAATGGCAGAAACAGTTGCTAAAGTTCCGTTGCCGTCACCAAATAACATTCTACCAAAGTTGAAAGAAGATGCCTTTAAAAGACCTTCCATTTCAGCATTTAAAAGATTAACGAATGCGCCTACGTTGTTTTCAGAAGCGCGAACGGCTTTATCTGAAATTTCAATTTTGCCGTATAAGTTTTTTAAAGTTAAAACGAATTGATCGTAGTTATTACCTGCAGCTTCAGGAAGTTCGCCATCTTCAGTACCTGCACCGATACCACCGTTGATACCATATTGTGCAAGTCTGCGAATTTCCTTACCCCACACGTCTTGAGAAGTTTGCTTAATTTTTGCAAGTAAAGGATTTACTCCTGTATTTAATTGCTCGGATACAACACCGAGATAAAGTGATTTTAGCGCATTATCAGCGCTAGTCATAGTTACCATAATTTTCTCCTTAAAATAATATTTTTGTTTAATAATTTGCCATAATTTTATTAAAAAAGCTTAATTTATAGTTAAATTTGGGTGTTTAGTTTTTTTATGACAAGGCAAGTCGAATATAAAAGTTAAAATAAACTAAACTCTTTTAATAACGCCCACGGCAAGAGCGCCTGCTTCGCGAATATCTTTAGGCTTTTTAGGTGGTAAAACAACCGAATTTCCGCCACCGCTAAGTAGCGCGGTAGAGTTATTAGCCGTATAAGACCCAAGATAATCGCGAATAATTTTTTCACGAACGTAATCATTATTTTTTGCCATTGAATAAACGTAATCGTCGTTTATTTTATTTTGTTCGGCTAAAAGCGAATCTTGAAGCACGGCAATATACGCCCTTTCAAGCAAATTTTTATCAATACTTTGATTTTCACTAATGATTTCGCCCGTTTTTTTTGCAATTTCCACAGCAAACTGAGAAGCCATTGGATTTTTTGAAAGAAAATCCGACACCTCACTTGCTATTTGTTCATCGCCTACCCCACTTTCAAAAGAGACCTCGTCTTCTTCGGTTTGTTTCGTGGTAACAATCCCTGTTTCATCTTCTGCCCCACAACCTTGACAATCTTCTGTTGTAACTTCACCTAAAAGTTTGGCTTGTTCTTCCTTGAGCTGTAAATTTTCCCTTTCTAACCTTTTTAGTTCCTGACTGCGTTTGGTAAATTGAACTTCTAAACTGTTATATGCATTGAGTAACGCTTCGGGCGTTGCAAATTTTCCATAAGAGGTTTGTTTATCTTCACTCGTCAGCGAATCACAAACTTGTTCTTGGTAATTTTGTTCTGCTCCTTGCTTTGCGTTATCTTCTACCCATCCCGCGTTAGGCTCTTCTTCATGGTTATTGCTTAAATTTTTCATAGTTTCTCCTTAAATACCCAATTTTTTAGTTATTTATCATCAAATTGGGCTGTGTTAAATTATTTTTTTTATGCTCTCCAAGATGCTTTAATATTCGTTGTTTAACATCTGGATTGGTTGAAAAATCTTCGGTTAAAAGAGCTCTCGTATGCTCGATAATATGTAAATTATGATCGTCAAATTCTTCAACCTCTTGATTTTCCTCAAACAGTAAAATGTTTTCCCTTTGCGCTTTTTCAATATGTAAGTTTGTAATATCTTGTCCCCCCGACAACGTACCAAAACCCAAAAGTTCAAGAACTTTAGCCTTAGTTCGTTGCGATAATTTGCCTTCTTCATCGCTTAAAAGCCCTGCGTTTAACATATCGTAAATCATACTTTTCTTTTGAGCAGGAGTATAACTTAGTTCATTTTCAGTATCAAAAACAACGTCATCACTTGATAAATCGTTTGAATTAAAATAATAAAGTTCAATCGAGTTATCTCTGCCTGCTACTCTAAGCATCCTAGTTACATTTACAAATTGCTTAAATAAACGAATTATATGTTTTCCTATACGCTTCACTGCACGTCTAATATTTTCAGCGGTCGTTACAAGTCGGGTTTCGTCTTGTTCAACCAAAAGTTCTAACGCCACACCACTCATATTACCGCTAATCATACTTGAGTTTCTTGAAAACTCACTTACACCGCTTACGTTAATAAATTCTTGCTCAAGCCTACTTTCTTCGTATGAGAAATCAGGTGGAACTGAAGAACTAGCCATAAAGCTTGGAGCAGGTGAACCCTGCCTATAAACTAAAACCTTACCAGGCGAAAGCCCATCTTCTACCAATGAATCGGTATCAATCGAGCCGTCTTCAACGGTAACTACCCCCATACTAACTCTGTTAAGATATTCGTGCTTGCGGTTTTTAACTGCGTTATACGCGCGTTGTAGCGGTATTGTTCTATCAATTATACTCACACCAAAAAAACAACCCGCTTGATTAACAGCAACCTGCCTTACGAAAGGAAATTCGCGCCTACCTTCTTCACCGTTTAAATAAGGAAGTTCGGATATAGCTAAAATTTCACCGTTTGCAACGGTTACAACTCTACCGTTAACAAATTTTTCGTTCGGTTTTTCATATCGTTCAATAACTAATACGTTATCATGCACGATACCGCCAGTTAAACGCTTTTCGCCATGCAAAACCTTGCCTATTTCGCCATTTTTTAGGGTAAAAACGTTAATATCTTTACCCTCTAATCGTTTACCGTACAACTCATACACTTCATCAACGTGCATCGCTCTTGCGTGAATTAAACTTTTTTGGTCGCAAATATCTTCGTGAAAAAGGCTATCTGGAAAAACGTCAAACGGTGAAACTGCGATAACGTTAACGTCACCTTCGTAAATATCTTCGCCATCTAAAACACCTA
>JAFWXT010000090.1 GCA_017522945.1 Clostridia bacterium
AACGCTTGCAATTTTTTAATTTCTAAAATAGATTATTCCTTATTTGCATTACCAACCACCTTTTCATATTTTAAAATATCGTGGTATATGGGGTTGGCGTGTTTATCCGACGCCATCAATTTAAATTATAAACAAAAACTTATAATATCTTGCATTACTTTAATAGCAACCATAGGTGGTATTATTTTAACTTCGCTAATTTAGTTTTTTTTATTTAGTTGCTTAGTCATAGATAAATTGCGTTTATAAAAAAGAAAATAGCGCAAAACTATTGATTTTTTTTATAGTTTTTGGTATAATAATATTATTAACCAATGGTAGCGTTGCGCTTAGACTTTTAGCCGTTAGATTATTAAACGAAGGGGAAACTTTTTATGAGAATGGAAGAACTTAAAAATTCGCTTGCAAAAACCGTTGCCCCAGTTTATTTAATTGAAGGTGAAGATGCTTATTTGCGCGAGCAAGCGGTAAAAATTTTACAGCAAAAGTGTTTGAGTTCACCCGAGTTAAACTTAAATACTTTTGAAGGCTCTTACGTTAAGTCAAATCCCGAAGAAATGGTTAGCGCGCTTATGCAATATCCTTTTATGAGTGAAAAAAGGGTGATTATTTTGCGTGATTACTTTCCAAGTGCAACCGATTTAAAAAACAAGGCTATTGACGGATATTTAAAAGAGCCTACTGATACGAGTTTGCTTATTATAGTAAATTCAAGTTCTTGCGAACCGCTTAAAAAATACGATAGTGTTGTTACCGTTGATTGTGGAAAGGCAGATTTAAGCGTTATTGTGCGCTATATACAGTTAACTTTAAAGAAAAACAATCTAATTATAACTTCTAAAAACGCTGAAATTTTAGCCGATTATTGCCGTATGGAAATGACTAAGGTTAGCGGTGAAGTTGAAAAGCTTATTTCTTATTGCTTTGGAAATGCCGAAGTTACCTTGCAGGATATAGACGAACTCGTTTGCAAGGAAAACGATTTTCAAGTTTATGAGTTAACTGAGCAAGTAGCGCGTAAAAATAACGATAAAGCTTATGAAATTCTTGCTGATATGTTATCTAAAAGTAACGACCATCAAAAGATTTTTTCATCACTTTATTATCATTTTAGAAGATTATTTTATTGTTCGGTTTCTACTAAAACACCCGCAACTCTTGCAAAAGAACTTGGTGTAAAGGAATACGCTATTAAAAAAGCAACCGAGCAATGTAAAAAATTTACCCCTAAAATGCTAAAACAAACGGTAGATATGTTTGCACGCTACGATGCGGATTTTAAAAGCGGTAAAATTAGCATACAAGCCGCTTTAAATTTAGCTATGGGTAAGATTATGCAGTAAAAAAATAAAATTTGTTTGATAAACGCTTTATTTTTTTCAAAAAATAATATATAATTACAAATAACTTAAATGTTTAGCGCAAATGCGCAAAAAGGAAAGAAAAATGTTTGAACAAATAGCCGAATTTTTTAAAAATATTCAATTAGTTCACGTTTTTGAACTCGTTGTATTTACGCTTGTGTTTTTCTTTATGCTAAACGTACTTAGAAAAAACAATGCAAAACTTATAATAGTTCTTTTCGTGGTATTCACTGCGGTTGTATCTGCTCTTTGTTATCTTGATATAATCGACCATGCAATTGCGATTATTTTATTTGCTTTATTCGCTTTAGGCGTTGTTATTTTGTTTGCAACCGAAATTAAGCGTGAAGTTTGGAACTCAAGCATTAAGGGGAGCGACGTTAAGCATTGGGATAGCGTTTCAATTCGTGAAAATGCAAAGGAATGCACGAATGAAATTATTAAAGCAGTTCAAAGTATGTCGAAAAACAACGTGGGCGCAATTATCATTTTAGCAAACTCAAATATGCCTTCAGGTATTTTGGATAGTGGTGTAGCCGTAAATTCGGACATTTCGTCTGCCTTGATCGAAAGTATATTCTTCCCCAAAACCCCACTTCACGATGGGGCTATGATTATTAACGGCACTAAAATTCAAGCAGCGGGTTGCTTTTTACCATTATCGCAAGAAATTAGCTTGCCTAAAGAACTTGGAACTCGTCACCGCGCGGGTATTGGTATTACCGAAACTATCAACGTAACTGCAATAATCGTTTCTGAAGAAACAGGTGTTATTTCGGTTGCTACTGGTGGAAAATTAAAAAGATATGCCGATACTGAAATGTTAAAAAATACTTTAAAATCATTCTACTGGCAAGATATGTTAGGAAATTAAGAGGTGTAATATGAAAAAGAACGATATTAAACGTAGTAAAGGCATCGGCTCGTTACCTTATTTCATTTTAGCGGCTGTTTTAGCGTTGATAGTTACTGTATTTATCAATATTTAATTCAATAAAAGAGTAATAAAAAAGCATTTTCGCGTTGGGTATAAGCGAAAATGCTTTTTCTAATATATGATAAAAAGGATTTAAACACGATAAAATACGGCTTGTTTAATATGTTAAAATTTACGAATGAGCCCCGTAACCTTGCCTAAAATTTCAACTTCGTTTAGCACGATGTCGCATAGTTGGCTATTTTCGGGGTGAAGAATAAATTTGCCGTGACGCTTATAAAAACGCTTAACCGTAGCACTATCTTCAACTAAAGCAACTACGATATCGCCATTATCTGCATAACTTGTTTTTTTGCAAATAATTTTATCACCGTTAAAAATGCCTGCTTCAATCATACTGTCGCCACGAACGGTAAGCATAAAGGTTTCGTCTTCGCGTGCAAATTCTGGTGGTAGCGGAAAATAACCTTCGAGGTTTTCGACTGCTAAAATAGGCGTACCGGCGGTAACAGTACCAATAAGTGGAACGCTTACGAATTCCGCTTTGTCGCACACGGAAATGGCGCGGTTTTTATTAGCGTTTTTGTTTAAAATACCGCGGTCTTTCAACTTGTTTAAATAATATTGACAAGTTGCGGTTGAACTAATACTAAGCGCCGAGCATATTTCCCTAACCGAAGGGGGAAAGCCGTTTTCTGCTTGATAGCGTTTTATGTACTGATGAACTTTATTCAATTTTTCTTCAATTTTACCCATAAATCACCTAAATTGTAAATCTTGTAACACTATTATATCACATATTTTTTTCAAAAGCAAACATTTGTTCATCTTTTTAATAGATATTTTTCAAAAAAATATATTTTTTTTGCAAAAAACTATTGAAATAATAAAAAAAATGTTATACAATATAAAAAAGGGCAAGATATCGTTAAAAATAAACATCATGTGCAAATTGCCTAAAAAGGGAGCTTTAATGGTTAAAGAGATTAAAAGAGAAAAGTGTGTGCTTTACGAACGCGATTGTATAGGTTGTGGCGAATGTGAGTTTTGCGATTTAGACCCACTAAAAATTTGCGATAACTGTGGAAAATGTATATCGTCAGGGGATTTTGCAACTATTAAAATTGACGGGATTTATGCACCACCAAAGGAAGGAGAGTATCCTTCCCATAAGGATATTTTACCTTTTAATAACGGCGGTAGCGACAAACACTGAAATTGTTTTTGTGTATTTAAGGGGCTATTTGTAAATATTGCACAAAAAGTTTATTGCAATTTTATGCAAAAAAGTGCAATAATTTTTTTAAAACCCCTTGTAATTTATTATAGAATATAGTATAATATATATAAGCTCGGCAAAAGCGATAATAAAATAAGCTTTTGCCTTTGTTTTTTTTGTTCCAAGCGCTAAAAAGCGAAACACACGTCCAACGTTGGAGAAGGCTACTTCATGAAAAATCAATTACCTGTTTATTTGTTTCATCAAGGCACTAATTATTGCTCGCATGAATTTCTCGGAAGTCATTTTGGGGAAGATGAGGGTAGTTTTGGTGTTTTTTTTCGTGTGTATGCTAAAAATGCCGAAAGTGTTGCGGTAGTTGGTGATTTTAATGGATGGAACACTCAAACACATTTAATGAAAAAAATTCCTGAAAGCGGAATTTACGAATTATTTATACCTAACGTAAAAAATGGCGCTAAATATAAATACGCTATAACAAAGCACGGAAAAACCTTTTTTAAAGCTGATCCGTTTGCTTTTTATTTTGAAAAAGCTCCACAAACTGCTTCTATTGTTTGGGAAGATAACGATTACGTTTGGCAGGACGTCGATTATTTGGCTAAAAGAGCAAATAACGATTTTAAGAGTATGCCAATAAACGTTTATGAGGTTTGTTTAGGCGGGTGGAAACGCCATAACGACGGCAGTTATTATACCTATCGTGAGTTTGCCGAAGAATTGGTTGATTATTTAAAAAAGATGAATTATACTCACGTTCAGCTTTTACCCCTTACCGAATATACTTATGAGGGTAGTTGTGGTTATCAAGTTGACGGATATTTTGCTATAACTTCACGATTTGGCACGCCAAACGATTTTAAATATTTCGTTGACAAATGTCATGAAAACAATATAGGCGTTATAATTGATTTTGTTCCCGCTTATTTTTCAAAGAGTGAACACGGATTGATTGAGTTTGACGGCAGTCCGCTTTTTGAATACGAAGACCAAAGAATGCGCGAGCGCGGTTATTGGGGGGCAAGAATGTTTGATCACTCTAAAACCGAAGTTCAATCATTTTTAATTAGTTCTGCCGTATATTTTTGCGAAAATTATCACGTTGACGGCATTAAGGTTGACGCAGTTTCTTCAATGCTTTATTTGGATTATGAAAAACAAATGGGCGAGTGGCAACCTAACGACGAGGGTGGAAACGTTAATAAAGGCGCTGTTGCATTTTTGCAAAAACTTAACGCCGTGCTTCATAGTAGAATAAATGGGGTTTTAACCTTTGCTGAAGAAAGTACCGCATTTCCACAAGTTACCGCGCCGACGCGTGAAGGTGGTTTAGGCTTTGATTTTAAGTGGAATATGGGTTGGAAAAACGACGTTTTGGAATATATGCAACAAGACGCTATTTTTCGTTCGGGCTATCACAATAAAATGACTTTTTCGATGATGTATGCCTTTACCGAAAATTTTATTTTACCACTTTCGCACGATGAAATGTTTTACGGTAAAAATTCTTTAATATCAAAAATGCCTGGCGAATACGAAGAAAAGTTTGCTCAAATTCGTGCGCTTATGGGATATACTTATTCTCACCCCGGTAAAAAATTAAATTTTATGGGTAGCGAGATAGGGCAGTTTGAAGAGTGGGATTATAACTCGGGGACACAGTTTTTCTTGCTTGAATACGAAAGTCATAGAAAACTACAAAGTTTTTTTAAGAAGATAAACGAATTTTATTTAAACACTCCTGCTTTTTACGAGATAGAAGATGAATGGGCAGGCTTTAATTGGCTTATTGCTGATGATAAAAACTCCAACATATTTGCTTACGAGCGCATTAGTAAAAATGGAAATAAAATATTAGTTGCTATAAATTTTTCTGGCGTTATGCAAAGCGATTATAAAATTTGCGCTGAAAAAGGTAAATATAAATTGGTTTTTGATAGTGATGCAAAAAGCTTAGGTGGCGAAGGTAGAATTACAAAAAAGGTTTATACTTCAAAGCTTTTACCATCGCATGGGAAAAAATATTCGATAGTTGTTAATTTACCGCCTTATTCTTTTATTTATTTAGAAAAGGTTGAACAAGTTAAAACATATACTTTAACGATTACTTAAAAATTGTATATAAACTTGTTTAAAAATTTTTAATTAGGAACTTACTACGCTAATTTTACGAATTAAGTATTATGCGTAGCAAAAAAAAATATATGGAGGGGATATATGTTATCTCACAAAGAATGTGTTGCGATGTTACTTGCCGGGGGGCAGGGTAGCAGACTTTATGCGCTAACTTCAAAAATTGCAAAACCAGCAGTACCTTTTGGTGGAAAGTATAGGATTATTGACTTTCCGCTATCAAACTGTATCAATTCGGGTATTGATACGGTTGGTGTGCTTACACAGTACGAGCCTTTAGTTTTAAACGACTATATAGGCAACGGTCAACCTTGGGACTTGGACCGTATGTACGGTGGCGTACATATTTTATCGCCATATCAAGCAAAACGTGGCTCTGAATGGTATAAGGGTACGGCGAATGCTATTTATCAAAACATATCTTTTATCAAAAGTTACAATCCAAAATACGTTTTAATTCTTTCGGGCGATCATATTTATAAAATGAATTATGATAAAATGCTTCAAGAACACAAGGAAAAGGGTGCGGACGTAACGGTTGCAACTATTAAAGTACCTATAAAAGAAGCTTCGCGTTTTGGTATAGTAAACGTTGGGGATAAAAATCGTATTGTTGAATTTGAAGAAAAGCCTGCAAATCCAAAGAGTGATTTAGCATCTATGGGTATTTATATTTTTAGTGCTGAAAAGCTATATAAATATCTTGAAGAAGACGAACAAAAAACAGATACGAGCAACGACTTTGGTAAAAACATTTTACCAACTATGCTTGCAAACGGCGAAAAGATGTTCGCCCATATTTTTGAAGGATATTGGAAGGACGTTGGAACTATCGATTCTTTATTTGAAGCTAATATGGATTTACTTGGACCTAATCCATCATTTGATATTTCGGATAGGGCGTGGTTAATTCACTCTAAAAACCCTATTGCTCCACCACACTATATAGGTGAAAAAGGTAGTGCTAAGGGCAGTATAGTTGCTTTAGGTTGTGAAATTGAAGGAACAGCCGAAAATTCAGTGCTTTCAGCTAACGTAAAAATCGAAGAAGGTGCTATAGTTAAAGATAGTGTAATCTTTAGTGGTTCAGTAATTAAAAAGGGCGCTATAGTTTGCAATTCAATTATTGACGAAAACGTTGTTATAGGCGAAAACGCTAAGGTTGGTAGTGAAGAACTTCCAAGAAAAATTGCTGTTTTAGGATGTGGTGCAAAGGTTTTTGAAAACGAAATAATTGAAGCTGGAAAAATTGTGGAGGGTAATAGATAATGGATGCTTTAGGTATTATTTTTTCTAACATACACGATGAAAGTTTGCCAGAATTAACTGCGTACAGAACAACCGCTTCTATACCTTTCTGCGGTAGATATAGATTGATTGACTTTGCTCTTTCAAATATGGTTAATAGCGGTATGACCAAGGTTGGCGTTATAACTAAAAGTAACTATCAATCGCTTATGGACCATATCGGTAGTGGTAAAGATTGGGATTTAGCACGCAGACACGGTGGTTTAATTATTCTTCCACCATTTGGCGTAAAGGAAAGTACTTCTTTATACAATACAAGATTAGAAGCTTTAAAAACCGCAACGGGTTTTTTATCGAAGTCAACCGAAGAATACGTTGTTTTATCGGATAGTGATGCAGTATGCAGTATGGATTATACCGAGTTATTAAGTTATCATAACGATAATAACGCCGATATGACATTAGTATATTTTAAAGCTAACGCCGAACGCATTGATGGTAACAATAACTTGCAACTAATCGTTGATAATGATGGTAGAGTTGCTGATATGGCGTTTAACGTTAAAAAAGATATGGGCGAGGTTTGCTTATATGCAAATATTTGCATAATGAGAAGAACTATGCTTTTAAACCTAATCCAAGATGCTGTTTCACATGGTAAAACTCATTTTGCAGCAGATATTTTAGCGGCAAACGTAAATCATTTTAAAATTTACGCTTACGAACACCAAGGATATTTTACAAGAATTTCTTCACTACAATCATATTATGATGAAAGTTTAAAGCTTTTAAATAAAGAAAATCGCGACAGTTTGTTCGGTAGCGGTGGCATTTATACTAAAGTAAAAGATAGCGTACCAACTACCTATGGCACGGATAGCGTTGTTAATAATTCTTTAATTGCCGACGGTTGTACCATTGAAGGTAAAGTTTACAACAGTATTATTTTCCGTGGCGTTAAGGTTGGCAAAGGTACGGTAATTAAAAATTCAATATTGATGCAAGGAACTATGATTGGTGAAAACGCAACCGTAAATTGCATTATTACCGACAAAAACGTTATTGTTAAGGATAGAAGATTGTTATCTGGTAGCTTAAATCACCCATTCTTCATCAATAAGAGCACTGTTATTTAAATATTTTTATAAATTAGTAACGTTTATAACGCCTTTGCTATAAAAGGCGTGATACTATTTACTTTACAAATTAAACTCATAAAGGAGATATATACATGGCAAAAAAACAAAGCGTAGCAAAAGAAGCTAATGAAAAGGTTTTAGCAAAAGCTGAAGAAGTAAAAACAACTAAAAGAACTTGCGCGAAAAAAACGAGTGGTGTAAAAACTGTGAGTAGCGCGAAAAAAACAACTAAAGCAAAAACTACAAAAGCTGAAAAGGTTGCAGAATTTGTTGAAGTAAAGAATAAAAAGAGTGTTTTATTCGTAGCTTCCGAAGGTTTGCCATTTGTAAAAACAGGTGGGCTTGCCGACGTTATCGGCTCGCTACCAAAAGAACTTGCTAAACGCGGAAATTATGACGTTAGCGTTATTTTACCACTATATTCTAAGATTGATGCAGGGCTTAGGGATAATTTTACTTTTATAGGTAATTTTAACGTAGCTCTTGCTTGGCGTAATCAATACTGTGGTTTATATTCTTGCAGATTAGATGGCGTTACTTATTATTTTATTGATAACGAATATTATTTTAAGCGCGATAAAATTTATAGTTGCTATGATGACGGCGAAAGATTTGCATTCTTCTCAAAGGCGGTGCTTGATAGCTTAGGCTTTATGAATTTTTATCCCGACGTAATCAACTGTAACGATTGGCAATCTGCAGCTACCGTTATTTATTTAAAAACTTTATATAACGATAAGTTTGGATTTTCACAAATTAAAACTCTATTTACAATTCACAATATCGAGTACCAAGGCAAATACGGTATGGATACAGCAAGCGACTTATTCGGTTTTCCCGAATGGGCGTACGACACTGTTGAGTTTGGCGGTTGCTTAAACTTAATGAAGGGCGCTATTGAATTTTCGGATAAGGTAAGCACGGTTAGCCCTACTTACGCAAAAGAAATTAAAGACGCTTATTTTGCTAATGGTCTTGAAAGTGTTATATGCGCAAACGAGCATAAGCTTTGCGGTATTTTAAACGGGTTAGATTTAGACCTTTATAATCCCGAAACCGATACTTCACTTTTCAAAAACTACTCTATAAGCGATTTATCGGGCAAAAAAGAATGTAAAAAGGAATTACAAAAGATGCTTGGCCTTCCACAAAGAGATGTGCCAGTTATTGCTCTTATTTCTCGTTTAGTTTCACACAAGGGGCTTGATTTGATTAAGGCTGTGCTTGACGAAATTTTATACGAAGACGTGCAAGTAGTTGTTTTAGGTCAAGGTGACTGCGATTATGAAAACTACTTTAAATACGTTGAAGGCAGATATAACGGCAAGTGTAGGGCAATTATTGCCTTTAACAAGGATATGGCTTCAAAACTATATTCTGGCGCGGATATTTTGCTTATGCCTTCAAAGCAAGAGCCTTGCGGTTTATCGCAAATGATTGCTTGTAGATATGCTACTTTACCAATTGTTAGAAGAACTGGCGGTCTTGCCGATAGTATAGTTCCGTTTAACCTAAACCGTGAAAACGGCAACGGTTTTGCATTTACTAATTATAATGCGCACGAAATGTTGTACGTTATTAAAGATGCAATCTTCACTTATGGAAACAAAGAACAATGGGCAAAATTAGTAATTAGCGCATTGAGTAGTGATTTTAGTTGGGAAAAATCATCTGCCTCATATGAAGAAATTTATGACAGTTTAGCAGGAGATAAAAAATAAAATGGAAAGCAAACTCAAACTAACGAAGAAGGAAGCGGCAGAGCAAATAAAGGGTAAATTGTCGCGTTATTACGGTATCGTTGATACCGATGCTACTTCTGAACAGCTTTATAAAGCGGTAGTTATGGTCGTTAAGGATATTCTTTTAGAAAAACGCAAAAGCTACCACTATAAACTTAAAGAAGCAAAGGGCAAACGCGTTTATTATCTATGCATGGAATATTTGCTTGGCAGATCGCTTAAAAATAACGTTTACAACTTAGGTATCGAAAAAGAAATCAATTCAGCTTTAAAGGCTTACGGCACTAATCTTGAAGAGCTTTACGAAAACGAGCCAGACGCAGGTTTGGGTAACGGCGGTTTAGGCAGACTTGCCGCTTGTTTTATGGATTCGCTCGCATCGCTTGATTATCCAACTATGGGCTTTTCTTTGCGTTACGAGTACGGGCTATTTAAACAAAAAATAGTTGACGGTTGGCAAATGGAACTTCCTGACGATTGGCTACCCGGTGGTGAAGTATGGCTCACGCAAAGAATGGATAAGGCTTTTAAAGTTAAGTTCGATGGTCACATTATTGAAAAATGGACCGAAAACGGAATGAAGATTGAACATATAGATGCCAACGAAGTTGAGGCTATTCCTTACGATATGATGATTTCTGGTAAGGATTCTTCTGCCGTTTCTGTTTTGAGATTGTGGACTGCTAAAACTTGCAAATCATTTGATATGCGCTCTTTCTCGGAAGGGGATTATTTACGTTGCGTAAAAGAATCGGGTGAAGCTGAGCTTTTAACTAAGGTTTTATATCCTTCGGATAATCACTACGAAGGTAAATCGTTAAGATTAAAACAACAATATTTCTTAGTTTCTGCTTCTCTTCAAAATATTTTAAGCATACATCTTGAAAGATTTGGAACTTTTGATAATCTTCCCGAAAAAGCAAGTATTCATATAAACGACACTCATCCGGCTCTTTGTATTCCTGAACTTATGAGATTGCTTATGGATGAACACGGTTACACTTGGGATAAGGCGTGGGATATAGTTGTTCGCA
>JAFWXT010000091.1 GCA_017522945.1 Clostridia bacterium
AATCTATGATGTTGTTTTCGCAAGCTCTTTTAGCTTGTAAAATAGCAGCTGTTATAGCAGAAGCTTTTGATGAACCGTGTGCCTTAACAACAACCTTTTTAACGCCGATAAAAATAGCTCCGCCCTTTTTATTGTAGTCAAGAGTATTTTTAACTTCACGAAGCGCACCCTTCATAAATGGAAAACCAAGTTTTGCAAGAACGGATGCTTTAATAGATTCCTTTAACTTAGAGAAAACTGCGCCTGCAATACCTTCCATAGATTTTAAGGCTATATTACCTGAAAATCCGTCGGTTACAACAACGTCACACTCACCTGAAATTATATCCCTTGCTTCAATGTTTCCTATAAAATTGATATCGGGGCAATTTCTAAAAGCATAATTCACTTGCTTTATTAGTTCGTTACCCTTTGCATCTTCAGTACCGTTTGAAAGAAGTGCCACCCTTGGATTTTCAATTTTTAAAACTTCTTTAGCGTAAACGCTACCCATCAAAGCAAAATGGAATAAATATTGTGGCTTACAATCGGCATTTGCACCAACGTCAAGCATAACAACGTTTCCACCTGTTAAAGTTGGTAAAGTAGGTAAAAGCGCTGGGCGCGACACTCCTTTGATTCTTCCAACCTTTAAAGTACAACCAACCAACAAAGCGCCCGTACTACCGGTTGAAACTAAAGCATCGGCATCTTCACCTAATGCAAGACAACCCTTTACTAAAGAAGAATCTGTTTTCTTTTTAACCGCTTCGGTAGGTTGTTCTTCACAAGAAATAACTTCAGTAGCGTGTAAAAACTGCACTCTTTCTTTATCATAATTGTATTTTTCAAGGTGACTTTTAATAATTTGCTCATCACCTGCTAAAACAGCAATAATATCGTTATCTTGTTTTAAAGCTTCAAGTGCCCCTTCAATATTTGCCAATGGCGAATTATCACCACCAAAACAGTCAACAACAATTTTATACATAATACCACCTATTAAAATTCGAGATTTGAAACTGTTCTTGGGAATGGTATTACGTCACGTATGTTAGAAATTCCCGTTAAATACATTATCATTCTTTCAAAGCCTAAACCAAAACCTGCGTGGCGTGTTCCACCGTATTTACGAAGTTTAATATACCAATCATAGTCAGCTTCGTTAAGGTTAAAATCTTTAATCTTTGAAAGTAAAACGCCAATACGTTCTTCTCTTTGGCTACCGCCAATTAACTCACCGATACCTGGAACTAAAAGGTCCATCGCAGCAACGGTTTTGTTATCGTCGTTAAGACGCATATAAAAAGCTTTTATTTCCTTTGGATAATCTGTTAAGAAAACAGGTTTTTTGAATACCTTTTCAGTAATATATCTTTCGTGTTCACTTTGTAAGTCAACACCCCAGTAAACAGGGAACTCAAAGTTTTCTTTATTCTTTTCTAAAATTTCAATGGCTTCTGTATAAGTTAAGCGTACAAAATCGTTGTTTACAACGTTTAAAAGTCTTTCTTTTAAGCCTGTATCAACGAATTTGTTTAAAAATTCAATTTCGACTGGGCATTTTTCCAAAACGTGATTGATTACGAACTTAACCATTGCTTCGGCAACTTCCATATCTTTTACTAAATCACAAAAGGCCATTTCAGGTTCAATCATCCAAAATTCTGCAGCATGGCGCGAAGTGTTTGAACGCTCTGCCCTAAAGGTAGGACCAAAAGTATAAACGTCGCCAAACGCCATTGCATAAGTTTCTGCGCTCAATTGCCCCGATACTGTTAATGAAGCAGGTTTTTCAAAGAAATCTTTTTTATAATCAACTGATTGAGCTCCACTTTTAGCAAGTCTTTCTAAATCCAAAGTTGTAACTTGGAACATTTCACCTGCACCTTCGCAGTCGCTACCAGTAATAATTGGTGTATGAACGTAAACAAATCCACGATCGTTAAAGAAACGATGAATTGCAAAAGCTGCTTCACTTCTAATGCGGAAAACAGCAGAGAACGTGTTAGTTCTTGGACGAAGATAAGCAATTTCTCTTAAATATTCAAGAGAGTGGCGCTTCTTTTGTAAAGGATAATCTGGAGTTGATTCACCCTCAACTGCAATTGATTCGGCGTGAATTTCAAACGGTTGCTTTGCTTCAGGTGTTAAAACAACAACCCCTGCAATTTCAAGTGAAGAGCCTACGTTTAATTTTGCAATTTCGTCGTAATTATTTATCTTTTCGCGTTCAAAAACTATTTGTAAGTTTGAAAAATAACTGCCGTCGTTAAGTTCAATAAATCCAAATGATTTTGAATCACGGATAGTTCTTGCCCAACCGCATACCTTTACCATTTTTCCAGCAAATTCTGCGGGGTTTGATTGTAGCGTTTTAATATAAGTTCTAGTCAACATGATAACACCTCGTGTTTTGATGATAAAATATTCTATTTTATATGATAACATTTTTGAAAAAAATTTTCAACAAAAAAAAGTGATAATGTTAATATTTTTGCTCAATTTTCCAAAAAAAGCTAAAAAAAAATCTCAAGTGTAATCTAAACACCCGAGATTTTATTAGTAATCTTACTTTTTACTATATGCGTTAACGCCGTAAAGAGCTTGTAAATTATCGTTATATTCTTTCATCTTTATGCATTGTTTAAGTTCGCTATTGCTTTCAAATTCTTCTAATGCTTTTCGTTGTGAGCGAGAAATATTCGTAGGGATTTCAACGTTTACAGTTACGTATAAATTACCTGTTCCCATTGAAGATTTTATACCCTTACCGCGAATTGTAAAACGCTTGCCTGATGGAGTACCAGCAGGAATATCAAGTTCGTAAGCGTCATCTAAAGTTGGAACTCTAACCTTACCACCCATTACACAAGTTGTATACGAGATAGGCAAATCAACGAATAAATCAAATCTTTCACGCTTAATAACTTTATGTGGCAATACCTTAAACACAACGATTAAATCACCAGGTTCACCGCCTTGTGAGCTTGCATGACCGTAGCCCTTCTTTCTCATATAACTATTTGTATCTGCACCAGCTGGAATATTTAAAGTAACGGTTGTATTAGATCTATTAGTAGTCCAACCCTTACCCCCGCATTCAGGACATTTTTCGATAATCTTTTTACCTGTTCCACCACAGGCGTCACAAGCTCGAACACTAACAGTTCTAAAGAAACCACCACCTGAAGTGTATTGAACTTGACCGCTACCACCGCATCTATCACAAGTTTTGTAAGCAGTTCCGCCCTTTGCACCCGTTCCTTTACAATGATTACATCTTTCGCGTCTACTATAAGAAACTTCCTTAACACAACCCTTTGCAGCATCTAAAAAAGAAAGCGATACTTCAATCGTTATATCTTTACCTTTTTCTTTTTCGTACGAACGTTCTTGACGTGTTGCTCCACCGCCAAAGCCTGCAAAAATATCGTTAAATATATCGCTAAATCCGCCAAAGCCTTGACCAGAAAAGCCACCGCCAAATGCGCTTGCGCCCGGATTTTCAAGTTCAAAATCGTAAGCCTGCCTTTTTTTCTCATCCGACAAAACTTCGTTTGCTTCGTTTATTTCCTTAAATTTTTCAGCACAAGCTGGATCGTTTGGATGTAAATCGGGGTGATATTGCTTAGCAAGTTTACGGTACGCCGACTTAATATCTGCCTGCGTAGCCTTTTTATCAACCCCTAATATTTCATAATAATTCTTAGCCATAATTTATCCTAAAATCATTGTTAAAATCTTGATTTTTTAATGTTTTTATGTTTAACATAAACGTTTTAATTGGCGACAGAATAATTCTATCGCCAACTGTTTAACTAATTAGTTTTGATGAAATTCGGTGTCACCTGCACCGCCGTTATCTGC
The DNA here is from genome assembly GCA_017522945.1 of Clostridia bacterium. Taxonomy (GTDB): domain Bacteria; phylum Bacillota; class Clostridia; order Christensenellales; family Borkfalkiaceae; genus HGM11416. The sequence continues at coordinate 3,850 of JAFWXT010000091.1, forward strand.
ATTGCCGTTATCACCATTTCCGCTTTGATATAGTTTAGCAAATACTGCTTGCGCTTCGTTTGAAAGAGCTTCAGTTGCCGATTTAATTCTGTCGTGGTCGTTTGATTCAAGTTCAGTTTTAGCCTTAGAAACGGCTTCTTCTAATTTTGATTTATCTTCATCTGAAATCTTTTCAGCATTTTCTTTTAAAGTTTTTTCAACCGTAAAGATCAATCCGTCAAGTTGGTTACGAGCTTCAACTTGTTCTTTACGCTTTTTATCTTCAGCTTCATATTGTTCAGCTTCTTTTACAGCTTTATTGATATCATCTTCAGAAAGATTTGTTGAAGAAGTAATCGTAATATCGGTTGCTTTACCAGTTCCTAAATCTTTTGCAGTTACGTGAACGATACCGTTTACGTCAACGTCGAAAGTAACTTCAATTTGTGGAATTCCTCTTGGAGCTGGAGCAATACCTACCAAGTTAAATGAACCTAAAGTTTTATTATCTCTTGCAAATTGTCTTTCACCTTGTAAAACGTGAATTGTAACTTCTGTTTGATTATCGGCAGCAGTTGAGAAAATTTGTGATTTATTTGCAGGTATTGTAGTATTTCTTTCAATAAGTCTTGTGCAAACGCCACCTAAAGTTTCAATACCTAAGCTTAATGGCATAACGTCAAGTAATACAACGTCTTTAACGTCACCTGATAAAACGCCACCTTGAATTGCAGCACCGATAGCAACGCACTCGTCAGGATTTATACCCTTAAATGGTTCTTTACCAGTAGTACGTCTTACAGCTTCAACTACTGCAGGAATACGAGTTGAACCACCAACTAAAATTACCTTGTCAATTTCATTATAATTTAGACCAGCATCGTTCATAGCTTTTCTTAATGGTTCTAACGTTGCATTAACTAAATCTTCGGTCATAGCATCGAATTTTTGTTTAGTTAAAGTTAAATCCATGTGCTTTGGACCAGTTGCATCAACCGTAATGAATGGTAAGTTAATGTTTGTAGATGACATACCAGAAAGCTCAATTTTTGCCTTTTCAGCAGCTTCTTTAAGTCTTTGCATTGCCATTTTATCGTTAGAAAGGTCGATACCTTCTTTTGATTTAAATTCAGCAACTAACCAATCGATAATCTTTTTATCAAAGTCATCACCACCAAGCATACAGTTACCATTTGTTGCTAAAACTTCAAAAACGCCTTCACCGATATCAAGAATTGAAACGTCGAAAGTACCACCACCAAGGTCGTAAATAATAACTTTATGAGTGCCTTCATCTTTATCTAAGCCGTAAGCAAGTGCTGCTGCAGTTGGTTCGTTAATAACACGTAAAACGTTTAAACCTGCAATTTTACCTGCGTCCTTAGTTGCTTGACGTTGACTATCTGAGAAATATGCAGGACAAGTGATAACCGCATCTTTAACTGTTTCACCAAGATAAGCTTCAGCATCTTTTTTAAGTTTTGCTAAAATCATTGCTGAAATTTCTTGTGGTGAATAGCTTTTATCGTCAACTTTTACTTTATAATCCGAACCCATATGTCTCTTAATAGAGATAATAGTTCTATCAGCGTTTGCAATTGATTGTCTTTTAGCGATTTGACCAACTAATCTTTCGCCATCCTTTTGGAAAGCAACTACCGATGGCGTAGTTCTTGAACCTTCAGCGTTAGCGATAACAACAGGTTCGCCACCTTCCATTACTGCTACGCATGAATTTGTTGTACCAAGGTCGATACCAATAATTTTACTCATAATATATTCTCCTTTAATTGTTTATCTATATTTTTTAATTTATTATTTTACAACGATAACTTGAGCGTATCTTATCATTTTACCCGATAAACGATAGCCCTTTTTAAAAACGCTTTTTACAGTTCCGCTTTCTTCACCTTCAAGCGCTTCGATTTGATGAACTGCTTCGTGCAAGTTAGGATCAAAAACTTCACCAACCGGATTGATTTCTTCAACACCCATATTTTTAAGTATCTCACCAAATTGCTTTATAACAAGTTCTATTCCGTTTTTAGTTTGCTCGTCGCTTGCAGATATCGAATTTAAGGCTCTATCTAAATTATCACCCACGATTAGAATGCTTTTGATAGCGTCACTCTTGCCATCAAAATAGGCGTTTGCACGCGTTTCATTATTGCGTTTTCTAAAATTATCAAAATCCGCTGCAGTTCTATACCAACTTTGCTTATATTCATCTGCTTTTTTAGCAAGCTCGGTATTTTCTGCCCTTAAATTTTCAATTTGCTGTATAAGTTCTTTTTCGCAGTTTTTCTTTTTGCTTGATTTTTTAGCTTTATCATCTACTGAAGATTCACATTTGCAACTTTCATTAGCGTTTAACTTTTCATCAGCAATAATTTCTTCACTAACTATATTTTCTTTTTCCATTTCGTTATTCCTATTTAGTTATAATTGATTCAAGTATTTTGCCAACGTTTTCAAGCACGGCAACAACCTTTTTATAGTCCATTCTTACAGG
>JAFWXT010000092.1 GCA_017522945.1 Clostridia bacterium
GATAATTTGTAAAGCAAAATTTTAACTTTTATGTGGATAATCACAAAAAAAATATATATTTTTTTGCGTTTGTATGCTTTATAATCTAAATGAGAAAGAGTGATTATTACAATTTGAGTGTGCAACCATTCTAATAAAACAAAAAAATAGCAAAGAAAAACTTCCTAATTATCGATTTAGTAAAAAATCTAAAAAGAAAATTAAGAAGTATAATAAAAAATTCAAATAAAAAAAGAAAGAAGCGATTGCAATCCTGTTACCAGCGCAAAGTGCTCAGCCGAACTAAATCAGCGAATCTTCTTTCTATTTAGTATTATAAACTAAAGGCAAACAAAAAGTCAACTGTTTTAAGGTTCTAATTTAAACGGAGAATACTCTCCGTTTTTTTATTCTCCTTTAATGATAGTAAATTTAAGTTTAACAATATCAACTTCGTTAAGGTAATTGCGACAAGCAAAAACTTTAGTTTTGTTTAAAAAATAATCTTGGGCAAGAATTTTATTTAACCTCTTAGCCCACCCTATCGTTGACAAATTTGCAAATATTGGTATAATTAAATAGTAAACTGCTTACACGTCTTTGTTGCGCCTGCTTGCAAAAAGCCGTTTAACAAAAAACACAGGAGTTATTTTATGTTTAACGAAGTAAAAAAGAATTTTGGGTTTGGCTGTATGAGATTGCCAATGAATGGCGATGAAGTTAACACAAAAGAATTTTCTTTAATGGTTGATAATTTTATTGAGCAAGGTTTTAATTATTTTGATACGGCGCACGGCTATTTGGATGGAAAAAGCGAATTGGCCCTTAAAGAATGCCTAACTTCACGCTATCCACGCGAAACATATATTTTAACCAATAAGCTAAGCGGTTGGCACTTTGAAAAAGAAGAAGATATTATTCCGCTTTTCAATTCTCAACTAAAAGCGTGTGGGGTTGATTATTTTGACTTTTATCTTATGCACGCTCAAAACGCTCAAAATTTTATAAAATACAAAGAGTGTAAAGCTTACGAAAAGGCTTTTGAGTTAAAACAACAAGGAAAGGTAAAACACGTTGGCCTCTCTTTCCACGATGCCGCCGAAGTTTTAGACGATATTTTAACGCAATACCCCGAAGTTGAAGTTGTTCAAATTCAACTTAACTATCTCGACTGGGAAGACCCAACCATTCAATCAAGAAAATGCTACGAAGTTTGCGCTAAACACAATAAGCCAGTTATAGTTATGGAACCTGTAAAGGGTGGCAAACTTGCAAACTTTCCAGATGAAGTAAAAAATCTTTTTAATAGTGCAAATAACGGCTCGCCTGCAAGCTATGCTATTCGTTTTGCCGCAAGCCTTGAAAAGGTGTTTATGGTTCTTTCAGGTATGTCTAATTGCGAGCAAATGAACGATAATCTTTCTTATATGCGCGAATTTAAACCGCTTGAAAGCGCCGATTACGCACTTATAGACAATGTTATTAAAAAATTAGCCGAATTAAAAGTTATACAATGCACCGCTTGTAGATACTGCACCGAAAACTGTCCGCAAGGTATTTTAATACCCGATATGTTTGCTTGCTACAACAACAAAAAAGCGTATAACGACTGGAATGCCGACCGATACTACGCCGAAACACTTTGCAAAAAAGGTGCAAAAGCAAGTGATTGCATAAAATGTGGAATTTGCGAAAGCGTATGTCCACAAAAACTAAAGGTACGCGAACTTTTGGTTGAGGTTGCAAACACCTTTGAAAATAAAGAATAAAGGGCTTTGCTTTTTGTTATTGGCGCAAAACACGTTTATTCCTATAAAGATAGCCAATATTTATTTACTGCCTTATATCGAATATTAGGGCTTTAAAATAATTTCAATTTGATACAAATATAAAAAGTGCCGATATAACTTTGTTATCGGCACTTTTGTTTTATTTAGTTTTCTTCAATTCGTTCTAATAAAAAGCTTACGGGACGAAATCCGTCGTTACAAGAGATAAGCGCAGAATAAGGGTTTTTCATCCATCCATCGTAAAAATTACCGCCACCTTCGGCAAGCTCTTTTACAAAAGAATAAACGCTTTCCCACGCGCTTTTACAAAATCCTTCAGGACAAAGCGCATTAACACTTATAAATTCTTTACCTATTTTTATATCGCATGCATGCTCAATGGGGTTTTCATATTTTTCAATTAATTCATGATGCACAACCCTTTTTATAGGGGTTATTTTTACTTTATACATTTTTTTATTCCTGCAGTTTTTAAAAAGTTTTCGCTATCGTATGGCGGAACGATTATAAAATAATCTACCCCATCAGTATTAAAATGCACCTTTACGCAGTTTTTAACGCTAAAAAGCCCCACTGCCGTTATTTGTACACCATAAGGTTTCATTTGTTTATCGCTAATTGGTATATTTTTATTCCAATTATTAAAAGTTACAGCCTTTTTTATAATTTCGTAGCCCTTAAAATCACTCTTTTTAATGCCGTAAACGGTAGATAAATCGCCAAGCATTAAATATTCGCCCGATGAAAATAAATGAACGGAAGTATTTACGTAATTAAAAGCCTTAACCGCAGGCTTTAATTCACCCTTTTTGTTTTCATAAACACTAAAAAATATATCACATTCGCTTGCTTTTTCGGGAATTTGTAAATTTTTTACACACTCGTCGTAAATGCTTTCGCCATTTTTAATGGTATCTAAATATTCTTGGTCGTTAACCACCTTTTTTTCGCGAATTTTTTTAATAATCAATAATACCGTTCCCGCTAAGGTAAACGCAACGCCAAAAATAAAAATTACTAATCCGTTGTTAAATGCCACGCTTAAATCACTTTGTTTAGCAAGAGATGCAAAGAAGATAACAAGTAAAAAAAGCCCAATCATTAAAGACAAATACCTAATTATTACCAAAAAATCAGGCTCTTTAACGCGATTTTCATACTCGCTTACCTTTTCGGTAAAATTCTTTTGCTTTTGCGCTAATTGTTCACTTAATTTACGCACTACGAATTTTTCACTTTCGCTACTTCCGTTTGTAATATCTACTGCAAAAAGTTCTTTCATTTTTTTCCTTATATGTAAAACTGCTTTTAGTTGTGTTCTTCACTAAACTGTTTTAAACGCTTTTCATATTCCTTAACGAATTTCGTGCTAGACCTTAGCATTCTTTGGTAACTTTTATCTAAGGTTTGTGCCCAATTTTTGTCGCCGTTAAATCTTCTATATTCCCGATGAGCCCTAACAGTAGCTATATCGCTGTTAACACCCATAAAAAAGTCTTCTGCCAAATTTTTATTTTGTTCGCTTATATTTCCGTTTAAGCATTCGCTATAAATAATTTCGGGAAAAATAAGTGCGTATTCTTGGTCGGTAAACTGTAAAATGTTAGCCGATAAGTCGATTAACAGTTCATTCGCGCGTTTAAACTTTTCCCTTATTACAAGATGCTTATAGTAATAAATACGGGCAAGAGGCTGAGTTGAATGCTCTAAAATTGAAGGACAAGAAGGAATTATACCCTTTGCAATTTGCCTTTCTTGGTGCATAATTTCAACCAAAACGTCGGCATAATCGCTAGAAGAAAAAATCAAATATCCGTCCGAAGTTTTGTCAAAAGTTAAGCAGTTTACAACCAATAAATAGGTTGCAGGTAAAATTGCCACGCTCACCAAACAAAAAGCAACGGGATTATCAATACAAAGCACAAAAACAACGCTTAAAACAACGAATATTAACGAAAAGAGCAATCCACCAAAGGCGGTTGACTGTAATTTTGCTTTAGTCATTTCCCTACAAGGTAAAAACACGCTTTCGCCCGCATTTTCACCACAAAAAGTAAAAAATTTAACTTTTTTGCTTGGTTTTGTAAAATCTATAGAAAACAACCCAAAATTTACGTAGTTTACCGTTAGCCCATTTTTCTTTGCAAAGATTAAATGCCCAAGTTCATGCAAAAATAATGCTATAAAATAATTTATTACCACCCCAACAAGCGAACAAAGTATAACAACCCATACTTTTGCTTTTAAAAGGTTTATCGCGTATATATCAAAGGCAACCAAAAGACCCAACCAAACTACGATAAGTATTAAATTGATAAAAAAGGTTTTTTTAGTTTTCATAAGCTTTATATTTTTCCGTTTTGTTCAAGCCATAAATAATAGCCTTCCAAATTATCATCTTCAGTTAAAATAATTTTAGTTACACAAAGTTTATTAAGTAACCAGGCAAGAATTAGAGTTCCCGAGTGAATAACGTTAGCGCGCAAGTTATCAATTAAAAATTCTGCCGATATTTGTTTGCTATCCATTGAATAAAACTTTTTTGCAAGCTCAAATAAATAATTATTATCAACAACTATTCCGTTAGTCGCCTCGCGATTATAACTTTTAAGCCCGCTTTTAATAAAAGCAACGCTATTGGCGCTTCCACCTATGCCGTAAACTTCGCCAATTTCCTTTGGAATTTTATCAAATTCTTTTTCAATTTGTTTAGTTAAAAACTCGTAGGCTAAAGAAAAATCCTTGCCACACTTATCAGTTAACGAAACAGCTCCAACCTGCATTGAATGTGCGTAAATAACTTTTTCATCAAAAGAGCAAACTACTTCACTCGATGCCCCGCCAACGTCGATTATACAACCACTTTTCCCCTTTAAAGCACCTAAAACTCCCATTTTACCTTCGTTTTCACCAGATAAAACGTCTAATTTTTCGCCGTATTTGCTATTGAATTTAGAAATAAAATCTTCTTTATTTTTAGCGTTTCTTACCGCAGCGGTAGCAAATGCAAAAACCTTTGCCTTATGTTCACGCGCTAAACTAAATAATAAGTCAAGCCCTTCAAAAGTACGCAAAACAGAAGCTTCGTTCAAACACCCATTTTGTGCGTTTTTTGCAAGTTGAGTGGTTATAACCCTTCTTAAAAAAACTTTTCCGTTACAAGAAATGCGTTCTCGAACGGAATTACTGCCTATATCTATAATTGCTATATTTTGATTATTTTTCATAACTTTTAAAGTTTTTAAAACCGTTAACGGTATAAATTAAACGCGACAAAAGAGCGCAACCAATCATTTACTTATCGTTTTCGTATAAGTATCCTAATTCGTTAGCGCGTTCAGTAATTTTCCATTCGCAAAGCCATAAATCGATACTATCTTGCGTTTGTTCTTTTTGTTCTTCCAAAACGCGAATTTCCGTTTGTAACTGCTCGATTTTTGCCTTTTTTCCCTTTATCACGCCCATTTGATAAACCATTATGGAAACCAAAATGAAAAGTAGTATTACAGCGGTTGAAGTTATTGCCGCCTGTATTCTTCTTGCTTTTTCTTCTGTCATTTAGTTTTTTTCTCCACAGTATAAATGCTTTACTTGCTTTATTATACAACTTTTTTAATAATATTGCAATACTTTTACCTAATGTTTTTTTATATATATAAAAACCAAGCAAACAAATTATGCCCATATAAGCGCGAAATTCACCCAAAGCATACGCATTTTTTAAAAAAACAAACGTAATAGTAAGAAAAACAAATTCTAAAAAGGAGCAAATATCTTTTATAACCCTAATTTTAGATAAATAACCCAAAGCAAAAAAGGGCGCGAGAACAACGCCCGATAAATAACCGAATGAAAAACAAAGAATAATTTGTATAGGCTGAGTTTGTACTGCAAAAATCATTTTAATAATTTTTTAATTAGCGAGCCTTTTTTATAGCCGTATTTTACTTCCAAAACCACTCCTTCGGCAACAAAGGTTGCATTTTGCTTAGAAAATCCACCCATTTTTAAAGATTGTCCTATTACAGTTAATTTTTTATCGTTAAAAAGTAATAATGAAATTTTTTCGTCGGTAACGCTTTCAACATCTCTAACAGCAGTAACGTATATTCTTTTTTGTCCGTCGATTTGAACGGTATGCAAGTTTTTATCGTCCATTTTTTTTGTAACCACCTAAATTAGTAATCAGTTCATTATATGTAAAAAGATGATAAAAATATAACGAAAAAGACAGCTCAAAAGGTATAAAAGCATAAAAAAATGAAAAAAATTGAATGTAAACGGTAAATTTTTGTTAAATAAGCCAAAAAAACAGTTTTTTTCATTTACAATAGTTTTAATTTATGTTATAATGTAAAAACTATTATTTATTTTTTACCCCAATTAAAAAAAAGGGGTGCAAAAGGAGAAAAAAATGGATTCTGACGAACCTGAACCTGATAGTATTACGCTGTATATAATAATCAGCATAATATTAGTCATTCTATCTGCATTCTTTTCGGCTACCGAAACAGCCTTTTCTGCCGTAAATAAAACTCGTTTACGTGTAAGAGTTCAAGAAGGGCAAAAAGGTGCGCAAAACGCTCTTGACCTTGCCGAAAATTTTGACAAATTAGTTTCAACGATTTTAGTGGGTAACAACATCGTTAACATCACGCTTGCAACCGTTGCTCTTGCAATGTTTGAAAAGTTAATTGAAAACGGCAACCTTGCCGATACAATTTCAACCATCGTTACTACCGTTGTTGTTTTAATTTTTGGCGAAATCGTGCCAAAAATGGTTGCTAAAGAAAAAAGCGAAGGTGCTTGTATTTTGCTTTCTTACCCAATAAAATTCTTTATGTTTATTCTAACCCCGATTACAATAATTTTTTCGGGCTTAAAGGTTTTACTTCGCAAAATATTTAAATTCCAAGGCGAAGAAAAAATTACTGAAGAAGAATTATTAACAATCGTTGAAGAAGCTCAAGAAGACGGTGCGCTTGACGAAAGCGAAACAAAACTTATTTCAAGTTCAATCGAATTTGACGACGTTTTGGTTGAAGATATTTTAGTTCCACGAGTTGGCGTTATAGCCGTTTCACTCGATATGTCGATGGATGAGATTAAAAAGCTTTTCTTAGAGCATAACTTCTCGCGTATGCCTGTTTATAACGGCACTATAGACTCAATCGTTGGAATGATACATAATATTGACTTTTTTGCCGCTTTAGAGCGTGGCGAAACTTCAATTAAAAACGTAATCTCACCAACAGCGTATGCAACCGAACACATGAAGATTTCTACGCTACTTAAAAGTATGCAAAAACAAAAGGTGCATATGGCAATCGTTGTTGATGAATACGGTGGAACGCTTGGTATTGCAACTTTAGAAGATATTTTAGAAGAACTCGTTGGCGAAATTTGGGACGAGCACGACGAAATTATTAACTATTTTAACAAAATCGACGACGTTACTTATATGGTTGACGGCAGAGCCGAACTTGATAAGTTCTTCACTCTTTTCGACCTTGAAGGTGACGAAGAAGAGTTTGAATCTCAAACGGTTAGCGGTTGGGTAATCGAAAAGACAGGAACTTTCCCTAAAAAGTTTGATAGCTTTGATTATAAAAACCTAACCATTATAACCAACAAAATTACTCAACGCCGAGTTTTAGACGTTAAAGTAGTTATTAACCCAACTGAAGAAAACGGGGAATCATCAAAAGAAAATTAATTACTAAAGAAATAGCAAGTGGATAATTATGCCCTTGCTATTTATTTTTTCACTTTACAACACTTATTTTTTTAATAAGACGAATAACGCTTATTTTTTTAAAGCTTAATAAGTAAAGGAGTATTTATGAAAAAGTTAGGTCTTGCTCTTGGTGCAGGCGGTGCGCGCGGAGTTGCTCACATAGGCTTTTTAAAAGCACTTGAAGATAACGGAATAAAACCTTCGTTTATATCGGGCAGTTCAATGGGTTCGGTTGTTGGCGCATGCTACGCAATGGGAATTACACCCGAATATATGATTAAAATAGTTTCTGCTCTTCGCGCTCGTGATATTTTAGACCTTTCGCCCACAGCATTAAAAAATGGCACGCTGCTTAAAAGCAAAAAGATGGCAGCCCTTCTTTCAAGATATTTGGGAGATACCGAATTTGAAGATTTACACCTGCCATTTTGTTGCGTTGGCACGGATATAATTAGCGGAGGCAAGGTTGTTTTTAAGCAAGGTAGGGTTGCAACCGCAATTCAAGCAAGCTCGTCGATACCACTTGTTTTTGCCCCCGTTGCTTATGAAAATATGCTTATTGCCGACGGCTCACTAGTCGCCCGCGTTCCCGTTGAAGAAGTAAAAAATATGGGAGCAGAGGTCGTTGTAGCCGTTGACGTTTTAGGTCCTATTAGTGAAATGGATGAAATAAAAAGCATTTTTTCTTACTTTTTTAGACTAATTGACGTTTACGATAGCCAAGTTAATAAAATGAATCTTGAAAAGCATCCCGCCGATTTTTACTGTGCGCCTGCTATGGGCGATATGAGCCAGTATAAAATAGATGGCGATAAAATGCGCTTCGCCTACGAAAAGGGTTACGAAAGCGCAATGAAAATTATGGATAGATTAAAACAAAAACTTAATAGCTAATGCTATATTTAAATTTAAAAACAAACAAAAAGTGCCGATAATGATGTTATATCGGCACTTTTTTTATTTTATATAATTTTTTACTTATTATAAAATTCTTCGCAAAGTTTGATTGCTTGGGCTTCGTAATCGCCAGTCATATCAAGCCACACGGCGTTTTTTTCTTTTTTAAACCACGTTATTTGGCGTTTTGCAAAATGGCGAATTTCTTTTAAAAGTTCGGCGCGATAATCTTCGTAAGTATATACCCCTTCTAAATATCTATTAGTATAACGATATTCAAGCCCCAAGCCTTCTAAAAATGCCGAAGTTGCACCCGCTTTTTTTAGGTTTTCAATTTCTTCAACCATGCCCATTTTTAAGCGTTTATCAAGCCTTTCTTCAATACGCGCATATAAAACTTCGCGCGGAAAAACCAACACTAACTGCATAACGTCGTAAAGCGGAACGCTTTGTTTATGTCCAACACCCTTTATGGCCTTTTCAAGCCTTCGAGCTAAATGTCGTGGAGAAATACCATCGGGCACATCTTCGCCTAAAGCAACCAACCTTTCTTTAACTTGTTCGTGGGATAAAGCGTTTATTTGCTCGCGAAGGGCTGGATCATCATCTTCTTCACCCATATTAAAACCTTCGGTAACTGCGCGAGAATATAACCCTGTTCCACCTACTAAAAATGGGCGTTTGCCACGCGCCAATATATCGTTAATTGCGTTATAAGCAAGTTTTTGGTATTCAGAAACACAAAAATATCCGTTCGGCTCAACAATATCTAAAAGATGATGCACAGCCATTTGTTGTTCCTCTTTAGTAACTTTACCAGTACCCAAATCAAGCCCTTTAAAAACTTGACGCGAATCGCACGAAACTATTTCGCCGTTAAAACGGTTGGCTAAAACAATACCTAAATCACTTTTGCCCGAAGCGGTTGTTCCAACAACGCTTACCAACTTTTGCATAAGTATCCCCCATATAAAAATCCCCTTGCGTTACGCTAACAGTAGCAAGGGAATTTTAATTGTGTTATAAATTGAAAAATTAACGAGCGCAACCTTGTTTTTCAAGTGAAACGCTAACCTTAATGCTAACTACTGGAATAGTAATAGCAACGCCATTAGATGCTAATTTTGTTTTTAAAGTAGCTAGTTCTTCACCTGTAATTTCGTTTTCAGGATTGCCATTTAAATAAACGCCCTTAAAGTAAGTTTCTTCGCCTGCTTCGTTTTCAGCGTAAGTAAAGCAAGTGCCAGCAAGCCATTTATTACCGTCAGCATCAGCAGATAAATCTTCGTTCTTAACAACGTCTTGTTCTAAACGATAAACCTTAACTCCTTCTGCAGTTTCTAAATAATCTTTTAATTTTAATGCCTTTTCTAAACTGCTTAAGTATTCAACTGATGATTCGTCGGCTTCTGCATTGCCATCATCTGAAAGAAGTTGAGCAAAAACACAATATTCTTGTGAGCTAAAAGGTGCAGATGAAGAAAACGCAACGGTTAAAGTTGCTTTACCGCTATTATATTTTGAAGTTACGCCGGCAACAGTTGCAAGTTCGTTAGTGCGGTTAAGTAAAATTGAGCCAGCGGTAAGAGATAATTTGTTACCTGTATAGCCGTTTTTAGAAAATTGACCTGTAATAAAGTTAACGTTTGTATCAATTCTTTCAGATAGTGGATCTTCTTTAGTTAAATCAACTTTGCGATCACCAAAAGAAAAATAAGATGAAGTTAACGCGCTTACGTCAACGCCTTCGTAATAACCGTTTTTGATAAGATCTTTAACGTGCTTAGTTGTAAAGTCAGCGAAGTTTAAGTACATTTTAGCATGAAGATCGTAAGTAATTGGTTCGCCTTCAGCGGGTGTTAAACTTACGGTGATTGTAAAACGTTCAATCTTACTGCCGTTTTCAACTTCTGCAGAGCATGAAGCAAAAGATAATACGCATGCTAAAGAAAGCACAATTGCAATGATTTTTGCTGTAAATTTTTTCATTATGTTCCTCCGAGGAAAAATATTATTTCTTTATTTATTAAGCGATATACTCGCTTTTAAGTTTCAAAGCTGTGCGTTCAACAAATTATCCGTTACGTTTTGCAATTCTTCAAGCGCTCCACTTTCAATAAGTGCAAAAAATAACCCTATTGCAAGCCCTATGCCTAAAATAACAGCTATCAAAACTCTTAAAGGCGAAATTGGTGATTTGCCAGTAACCTTGCCGTTGTTACCGTTCACTAATACTGGAAAATCCTTTTTGTTATACCTATAATTTAAGCGATAAACTGGTAGTAAAACGTATTTATATTTTACCGAATTATGTATTGTTGAGATGTTTAAATAATCAATAACGTCGCAATTATAATAATGCAAAATATCTTGGCGAAGTTGTTTATCAATAACTTCTTTAGCATCGGTCCAACAATCTTTAATATCGCGCGAATAATGTCTTGCGGTAAATCCCGATAAAAACTTGTTTTCATAAACGCAAAGCGTTTCTTTTTTAAAGGGTTGAAGCTTATCAAGTTCCTTTTGCGAAATTCCACCGGCTGAAATCGAAACGTCATCGAACAATTTTGCAAAAGTACCTTGAACGTGGTGCCATACTATATAGGTTTCGGTTCGTGTTTTACCCTTAGAATCTCTAACCGTGCGAGTTCTACGCTCGCCAAGCCTTCCTTCGTAATCCGAATAAGTATCGCTATCAAAGGTAAAAAATGGCATATATATACCGTGAAGATTGCTTTCAACTAAATTCTTTTTAAACTTAGTTGGTGCAAAAATGCGCCTTTTTGCCCATTTTTTTGATAAATCAAGCGCACTTAAATTATCAATTAAAAAAGGATACACAGCGGTTGGTTTTATGCCCGCAAGGTCTTCACGTTTAACAATATGCGTTGTTGAGCAGTAAGGGCAAATAACCGAAACTTCAACGTTTGAAACGCTGAAATTTGCGCCACAGTTTTCACAACAATACATAGTTGTTTCTTCGTTCCATTTTGGAGCTTTTTGTAAAGCTTCTTCTAAGCAAAACTCAGCAACGCTTTGATTTTTTTTAAAATCAACCTGTTTACCGCAATGCCCGCATTTTAAGGTTTGAGTTAGTGGATCAAAACTCATATTTGACCCACACCCCTCGCATTTAATAAACACGCTATCTTTTTTAGGGCTAGAGTTTTCGCTTTCAAATTGATTCACGTTTTTATTTTCTTCCATCTTTTCTTCTTTTTAGTGTAAGTTTAATGTTAAATAATATTTAAAAATGATAACTTACCTTTAATCAATAAAATCCTTCGATTGCGCTTCTCTTCACTCAGGATGACTAAGGGAGCAAGGCTTCGCAGTATAAAAATTAAAAGTCTGTTATATTGCAAAATAAGGCTTAGATGCGAGTTAGAGTGGTGAAACCGAGTTTTTACCGACGGGCGCGTACTTGTACGTACGTAACCGAGAAAAAACGCAAGGCTTCGCCGTATAAAAATTAAAAGTCTGTTATATTGCAAAATAAGGCTTAGATGCGAGTTAGAGTGGTGAAACCGAGTTTTTACCGACGGGCGCGTACTTGTACGTACGTAACCGAGGAAAAACGCAAGGCTTCGCCGTATAAAAATTAAAAGTTTGTTATATTACAAAATAAGGCTTAGATGCGAGTTAGAGTGGTGAAACCGAGTTTTTACCGACGGGCGCGTACTTATACGTACGTAACCGAGGAAAAACGCAAGGCTTCGCCTCTATAACGAAGTATATAAGGCTTATTTTATTCTGATAAATTATTTAACTCTTCTAATAAAGCATCTAAATCAACACCGTGAACGCCTACTGCTTGTTCAATAGTTTCCATATGAGCAAGAGCGCAACCTAAACAGTGCATACCGTATTTTTGTAAAATTCTAACTGATTCTGGGTTGATTTTTACGATATCCATAATAAGAGTATCTTTAGTGATTTTTTCCATAATTATATCTCCTTGAAGCCCAAAGTGGCAAACAATATTATTTACTTTTTTGCAACGTCATAAACATCGGTTGATTTTAAACAAATTTTATCGATCGTATGTTATGACAAAGCACTATTAATTATAATTTATTACCGCAAGATGCGCAAAATTTATCATCAGCTTCTACTTCGTTTCCACATTCGGGGCAAAAACGCTTAACGTTCATTTTTGCGCCACATTCGGGGCAGAATTTAGTTCCCGCTGAAACTTCTTTTTTACAAGTAGGGCAAATTACGGTTGCTTTTTTAGGCTCTTCTTTTTGTGGCTTACTTTCGCTACCCTTCATTGCATCGCTCATAATAGCGCCAACTTGCGCGCCTGCGCCCATGCCAACACCAACGCCCATAAACGCTCCGCCAACACCTGGGTTTTTAGCCGCGCTTCTCATTGCTTCGGCAGCAGAAACCTTCATCATAGTGTCGGTAGCATCGCCTAAAATACCGTATTTAGAGCGTTCGTCTAAAGCCTTTTCAACTTCTTGTGGAACAGACATATTTTCGATTATAAGTGTTTGTAAACTTAAACCGATTTCTTTAAACATACTTTGTATTTTAGCCTTAACTATGGTTTGAAATTCCATTGTGTTGCCGGCTAAATCAATAACTGAAATTTTACTTTCGCCGATAGCATCTGTAATTCCCGAAACGATCATACCTTTTAGGTACTCTTGAATTGCACTAGTTTCAAAAGAAGAATTAGTGCCGAAAAGTTGACGCATAAAGGTTGGAGCATCATCAACCTTAAAAGCGTAAGAACCAAAACCGCGAACGCGAATAACCCCAAATTCAGGATCACGCATCATAAATGGGTTTTGTGTGCCCCATTTCATATTAGTAAATAGTTTGGTGTTAACAAAATATACGTCTAAAGTAATAGGGGTTTCAAATTTATACTTCCAAGAAGCAAGTTTTGTAAGAATAGGTAGTATTTCGGTTTTTAAATTATATAAACCGGGAGTAAACACGTCGGCAATTTGACCTTTATGTACAAAAATTGCAACTTGCGATTCCCTTACGGTAAGCGAGCTTTTATCGTTAACTTCTTTACCTGCATTTTTGAAAGGAAATTTATATACCATTCTGTTTGTGGTATCATCCGACCATTCTATATTAAGCCTAAATAGATTATCAAAAAGTCCCATATCATACTCCTTTGTGTTAAAAAAAATGTAAAACGCGCATACGCACGCATTATGTTTATATATTATATCATCACTTTTATAATTTTACAATCATTTTTTATTAGTTTTTTGCTTTTTGTTTTCGTTTATACTCTATAATCACTTGTTTTTTAGTTTTTTTTAAACAACTGCCTATTCTTCATCATCGAAGTTGTCGATATCGTCATCAAACTCTTCTATATCGTCATCGAGGTCATCTTCGCAATCATCATCCGCATAATCGATATCTTCTTTCGTTTCATCTTCATCAATAGGATCTTCTTCATAGTCTTCTATATCGTCATCCTCATCAATCAAATCTTCTTCATCATCTGGAGAGTCGAAGGATAAAACCACGTCGTTTTGCTTTGGTTTTCTAAATACGATAAAGGTATCGTAAAGATATTCGGTTGCAAAATTTATAATCATATTCATAACAACAACTACCGTATCATTCCAACCTATTTGCACTAAAGCGTCGCCCCACCAAGTTGAAAGTGGTGTAAATACTAAATAGTAGCAAGCAACCAAGAACATTGCAAACGGAACGTTAACCGCGCTTTTAAAAGTAAATTTACGGTTGAAAGTAAAATTCCATAAAACCGAAAGCACAAGCGAAATTACGTAAACCCACCAGTAATATTGTTCGGGAGTAAACCAAATATCGCAAAGTAGTGCCAAAAGCTCGTAAGAAACTATTTGAATTACACCTGCCGAAATTGAAAAGCCGGTAAATTTTAAAATTTGAATAAATCTTTCCTTCTTTGTCATTTTTTTATCTCCTTCTAACAATAAAAATTAAAGATTTTTTGTAAAAAGTTACGCTATAACGCGATTAACAGCACTTTTATAACACTTTTGTTAGTTGGTATAATTACCACTTTGTAGGCACGCCGTTTACGTAGTGCCAATATTTATCCCTACCTAAAAACGGTTTTTTCTCACTATACCAATATACTGGGCGATTTGAATCATTCCAATTTTTATGCCAACCTTGTGGTTGTTTTTTTGCTTTACAATAAATAGTTAGTGAAGTACAACCCCAAAAACAACCCCCAAACGCACAATCACCAATCGACATTACGCTACTTGGTATTACAACCGAAGTTAGTGAAGTACAACGATCAAACGCATGATCACCAATCGACGTTACGCTATCACCAATTTCAACCGAAGTTAGTGAACTACAACCATCAAACGCCCATTTACCAATCGAAGTTACGCTACTTGGTATTGTAAAAAAAGCATCTTTCTTCCCGTTTGGATATGTAATTAAAAAAGTTTTATTTTTATTATATAAATTGCCATTTAAAGAGCTGTAATGTTCATTTTCTTCACTTACAGTAATTGAAGTTAGTGAAGTACAACCTTGAAACGCCCAATCACCAATCAAAGTTACACTATCGGGTATTTCAATTGAAGTTAGTGAAGTACAATCCTGAAACGCCCAATTACCAATCGAAGTTACGCTATCGGGGATTACAACCGAAGTTAGTGAACTACAACCTTGAAACGCCCGATTACCAATCGAAGTTACGCTATCGGGGATTACAACCGAAGTTAGTGAAGTACAATCCCAAAAATAACCCCCAAACGCATAATCACCAATCGAAGTTACGCCAGCAGGGATAGTAAAAGAATTATCCTTTTTGCCAACAGCATACTTAACTAAAGTTTTGCCATCTTTAGTATATAAATTACCGTTTATAGATTTATAATTTTTATTATTATCATCAACTAAAATATTAGTAATCGATCTGTAAACGCTAAATGCGTAACCTTGAATTGAAACAACGCTACTTGGTATTTTTACACTCTTTAGTGAACTACAACCATCAAACGCACTATTACCAATCGAAGTTACAGGTTTATTATTATATTCATTAGGTATTACAAGTGAAGTTTTGTTTTTGTACTCTTTTTTTACTTCTTCTATAATATAACCCGTTTCGTTTTCTGTATAAACGAAGCAATCTTTATCTCTAAGTTCTTCAAGTTTGCGCGCTTGTTCTTGCTTTCTTTGTTCTTCAAGCTTGCGCGCTTGTTCTTGCTTTCTTTGTTCTTCAAGTTTGCGTGCTTGTTCTTGCTTTCTTTGTTCTTCAAGTTTGCGCGCTTGTTCTTGCTTTCTTTGTTCTTCAAGTTTGCGCGCTTGTTCTTGCTTTCTTTGTTCTTCAAGTTTGCGCGCTTGTTCTTGCTTTCTTTGTTCTTCAAGCTTGCGCGCTTGTTCTTGTTTTCTTTGCTCTTTTTCTTTCTCGCGTTGTCTTTCTTCGGCTTTTGCAAGAATTTCATCTATATTATAACCGCCGATAAAAGAGCCTTGATTTTTTAAGCGTTCTTCTTGTTCTCTTAAGCGTTTTTCTTGCTCTTCAAGTTGATTTGCAAGTTTTTTATTTTGTTCTTCAAGTTGGGCGCGAAGTTCTTGTGTTTCATCTGCTTCGGTAGTGCCGTCGTTAAGTAAATATTCGCCGATGCGTTCAAGAACGCTATCAATATTATAGCAGTATTCTAAACCGCAAAATATTTCGCCAACAATTTTATCGACGGCAACGCTCTTTGTATCGTCAACACGCCATTGTATTCTTGGTTTTTTGTATTTATAATCAATTTTATCGTAAGAAAGGTTAGCAAATTTTGTTGAAAGCCTTGCTAAATCACTCTTTTTTAAATAGGGTAGTTCGTGCTTTATAGCATCGCACTTTAAATTACGCGAGTTTTTAGAAGAAATAAAAACCACCATTTTGCAGTTATCAATAGCAGTTTCAAGCGCGCGTTGATAGTTATCCACCGCGCCTGCGCCGTGTTGAAGGTTACGCATAGCAACAAAGCACGAAATGCCTTGTTCTTCTAATGCGCTAGTTAATTGTTCAACAAGTGGCATATCTGCGCTTGAATATGCAATAAACACTTCGCGTGGGATATTAAGCTCGTAAACACCGTCTTCAACCAACTTTGCTTGTTCGGCAAAAGCGGTTGTTAGGCGGTTATAGGTTGTTAAATCGCTTTGTTTATATGCCCTTTCAATTAAATTGTTACCGCAAAGCAAATAATCGGGCTTTAACGATTTAATTAAAAAGTTTATGGCGTGCTCTAAAAGGTCGTAATTTTCTTTAACGTTAATAGAGTTTATAAAGTCGATTGCATCTTGTTCAACTTCGCCACAAATTACTTCGTAAAAGTTTGCTAAAAAATCAGTAGGGTAAAGGCTTTTAATATTAGAGCAAATAGGTAAAACTTTGCTATTATCGATATATTCTTTGCTAACTTCTTGCCATAAATGACGGCGTAGTGAATTTAACTGCTCTTGCTTTTGTTTTTCTAAAAAGCTGTCAAGAAGCTCTTGTTGTTTTTTTGCGGTAACTTGCGCATAGGTAGAGCCACAGTTTTCACACTTGCAAATTTCTTCGCTTATTGGCTGTAAACTACCACCACAGTTTTTACAAAACAACTCTTGCATAATTTATCTCCTTCGTTAAAATATTTTCACTAAAAACCACGCTATAACACGATTAACAGCACTTTTATATTAGTACAATGAATATTTATTTTAATTTAATCCACATAGCTGGGCGCACTGCAACGTTATTACTATATGCAATATCACCACGAGTATCTATTATACCTTCACCGTCAACAAGCGCTTCACGACGTTCACCCACGCCGGGCGAACGAAGCCACCAAAAACACGCTTTAGTAGCCGTGTTTTGGTAAGCGTTATTTTTTAATGCGTACATAGTTGGCTCGCTTTGTTTGGATTTATCCGTAGGTAAATATTCTTTTGCTTCCTTTACGCTAAAAACAAATAATTTATCCTCAGTTGTAGTTATAAAACCTAATAATGACTTTTCTTCTTCAGTTTTAGTTGTTTCAATCATTTCTTTTTCTTCTTGAGTAAAGGCGTTATTATGAAATTCACCGTTTAGCCAAGATCTTAAAGTGCATTTCTTCCAACTTGTTTTTTCGTATTTTTCATGGTAAGGCTTACAATCAATTCCGAACTTACTAATAACAAGCACCATATTATCATCTTTTTTAACCAACAACCACTCGATAGGTTCTTTGATTTTAGAATTACACTTAGGATAATTACCAAACTCAATACTATCTCCTCTTTTCATTTTTGCAACTTCTTCTTTTTTTAACATTTTCACATTCTCCCGAATTTGTTTTCATCTAAAACCACGCTATAACGCGATTAACAGCCCTTTGAATTATTTTTTTTATCTAAATTTATAAAGCCTGCTATTAAGTTTTAACGTTGTATCACTTTACACTTATTTGTAGAACTGGAACAATTCCTTTCACCGACGTTTGAAATGAATAGAAAATAGAGCCGTCTGTATTTCCAATCCATGCATAGTTTATAGACGCGTGATAAGGCGAACGAAGCCACCAAGCTCCATTACCATATCTATCCAAGGTGGTAAGTATACCAACACCAGTTGCGCGAGCATAGTCGCTGGCTATCCTTTCTCTTACTGAACTTCTTCCTTCATTTTGGTTATCAAGATTACATGCTTCTTGTTTACTTAATAAATAAATTTTATCTTTAGTATTTTTGCATGCATTTTTATTTGAAGAATGCCCAGTACTTGCTTTAGTGTTGTTTACGGTTGTAACAGCGATTAACTTTTTTTGAATTTCATTAAATGCAAGATTATAAAACTCAGCGTTAAGCCAAGCCCTAATTTCACTATCCATATAAGTTTGTGGGATAGTGGAAAAAACTCGACCATCAATTATGTTTGTGCATAAAACCGATAAAGTTTCACTATCTTTTGAAAGAACTATCCACTTTATGGGCTCAACTTTAAAATAATATTCATTACCTTTAGTTATGATAGTTCCGTTTGAAAACTTATAATTCGTATTATATGGGGTTGCTACTATTTTTGAATAACATTCGCCGTCGCTACCCAAGTAATAACCATTTTCATTTACAGTATCGGATACAACAACATCATCTTCTTTAACTGATTGCGGATAAAAACCAAAATCTATTATCTCGCCTATTTTTACATTTTTTAGGATATCGTTCATTACCATTTTCTATTCCTTATAACCTTTTTGCTTAATTACGTTAGATAGTTTTACAAAATCGGCTTCACAAAGTGTTTCGCCACGCGCAAGCAAATCTATTTCACATTCTGTTAGTAAATTTTCAATTGATGCTTTATCAATTTTAAGCCATTCTCGCAAGTTATTTGCTAGCGTTTTTCTTCGCGATAAAAATGCGTTTCTAACCGTTTCGCGATATAAAATTCTATCAACACCTTCAAACTTATTGCGGTTAAAGGTAATTTTTACCACCGCACTATCAACGTTTGGCGCAGGATAAAACATTTTACGCGAAACACTTAAAATGCGCTCACTATCTGCAACAACGTTAATACCTGCGGTAATTGCACCGTATTCACTAGTTCCGGCTTTAGCGCAAATTCTATCCGCCACCTCTTCTTGAACCATAATAACTATGCCCTTACAAAGCTTAGATTCTTCAATAAACTTCATAATTATAGGGGTTGTTATATAGTAAGGTAGATTTGCAACGAGCATATAAGGCTCGCCAATTCGATTTTCGGTTTCGTGCGTTTTTTCGCGCATAATATCCTTAAAAGTTATGTCGCAATTTTCAATTCCCGCAAGATTTTCGCCCAAAACGGGGGCTAAGGTTTTATCAATTTCGTAGCCGTAAACGTATTTTGCTCTTTCGCATAAAACCTTAGTTAAAGTTCCTGCACCGCACCCTATTTCAAGCACGGGGGTAGTTTTGTCAACCCCACTTTTTATAACGATACTTTCAAGCAAATTGCTGTCGCTTAAAAAGTTTTGCCCGTATTTTTTACTAAACTTAAAATCGTGTTTTTTAAGTAATTCGCCAAGTTTCATTTATAATTCCTTATTAATTTCCAAGTTGTTCTTCCCCAAAAAATCTAACCGCGTTTTCGGCAACTTGTTTTATAAACTTTTGTAAACTAATTTCGTAAATATCCGCCATAGTCTGATAGACTATCGCCACCCTTTTAGGCTCGTTTACCTGCCCACGGTATGGTACGGGTGACATATACGGACAGTCGGTTTCGCACATAACACGCTCGATTGGTATATTTTTTATAATATCTTCCTTTTTGGCATTTTTAAAGGTGATTGCCCCGCCAAAGGCGAAATATCCGCCAAGCTTTAGGTATTCTTTCGCACTTTCAAGACTTTCGGAATAACAATGCATCAAAAAGCCCTTTTTAAGCTTAGGCGCGTAAACCGAAAGAATATCAAGCATATCTTTGGTTGCTTCGCGCGAATGAATAACTACTGGCAAATCAAGTTCGCAAGCAAGCGTTAACTGCGCTATAAAGGCACTTTTTTGTTTTTCTTTATTATCTTTACCGTAATGGTAATCAAGCCCGATTTCACCTATTGCAAGGCACTTTTTATGGGCTATAATAGGCTTAAATTTGGCTATAAGCTCATCGTTTAAAAACTCGCAGTCACTGGGGTGAACACCAACGGTAAAAAACACCTTTTCGTTATTTTCGGCAATTTCTTTACCTAAAAAAGAGGTTTCTTCATTACAACCAACGGTTATTATCTTACTAACACCGTTCGCTTTAGCACCATTTATAAGTTCGCCTACGTCTTGGTAAATTTTATCGGTTAAATGCGCGTGAGTATCAATCATTAGCGAACAATACTTCCTTCAGGCATTTGAGCGTTAGGTTCAACTAAGGTTACAACGCCATCCTTTTCGGCACATAAAACCATACCTTCGCTTTTAATTCCGCGTAGATTTGCGGGTTTTAAATTGCTTACTAAAATAACCTTTTTACCAACAACTTCTTCAGGCGCGTAATATTTTGCAATACCGCTTGCAACAGTTCTTGTTTCGTTACCAAGCGAAAGTGTAAGTTTTAAAAGCTTATCGCTCTTTTCAACCTTTTCGCATGCAGTTACTAAAGCAACCTTTAAACTGATTTTTGCAAAATCTTCAATGCCTATTTCAGGTAGTTTTGGCTCTTCTTTTATAGGTTCTTCTTTAACTTGATATTTTTTAGCAATTTCTTCGGCTTGTTTTAAAACTTCATTTGCATCAAGGCGAGCAAAAATAACCTTTGGATCTTCGGTTACCTTAGTTCCGTCTTTATATAAACCGAACTTATCAAGGCTATCAAACGCGCGAATTTGCGTATTCAATTCGCTTAAAACTTCTTCGCTAGTTGTAGGCATAAATGAATGTAACAAGCTTGCGCAAATAACTATTGTTTCGGTTAGGTTATACATTACTTCTTTAAGACGTGGCATGCTCGCTTCATCTTTTGCAAGCACCCAAGGCGCTGTTTCGTCGATATATTTGTTTGCTCTTCTTAAAAGTGTAAAGATACATGAAAGCGCGTCGGCAATCTTACATTCATCCATAAGCGCGCTAACCTTCGCGTAGGTTGAACAAGCTAAACCTTTAAGTTCTTGGTCGAGTTCTTCTTCAACCCCACTTCTTTCAACAATGCCACCAAAATATTTGTTAGTCATTGAAATAGTACGTTTAACAAGGTTTCCGTAAACGTTTGCAAGTTCGGCATTGATTTTTTCAGTCATCATACCCCAAGAAACTAAACCGTCGTTATCAAAAGGCATACCGCTTAAAACGTAATATCTAACCGCATCTACACCAAAAACGCTTGCTAAATCATCTGCATAAAGTACGTTGCCCTTAGACTTCGACATTTTTCCGCCTTCTTGAAGTAGCCATGGATGACCAAATACTTGTTTAGGTAAAGGCTCACCCATTGCCATTAAAAATATTGGCCAGTAAATCGTGTGGAATCTAATAATATCTTTACCGATAACGTGAACGTCGGCTGGCCAGTATTTTTTGTATAATTCATCGTGATTACCTTCCAAATCAAAACCTAAACCCGTGATATAGTTGGTAAGCGCATCAAGCCAAACGTAAACAACGTGTTTATCATCAAAATCTACTGGAATACCCCACTTAAATGAAGTTCTTGAAACGCATAGGTCTTGAAGACCAGGTAATAAAAAGTTGTTCATCATTTCGTTCTTTCTTGAAACGGGAACAATAAAGTCAGGGTTTGCGTTTATATGATCGATTAGTTTTTGCGCATATTTGCTCATTTTGAAAAAATATGCTTCTTCATTTGCCTTTTTAACTTCTCTTCCACAGTCGGGACATTTGCCGTCAACTAATTGGCTTTCAGTCCAAAAAGATTCACAAGGGGTGCAGTACCAACCCTCGTAAGAACTTTTATAAATATCACCCTGTTCGTAGAATTTTTTAAATATTTTTTGAACTTGCTTTTCGTGGTGTTCGTCGGTTGTTCTTATGAACTTATCATACGATACGTTCATTATATCCCAAATACCTTTTATGGTAGTTGAAACTTCATCAACGTATTGCTTTGGCGTTTTGCCTGCAAGTTTTGCCTTTTCTTCTATTTTTTGACCGTGCTCGTCTGTTCCGGTTTGAAAGAAAACGTCATACCCTTGCATTCTTTTAAATCTTGCCATACTATCGGCTAAAATGGCTTCGTAAGTGTTGCCGATGTGTGGTTTTGAGGAAGTGTATGCTATCGCCGTTGTGATGTAGTATTTTTCTTTCATAAAAATCTCCTTAAGTAAGCAAATTGCAATTTTTCGTTTATTGTATTGATTATACAATAAAAGCAAAAAAATGTAAAACATAAAAAGCGTTTAAAAAGCATATTATTGTGATATGAACGCCATTTTTTTGTTATTTTGCACCTTTTCACTAATTTTTTGTATTTTTAAAAGCCCCGAAACTGCTCTTTCGGCTATGCTTGAAGGAGCAAACAAATCAATTTTACTTATTTTTTCGCTTGCAAGCGTTTATATCGTTTGGATGGGCGTTTATAACTTGCTTGAAAAATCAAACGTTACCAGCAAACTCGCTTTAGGGTTAAAAAAACCTATAAATAAACTATTAAAAAATAAAAACGACCAGATTTCTAAATTGCTTTGTATGAATTTTGCTTGCAATCTTTTAGGGCTTGGCGGAATAGCCACCCCACTCGGCATAAATGCGTGCTATAAAATGCAAGAAGATAACAACTTTTTTGGTGCGGAACTTTTGGTTGTTATAAGCGCAACTTCAATTCAAATTTTGCCTACTTCGGTAATTTCGATTGCGGTAAGCTTGGGATCTAAAAACGCCTACTCGCTTATTTTTCCTTGTTTTTTATGTACTGTTTTTTCAACACTTTTCGGAGTGGTTTTGTTTTATATTTTTAAGTCTAAAAGGTTGAAAAATAAAAAATGAAAATATTTGCTTTTGTTTTACCCTGTTTTGTTTTATTCGCCTTTATTTCGGCTTTTATTAAAAAAGTTAACATTTATGATGCCTTTATAAGTGGTGTTAACGACGCTATAGCCCTACTTTTATCAATTTTCCCATATATTTGCGCGGTGCTTATAATGAACGAGCTTGCAATTCAAAGCGGGCTTTGGAATTTACTTTGCAAGCTTTTAAAACCACTATTTTCACTTTTTAAAATTCCACCCGAACTTACAAAACTAATACTTTTAAAGCCACTTTCAGGAAGTGGTTCGCTTGCAATACTTAGCGATATTTACAAAAACTATGGCGTAGATAGTTATATTTCAAGATGCGCTTCTTGTATTTTTTCAAGTAGTGAAACTGTTTTTTACATAGGAGCTTTATATTTTTCTAAGTGCAAAAACAAAAAACTAACTACCGCAATTATTACCTGCCTTTTAAGTAACTTTGCATCTTGTATTTTTGCTTGTTTTATATGCAGATTTTTATAAGCATATTATTAAACAATTTTATACAAAAACGCTTTATTGTTTATAGAATGCAAAAAAAGCGCTTTTTTAAACCTACCTTTATCTTTAATAATTTAGCACTAAAGTGCCGTTAATCGCGTTATATAGCCACTTTGCGTAAAACGAATGATTTTAAAAGGTTATATTTAATATTTAAAAAAGCACGCGTAAAAAAAGTTTACACCTAAATTTGCCGTTGGTAATAGATAATTATTACCAACTTTTTTATGGTTTTGTTGTTATTCTTTTGGTAATTGCGTTTTAATATAACTTTTTAATTCATTTTAGTTGCAAAGTAGTTTAAAAAATAGTATAATGTTGTAGCTTATTTAACTTAAACGAGGATGCTTTATGCTATATGAATATTTATATTTAGTTAGTGCCGTTTTTCTTATGTCGGTACTAAGTCTTTTAGGAACGGGCTACAATAAAAAAAATGCCGATAAAGAAAATATAACTCCGATTTATAACCTTTTGCTATGCACGGCAGGGTGCATTACCTGGGGTATTATTTATGCCTTTGATTTTAGTTTTGATCCTAAGGCCTTGCTATACTCTTTAGGTTTTGGCGTTTGTTACGCAACGGTTATAATTAGCCTTACCAAAGCCCTTTCGGTAGGTCCAACCTCAATCACAGCGCTCATTCAACAATTATCGCTTATAGGCGCAACGATTTGGGGATTTGCTTTTTGGAATACTTGGGATAGCGCAAAAGCACTCTTAGTTTTGTCGGGACTTGCGTTAGTAGTTCTTTCTTTGGTTTTAAGTTTATATACCGGCAAAAAGATTGAACAAAAAATTACGCTAAAGTGGTTTGTTTACGTTACTATTTTATTTGTAGCAAACGCAGGTTGCGCAATTTTTCAAAAAAGCGAACAAATAGCGCTTAACGGTAAACACGGCTCGATGTTTATGTTCTTTGGAGTTATGCTATCTTCGGTTGTTTGCTTAATTTTCTTTTTAATAAACAAAAAACCTTACCTTCCCGAACTTATAAAATCAAGTTGGGTTTTTCCCCTTGGCGCAGGTATAAGTAGCGCGATAGGCAATATGTTCGTTGTTTTGCTTGCAACAACGTCGTTATCTCCAAACCTAATTTATCCCGCTATTGCCGTTGGTGGTCTTGCTATTACTTCTATAGTTTCGGTTTTCTTATTTAAAGAAAAACTTGCTTGGTGGCAATGGATTGGCGTTGCGGTAGGCGCCGTTGCCGTTACCTTACTTTCAATAAATTAATCAAATTTTTATACAAAAATGCCGTTAATCGCGTTATACAGCCACTTTTTTAAAATTTAAAAGGTTTTTGGCAGTTTAAAAGTTTATAAAATTTTTCAAGCAAGAATGGAACGCCTTTTACCACTACTTTTTAAAAAAGTAAGCATAATTTAAAAAATATTTTTTGTTTAAAACTCATTTTTGCAACATAAAAGCCTTGATAATCAACTTATCGGGGCTTTTTTGCTCTTTTTTTTGGTACATTTTTAATAATTTGTGGTTTTTTGTTTGACTTTTGAATAATATAGTTGTAAAATTAACTTATAGTTAATTATAAAGTAATTATTTTGTCATATATAGGAGGGTTTAAAAATGGCTGAAAAAGAACTTATACAATACGTTGGCGATAATAACACCTTAGTACATAAATTTACCTGCCCCGATTTAAAACCAACCGCAGAACGTATGGTTCACGATTCACAAGAAGCAGTTTTTTATAAAAACGGTCAAGCGCTTGACGTGTTTCCTGGTGGTATCCACTCTTTAAAACCTGAAAACGTACCATTTTTAAAACGTGTTTTCGGCGCTATTTTCGGTGGACCAAAAACCTTCCCATGTGATATTTTCTTTGTAAATAAAGTTTCAGTTCTTGATATAGTTTGGGGAACGGATTCACCTATTCAGCTTGAAGACCCAAAATATCCTATGCTTCTAGGAGTTCGCGCAAACGGGCAAACAGGATTAAAAATTAAAGATTCTAGCAAGTTTGTTTCAAACGTAGTTGGTCAATTACCTGAAATTAGCATTGAAACTATCCGTCGCGCAATAAAGGGCATGATGATGAGTTCTATTAAAGAATGTATTGCAATTGCTATTGCCGAACATAAAGTAAGTATTTTAGAAATTTCAACCAAACTTACCGAACTTTCTAACGCTATTATATCAAAGCTAAACGCAAGAGTTGCCGATTTAGGTATTGAACTTAATCATTTTGCAATCAACTCGATTTCTGCAAGTGAAAGCGATCTTGAGCAACTTCGCAAAACAAAAGCCGAAATGCTTAAAGGCTTTAGCGAAGCGGATATCGAAGCGTATAAAATTTCAAGAATTAGTGAAGCGCGCGCAAAAGCACGCGAAACCGAAGGCTACACTTATGCCGACGAACGCAAGTTTGACGTTTTAGAAGAAGCCGCTAAAAACGCTAATGCGCCTGCCTTTGCAGGAAACGCAGTTAACCAAATGGGCAATCAAACATTAAACGCGCCGGCTTCTAATCCTGCACCAGCGCAAAGCACCGGTAAAACTTGCCCAGAATGTGGCGCACAAGTTGCAGATGGCGCTAAATTCTGCATGAACTGTGGCAAACAACTACCAGTTGCTTCGTTCTGCCCAGAATGCGGTAGTAAATGCGCTCCAGGTAGCAAATTCTGTATGAATTGCGGAACAAAACTTGGCTAAGATAATACGCAAAACTTAAAACAAAAAAATGCGCAAACAAATACGAGAAATTAAAATTATCGACCTTATAACTTACGCAATCATACCCGCTATTTTAATCGTTTTGGTTTGGACAATTGGTTTATCATCTTTACCCAAACTTTTAAAATACGAACTTGTTTGGTGGGTTTACGTAATTTACGGCGTGGTTACTTACTTTTTAACCAAACGGCTTGCAATAGGCTTAGTTCTTTTTTACAAGGCGTTCGCGCCGCTTAGCGTAAGGTCGGAATGTAGATTTGAGCCAACGTGCTCGACTTATATGATTATGGCTATACAAAAATATGGCTTAATAATCGGTGTAATAAAAGGAATCAAGCGGTTGCTTAGATGCCGTCCACCAAACGGCGGTATCGACTACCCTTAATTTAAATAAAAAGAAATAAATAAATGTTTTTTTGGAGGAAAAAATGGCTAATTTTTTAACAGGTCGTTGCCCTAATTGTGACAGCAAGTTAGAATATTCAAGCAATGACAGCGTAGTTGTATGTAATGCTTGTGATAGTTCTATTAGTGTTGCTCAATTACAAAGCAACATTGGTGCAAGCGCTGCACCTGCAGCATTCAGTCCTATGATGATGTTAGGTTTTGATAACCCAGAATCAGGCGTTGTTTTCGTTGAAAACTTCTTTGAAAACTATGACTGGGCAGATTATCAAGATTCAACTGAAATCAAACTTTACGAAATCAACGAAGTTATTGAAAACAACAAAATCAAAAACGGTGCTGACGCACACTCTTGGTACTTAGCATTCAAAGGCTTAGCAGTTCCTGTAAGCAAAAAGATTGAAGGTTTAGCATTAAAGACTAAATACATGCACGACCAATACAATAGCGATGATAATAGCGAAAGCTTTGCTGCATTCGATACTTACCGCAGAGTTGTTGAAGTTTTAGTTGCTCAACAAGGCGCTATTGTTAAAGAATTAGAATCAGCTATTAAATACGCTGAAAAATTCAACCTTGCTTCTGATAAATTAGCTGAAATTAAAGCTGAATTAGATGCTTTAAAGGCTCAACTTTCTGCTTTACACCCAGTTAACGATATCACAGAAATTCCTGAATATCTTGCAGCTCAACACGCAGCTGACGAAAGACTTGAAAAAGAATTTGCTGAAACTAAAGGTGTTAACGCTCGTTCACTTTACGAAGCAGCAGTTCAAAACTTCAACGCTGGTGGCGAAGCTAAGAGAGCCGCTTTAAGAAGCTTTACTGAAATTCGCGGTTATGCTGATAGTAACCGTTACATCCAAAGAATTAACCACTATTATAAATATTTTGACGGCGATTTATTCTTCTTCGGCGACAAATATTACTTATTCAGAAGAGAAGCTGCTCCAGCTCCAACCTTTGACGTTAAGAACTTAGGCAATAACATTAAGGGTAAACTTGGCAAAAAGGATAAAAATGCTGCTCCAGCACCTGCTCCAGCTCCTGCTGAACAACCAACTGAAGCTGTTAAAACTCTTTCTTTATACGAAGTTGTTGTTGATGAAAAGAGCGGTAAGCCTGTAAAAGCTAACACACCTGTTTTAAGAGGTATTGAACAAGTTATTAAATACTTCAACAACTGCTTATACTTCTTCAACCGTAAAGGTATTTGCAAGTTCGATTTAATTGCTAAATCTGAAAGCGTTGTTGATACTGGTAAACTTGCAGACTATAAAGCTGGCGGTAAATATCAAACAAGATTAGTTTTAAACGAAACTCACCTTCTTGTTAAGAAAAAACTTCAACCAAAGAAAGTAGAAGAAGCTAAGAAAGGTTGCTTATCATTCTTACCATTCGGCAAGAAGCAAGCTCCAGCTCCTGAAAAATCTTTCAATAACTACGAATTACTTCTTATTGATTTAATGACTGGTGAAAAGAAAGCTGTTGTTAGTGAATTAGTTGACGTTGCTCTTGCTTATGATAAAGAACTTTTCTACGTAAAAGCAGAATCATTAATTAAACCAGCACCTGCTAAGAAAGGTTTCTTATCATTCTTACCATTTGGCAAGAAAGAAGAAGCTCCTACTGGTCCAGAATTCAAAACAGAACTTATGTTCTGCAACTTAAAGACCGGTGCTTGTTCAAAGATTCTTAACGAAGATTGCCAAATCCACAACGTTGTTGACGGTAAGGTTATTTACACTCATTGGGAACCTGTTAGCCTTAACCAAGATTTATTCGTTTACGATATCGCAAGCGGTGAATCAACTCTTATTGAAAACAACATTTACAGTTACTTTGACGTTATCGGCGGTAAGGTTTACTACACTATCGGTAATAAGGACTTCCGCCCATTAGTTCGCGCTAACTTCGATGGTTCTGATAGAAAAGAACTTATGAGAAACGTTGAACGCGTTATTTCTGCTAAGGGCAACTGGTTATACCTTAAGAAAGGTTCTGGTAGAAACGCTGCTATCGTTAAATTTAACGTAGAAACTGGCAAACGCGTTATTATTTGTACACAAGTTGATAGAATTCTTCGTGAAACTTCAACTCATATCCACTACGTTGATATTTACAACAACCTACGCGTTGTTCGTACAGACGGTAAGGAAAATAAACTTATTGCTGAAAACTTTGAAACATTCTTCATCGTTGGCAAAGATTGCATCTACTACGCTCGTAACGAAGCAGTTGATACAAATGCAAGCGGTTTATCACTTTACGTAATGGATCCAGACGGTAACAACTCAAGAAAGTTAGTATTCAACGTTGAATCTATTTCAGACTACGATGAAGAATACTTATACTACAAGAAGGTTGAAAACGTTAGATTCAAAGTTACTAAAGCTATTGGTAAAGGCCAAACTGAAGAATCATTTGAATCTCGTAAGTTAACAAGCTACTACAAATACAATAAAGAAACTGGCAAGAGCGAAGAAGTATTACTTGTTGGTTGGCCAACTGGTTCATCAACTTACCAAGAAAAGACTGGTTGCTTAGCTAAGTTCGGTATCGGCAAAACTAAAGAAGTTAAAACTGATAACCAATACGATAGAATGCCAGCTAAATGCAGATTTAAATACAGAGGCTTAGCTGCTGTAGGCGCTGTAGAAGCTGAACACGCTGCTGAAGAAGAAAAGAAGAACAATCCAGCTCCAGCTGCTCCAAACGCACCAGCTGCTAACAATACTCCAGCTGCTCAAGGTGGTATTTTAGGCGCTTTAGTTAATATAAAAAATCGCGTTGTTAATTTCTTCAAAAACATTTTTAAGAAATAATAACTAAAACTAAATAGTTTAACGCCGTGAGTAAAATATTGCTCACGGCGTATTTTTTTTATAATAAATATATATACTTTATTTAATTTTTGCCTTTTTTAAAGGCAAAAAGTTATTTTTAAGTATAATATTTTTAGCCTTTTAAACTTTCTTTTTTTTTGCGCTATTAAAAGAATGGACTAAAACCACTAATTATGATATAATTTTTTTATGTTTGATAAAAATCTTTTTAACAAACAAGAAAGTGTTGCCGTTGCCCTTTCGGGCGGAAAAGACTCGGTTTTTTTATTACACCTTCTTTATACTCACGCAAACGAACTTGGTATCACTTTAAAAGCGGTTAACGTTGAGCACGGCATTCGCGGTGAAAATTCATTACGCGATACCGAGTTTGTAAAAAAGCTTTGCGAAAAGTTTGATATCGAGCTTTTATGTTTTAGCGTAAACACTTTGGCCCACTCAAAAGAAAATGGGTATAGCGAAGAACAATCGGCGCGCATTTTGCGTTACGAATGTTTTGAAAAGGCAATCAATAGTGGTTTTTGCAATAAAATAGCCACAGCTCACCATTTAAGCGACAACGCCGAAACGGTTTTATTAAACCTATTTAGGGGAAGCGCTCTTTCAGGGGTTTCAGGCATTCCTAAAACCGCCTTAAACGGTAAAATAATTCGCCCTATACTAAACACTTCAAAACAAACCATTAACGAATATATTGAAAAAAACAATTTACCTTTCGTTACCGACGAAAGCAACGAAATTAGCGAATATTCGCGTAACTTTATAAGAAATTGCGTTATACCTATAATCGAGCAAAGGTTTGAAGGCGCAACTTGTGCAATCAACCGCTTTTCTTCAATTGCGTATGAAGAAAATAAATTACTTGATAATCTTTCGCAAAAACTAATTGAAGGCAATAGCGTAATTATTCCTAAAAAAGAAGAATTTGCTCTTTTTAAACGCGCTTGTCTTAGCGTGATTAAATCGATGGGTTTTGAAAAGGATTTTACAAAAACGCACCTTGATAATATTATCGATTTAACCCAAAAGCAAACGGGAAGAAAAATCAACTTAAAATTTGGGCTTACTGCACATAAAAAATCAAATAGAATTTTATTTATAAAAAACGAACAAATCGACGAAAATATTTATCAAATAATCTTTGACAAACCCATTGAAACAAGCCATTATATAATCAAGTTAGAAACTGTTAAAGAAGTTACAAAAAAACAATTAACTGCCAAAGACGCTTTATATATCGACAAAGACAAATTACCACAGAGCGCCGTAATTCGCACCAAAAAAACGGGTGATGAAATATTTACTTTTGGCAAAAAGCAAATAACTGTTAAAAAATTTTTTACCGACAAAAAAATAGATAGCACAGTGAACAAACACCTACCGTTAATAGCCGTTGATAAGGATATTTTGGCTGTTTTAACGGTTGATATTTCACAAAAACTTGCGGTGGATGAAAATACCACTAAAATAATAAAACTTACCGCAGAGAAAAAAGGAGAGCACCATGTATAACCAACTTGAAAGAATTTTGTTTTCCAAAGAGCAACTTGAAAAACGCGTAAAAGAACTTGGCGCAACACTAAGCAACGACTATAAAGATAAAAACCCATTACTTATTTGCATTTTAAAAGGAAGCACGCTTTTTTACGCCGATTTAGTTAGAGCAATGGATATTCATCTTAATTTTGACTTTATGGCTGTTAGCAGTTACGGCGCAGAAACTCGTTCTTCGGGCGAAGTGAAAATGATAAAAGACCTTGACTGCTCTATCGCCGACCGCCACGTTATAATAGTTGAAGATATTGTAGATACGGGCTTTACCTTAAAATATTTAACAAAATTATTATGCGCGCGCAAACCTGCATCATTGAAGATATGCACTCTTTTAAACAAACCAAGTCGCCGTGAAGTTGATTTAACGCCCGACTACGTTGGTTTTGAAGTAGGTAATCACTTCGTTGTTGGTTATGGGCTTGATTACGATGAAAAGTTTAGAAATTTACCCGAAATAGGCGTTTTAAAAGAGGAAGTTTATAAATAAAATGTTTAACGAAATTCTTAAGCAAATTAAAAATCACGATACTATAATAATACACCGCCACTCTAAGCCCGACGGTGACGCTCTTGGCTCGCAAATAGGCTTAAAGCATCTTATTAAGCACAACTTCCCCGATAAAAAAGTATTTGTTGTTGGAGATATGACCGAGCGCTATTCTTTTATTAACGATTGCGTTATGGATGAAATTGATGATAGCGTATATAACGGCGCACTCGCCTTTGTTTTAGACCTTTCTGCACCGCATTTGGTAAGCGACGAAAGGTATAAACTTGCCAAAACTACTATACGTTTTGACCACCATCTTTTTATTGAAAAATTTTGCGATATCGAATTTACCGACAGTAGTTTTGAAAGCTGTGCAGGGCTTATTGCTTACTTTGCAAAAAGCTGTAATCTTTTATTAAACGCGCAAAGCGCAAGCGCGCTATACACAGGAATGGTTACCGATTCGGGGCGTTTTAGATACGATTCAACTACTTCACGCACCTTTGAAGTTGCATCCTTTTTACTAACAGTTCCTTTTTCTTTAACTGACATTTACGTAAACCTTTATGCCGATGATTTCGAGTTTATAAAACTTCGCGCAAGCTTTATTTTAAAAATCAATTTTACCGATAAAAAGGTTGCGTATATTTACACTACTAAAGAAGAAATGGCTGAGCTTAATAAAGATAGCTTTACTATTTCGCGCGGAATGGTTAACACAATGTCGGATTTAAAAGGCGTTGATATTTGGGTTAACTTTACCGAAGCCGACGGTGTTGTTCTTTGCGAAATTCGTTCGTCGAAATACAATATTAATCCTATTGCGGTTAAATACGGCGGTGGCGGGCACGCTAAAGCAAGCGGAGCAACCCTACCTGACAAGCAAACCGCTATGGCTTTACTTAACGACTTAAACGACTTAATTGTAGAATAATAACACAAAGGCTCCTTCTAGGAGGGAGCTGGCGCGTATGCGCCTGAGGGAGGGTGCCATTTACGTGCTTTTAATTCTTTCGCTTTCTCCTTCCACCGCTAAAGCGGTCCCCCTTCCTCCCGGAGAAAGGCTTGGAAAATTTTGCTTAGAATTACAATATTAGTATAAAATAGGCTCCTTCGGGGAGGGAGCTGGCGTGCAAACGCCTGAGGGAGAGTGCCATTTACGTGCTTTTAATTTTTTTGCTTTCTCCTTCCACCGCTGAAGCGGTCCCCCTTCCTCCCGGAGGAAGGCTAATTTATATAAGCAAAATACAAAAAATATAGTTAATTAAAAAGGTTTTATATAAATAATGTCGCTTGATTATAATAAAAAAAATATAACACTTGCAAAAAATTTACGTAAGAATGCAACGCCTCAAGAGAATCATTTATGGTATGACTTTTTATCAAAATATGATATTAGGTTTCAGCGACAAAAAGCAATAGATAATTTTATTGCAGACTTTTATTGTCATAAAGCAAAACTTGTTATAGAAATTGACGGTTCGCAACATTATACAGAAAAGGGGAAAAGTCAAGACTTTTTTAGAACCGAGATTTTAGAGGAATATAATTTACAAGTTATACGATTTACAAACTTCGATATTGATTCCAACTTTCAGGGCGTATGCGAGTACATCGACAAAGTAGTAAAGCAAAATATTATAAACTATAAAAAGCGAATTTAAGTTAAGGCTCCTTCGGGGAGGGAGCTGGCGCGTATGCGACTGAGGGAGAATGCTTTTAAATATAATTTAATCCTTCGCTTTCTCCTTCCACCGATAAATCGGTCCCCCTTCCTCCCGGAGGAAGGCTAAAACGAATAAGCCAATTTATCAAAAATACAACTAATTCAAAAAGTTAAAAAACAAAAACGGCTTTGTAATAATACCAAAGCCCAAAAAGGTATAAAATATGAATGAACAAATAATGCAAAGTATTTTGCAAAAAATTAAAGATTACCAAAGTATAATGATATTCCGCCATATCCGTATGGATGGCGACTGCACGGGCGCAACAAAGGGCTTTAAGGATATTTTAACCGCAAGCTTTCCTAAAAAGGATATTTATTTAATTGACCCAAGCCAAAGCAGTGAATTTTTAGCCTTTTTAGGTGGCGATGATGAAGAAGTTAGTGATGAAATTTACGCAAAATCGCTTGCAATCGTTTTAGATACCGCTTCGCTTGACAGAATATCTAATAAAAAATATGTGCTTTGCAAAGAGATTATAAAAATTGACCACCATATAAATATTACGCCTTATGGCGATATTAGTTGGGTTGAAGAAGAACGCTCTTCTACTTGCGAAATGATAACCCACTTTTATCAAACCTTTAAAGATGAACTTAAAATAACTAAAGAGGGTGCTAAATATCTTTTCACGGGTATGGTAACAGATTCGGGGCGTTTTAGATACCGCGAAGTTTCGGGCGAAACAATGCGCCTTGCGGCAAGCCTTTTAGATATAGGTATCGACACCGACACCCTTTACGCGCACCTTTATATGCAAAGTAAAGAAAGCATGATTTATAAGGGCTATATTTTAAAAAATATGAAGGTAACCGAAAATGGTGTTGCATACTTTTTCGTATCAAACAAAACACAGGCAAAACTTGGTTTATCGCGCGAAGATGCAAGCGCGGGTGTTTCTGCCCTTGAAAATATTGAAAACTGCCTTATTTGGATTGCTTTTATCGAAAACGAAGATAAATCGATTCGCGTGCGTTTGCGCTCACGCTTTATAACCGTTAACGATATAGCCGAAAAATATCACGGTGGTGGGCATTCTTGCGCGAGTGGCGCAACCGTTTATAGCAAAAAAGAATTAAAATCTTTAATTAATGATGCAGATGCTAAACTAAAAGAATATAAAGAAAATAACGAGGGCTGGCTATGAGAATACTTATAACCAATGACGACGGAATTAACGCTCCTGCCCTTAAACCGCTTGCCGAGTGGGCTAAAAAGCACGGCGAAGTTACGGTTGTTGCGCCAAAGGTTGAGCAAAGCGGAAAAAGCCACGGCATTGAAATTATAAAGCCTATGGAAATTAACAAGGTTGATTTTATTAGCGGAGTTGAAGCATACTCGGTTGATTCTACCCCGGCAGATTGCGTAAGATTTGGTATAATTGGGCTTAAACGCGATTACGATTTGGTTATTTCGGGCATAAACCGCGGATATAATTTGGGTAAAGACATTGTTTATTCGGGAACTGTTGGCGCAATTTTTGAAGCTAGTGGACTTGGCGTTAAATCGGTAGCACTTTCAACTGCTCCCGATAGTTTAGAAAATGCGCTTTCACTTTTAGATGAAGTTTACGAATTTTTTATAACCAATAAATTGCTTGATAAAAACCCAATTTACAACGTAAACTTGCCAAGTTTAAAATGTAAAGGAATAAAAATAACTAAAACGGGTGGCGGTTATTATTCGGATGATTTTAAAGAGGTTTCGCCAAATATGTTTATACAAGTTGGCAAAATGATTTGGGATGATAAAAAGGATATGAATATTGATACCGATGCCGCAATGCACGGCTACGTATCGATTACCCCCCTTTCGAGCGAACGTACTAAAATTGATCTTTATGAACAGTTAAAGATTTTAAACGATAAAATTTAATATTTATATTAACCTATAAATGCGACCTAAAAAAGATCGCATTTTTATTTTTGTATATTTTTGCTTTCTCCTTCCACCGCTGAAGCGGTCCCCCTTCCTCCCGGAGGACGGCTTGGAAAATTTTGCTTAGATTTACATTATTAGTATAAAATAGGCTCCTTCGGGGAGGGAGCTGGCGCGTATGCGCCTGAGGGAGAGTGCCATTTACGTGCTTTTATTTTTTTTACTTTCTCCTTCCACCGCTAAAGCGGTCCCCCTTCCTCCTGGAGGACGGCTTTTTGTGACACTTCACTAAGGATGACAATACTTTGTATTGATGAACTAATTTAATTTCTAAAATATTAAACTTTGTAAAAATTATTGAATAATTTGATTATTTATGATATACTATATCAAGTAATATATTAAAAAGTTAGCAAGGGGCAAAATGATTAAAACTTCTATTAGATTTTTTAACAATATTCCCGTTCGTTCAGTTTGGGATGAAGAAACTTCTAAATGGTGGCTATGTGCCGTTGATATTATAGAATCTCTTTTGTTAAGCAAATCACCGCGAAAATATTGGAATACTTTAAAAAGCAGAAACAATCAGTTGTCCTCAATTTGTAGACAACTGAAACTAACTGCAAAAGACGGCAAAAAATATTTAACCGACGTTATTGATGAAGAAGGGTTAAATTTACTTATAGCAATTTTCCCAAGTAAAAAATCTGAGTTGTTTTTAAAATGGATTAAAACAAAGGGAACTTCTATCGATGAACAAAGCAAAAACAAAGCTTACGAAATGTTTGAAAACGGAATTATTGGCGATATTGAAGTTGGCACTACAAATGGATTAAAGCAAATTCACGCTTATCTTTTTGGTGGTTTATACGATTTCGCTGGTCAAATTAGAAAATTAAATATTTCAAAGGGCGGTTTTGTATTTGCTAGTGTTGCCTTTTTAGACCAAACGCTTGCAAGCATTGACGCAATGGCTGAAGAAACTATCGAACAAATTGTTAAAAAATACGTTGAAATGAACGTTGCACATCCTTTTATGGAAGGCAACGGTAGAACAACTAGAATTTGGTTAGACCTTATTTTGAAAAAAAATCTTTCTGTTTGCGTTGATTGGAGTAAAATTGACAAAAACCAATATTTAAATGCAATGAAATTAAGCGTTGTTGATTATACGTATATTTTAAATCTTATAAAAAACGCTTTAACCAATAAGATAAACGACCGCGAAGTTTTTATGAAAGGTATCGATTATTCATACTATTATGAAGAAGAAAATTAAAATTTTATAGCTAATGCAAAAGGCTCCTTTTTAAAAGGAGCCTTTTGATTTAATCTTTAGGTTATACCTACGCGTTAAAATGTTATCCTTAGTAATAACAATGTCATTCTAAGCGGAGCGTATGCGTAGTCGAAGGATTGAACACTGTCATCCTGAGCAACGTCGAAGGATCTTGTTCGAGCGAAAGCGAGTTATAACTATAATTCAAGCGAGACCTTTCGACTGATGCTCAAGGTGACACAAAAACGGTGTATAACGCTTTCTCCTTCCACCGCTGAAGCGGTCCCCCTTCCTCCCAGAGGACGGCTTTTTTGGGGGGTGGTTTATAAAAGAAAAAAAGCAAGTGCGGTTAAGCGCTTGCTTTTTGGTTTTATTTGTAATAACTTTTAGCTTTTTACAAAATCTTAGTAGTAAACAACTTCGATCGCTGTTACTCTAGCTTGACCGTTTGTTGCAGTACCTGTATTGCCTACGCCAAAGGTTGTTGTTGTTGCATTAACTGTTACAACTGTTCCGCTAGTAATATTGCTACCATTATGTGTTAAACAGCCACTGTTGTTTACTACATATGTAATTTTTACTGATTTAATAGTTTTACCATTAGCTGCACTTATTGTAAGTTCTGCAGATTCAGATTGATATAAACGCCAGTTTGTGCCAGATGTATAGTATTTACCACTATTGCCGCCACCGTTTACTGTAACACTAATATTATTATCCATTGTCATGGTTGTATATTGTGTACTATTCGCCCAACCATTTGCACTAGCATAATTAGCAATTGAAACAGTTATTGTTGTTTCTTGTACGCCAGCTTGCTTTCCACATTCACAAGTACCATTTATAAAATCGTGTTCTGCTGTTTCAAGCTTAGCGTTACAAATTGAACATACATGCCAGTGATTATCATTATCAGAACCCCAAGTGCTTGAAGCAACACAAGTATGCTTTTCGTTGTCTAATAATGTACAACCATCAAATTCAATAGTTGCATAGTAATTTTTAATAGTACCAGTAGCAGTGATTGTATCACCAACAGCAACTGTATCAATACCAGCACCAGCTAATTTATAGCACTTTACAACATAATCACTATGATTTAAAATCTTAATATCAACAGTAATACTAGTTGCATTTGGTGTATATGCATAGCTAATATTATCAACTACACCAACTAAAGTAACTTGATTAGGATAAGTTGTTGTATTATTACTTTTATCAGCAATTGCAAATATGTCAGCTAACAAATCGCCAGTTGCTATAGTTTCTTTGTGTGATTCATCATTTTCACAAACACGAACGTGTGTATCGCTTTCGCCTGGAACCCATGCTCCATATTTGTGACCTAAAGCTGCACCTTCAGTGTGACCGCAAACTGAGCAAGTTGATGGATCTTCACAAGTAGCGTCAGCCATAGTGTGACCTAAAGCTTCGCCTTCGGTTGCACCACAAGCACAAGACTTTGGAGCTGTACAAGTAGCATCGCTCCAAGAGTGAACGTGTTCTTGAGCAATACCACAACCGTTTTGGCAAACGCCTTCAACGTAGTTATGACCTAAAGCTTCGCCTTCGGTGTGACCACAACCATCTTCTGTACAAGTTGATGGTAATAGACAAGTAGCAGGAGCCATAGTGTGATCAGCTAAAGGAAGTTCTTCTGTGCTAACTGTTTCGCCACAATCATCACAAGTAACTGTTACAGAACCTTTAACTAAACAAGTAGAATCAACAGTAGTTGTAGTAGTGTTAGCGTGTTCACAAGCAGGAGCAGATTCTTCAACAAAATCCATTGTAATTAAATTAGCAGGGAATTGTGAAACGCCTGTGTTTGATGCATTGATATATGAAAGCTTTGATGCGCTCATTGTATCAAAGTCGTTGTATGTGCCACAGTAGTAAGCTACACCTTCGTGAGTAGTTGCCCAAGCGTTAACTTCTGCATTGTAAGCAAATACGTTTTCGCCATTAGCATCAAATCTAAGAGAATCTTTACCATCGCCGTTTAAATAAACATCTAAGTATAACTTAGTTTCGCCATCTAAAATATAGAATTTAAATCCGCCTTCTACTGCTTCTACATAAACGTCAACTGCTTCAGCTGTGTTTTCGGTAGTTGCTAAGTATCTACCACTTACTACGCCTGTTAAGTATAATGTTTTTCCAAGCTTTACTTGGTTGAAACCAAACTTATATGCTTGACCTTCAACAGGAGCTGAAACTAATTTAGGAATGTATAAAGTGGTTGGAGCTGCAGAAACTGCAACATCAAAGTTTTTAGTAAGAACAGCATCGCCTAAAGTTAAGGTAGCTGTAAGAGTTATAGTAGTAGCTTCGGCAGGTAAAACAACCCTTAAAGAGTTACCATTTACTACTGCACAAGCATTGTTAGATTCCCAAGAAATAGTAATGCCTTCAAATAAAGAAGCTTTAGGTAATGAAACACTACCATTTTCCTTAATTTCTGTAAAATCAAGTTCTAAAGCATCGGCTTCCATTTCAACCTTGCCTGCATCGTCTAAGTCAGCAGCGGTAATGTAACGGAAGATAGTGGTTGAGAAGCCATCAACTGTGATAGTAGCTGTTAAGCAAGCTCTTTCCATATTGCCAGGGTTGATAACTAAGTTGCCTTGGTCAATAGCAAAAGATCTTGGTGTACCGATGATGCGGTAAGAAACTTCGCAACCTTCAAGTTCAGCAGGAAGATTTACGTTTTTAGCAACTGCAACAACTGCTGCATCTAAACCGTTTTCAGCAATAATAGCGTCGATAGTAGCAACAGCCTTAGCAGCTGTTTTACCAGCGTAAACGGTGCCTTCTGGGTCAGCAGTGCCACCTTTAACAACTGCGCTTGCGCTTAATGGAGCGATTTGGTGACCTTTGTAGTTACCTAAAATACCTGTTACAGATACTACGTCGCCAACTTGTAAAGAGCTTTGTAAGCCGATAAGAGCTGAACAAGTAGCATCGCTTGTTTTATATGCGTATGCGCCTTCGTAATATTTTGAAATAACAACAGGAACGTCAACACCGCCCTTTGTAAGAACGAATAAAGTTTGAGTTCCGCTTGATAAATCAGGAGTACCTTTAATTTCTTTTACAGTCCAGTTAGTAAGTGATACTAATCTTGATTGATTGTAGTATGCAGATTGTAAGTTACCGATAATGTCGTTATCAACAGCGTAAACCTTTTCGCTTACGTTGATAGGAGCAACGTCGGTATCAACAACTAAATTACCACCGGCGTTAGTTTCCATAAGGCCATTGTAATCGGTGTTAATTGTTTCGGTAACGGTGATGTGAACGCCTGGTTGTAATAATGCTGCGTTTGCATCGTCTGTTTTAACGCGGTATAAGTAGTAACCAGCAGTGAAATCATCGTTAACCATATAAAGAGTTACGTTTTTGTATTCATCACTATATACTGTACCGATTGTTACAACATAACCACTCATAACGATACCTACACCGGTGTTAGTGTACCAATAGTCAACTTCTTGTAAAGGTTCTTTTTGTTCAGAAACAGTCATTCTGTAGCTCTTGGTAGTGCTTACGCCGTTGTATGTGAAAGTAGCGTTAATTTTTACTTGTGGGTTAAGTGATGATGGGTAAACGTAGCAAGTTTTACCGTCTTCACTGATTTCAAGATAGTTTGCATATTCTTCGTCAACCGACCAAGCGATAGTAGCAGTGTGACCTTTAAATTCGCAAGAAGTATCAAGCGCGAAGTCTTCAACTACGGTGCCGTTGTTGTTAACAAAGTTGTAAGAACCACTAAAATCGTAAACGCTTAATGGATTAACGTAAACGGTAAAGGTTTTAGAAATTCTTTTAGATTTGAATAAAACTGTAAGGTCAACTGCCGTTCTTTCGGTAGGTAAACCAACTTTTGCAACGTATTGTCTTTCAATTCCATTTTCTTTGTCTGCTTCTACTTCTGTTAACGTAATTAAATCGCTATTAGAAGACCAGGTAGCTTTAAATTCGCCAATTGTGCCTGGAAGAACAAAGTCTTCTGAAATCGTTTGACCATCTTTTTCAAAGATGTACATATCCAATGTTGCTTGAGGGTCTGTTTTGCTACAAGCTACTAAGCCGAAGCAAGAAAGAGCAAGAACAAGCGATAGGATGACAAGTAGGGTTTTCTTCATCTTTTTTTTCTCCTTAAATTAGTTTAAAATAAATTTTAATTATTTGATTTGAATATCGGCAAAATTTAAAATTGTTAATTCGCCTGAATTTTCTTCATACTGATAGCCTTTCACACTAAACTGCTTGCCTGCCGTAAATTCGTTTGTATAATTTGCGGGAACTTCAACGCTAAAGGTGAAGCTTTCAACTTCTTCCTTTACGCCGTCTTTCATGCGTTTTTGAGCCGTTGCTACAATGGTAAGAGTTGTTCCTTCAATCGACGAACTTACTACCGTTGCGTCAGTATAAAGGGTATCACTATATTGAGTAAGGTAATTTGTTGATGAATTAAATGTTAAAAGGTAATTTTTTTGAATTGGTGACGTGTGGTCCATTAGGTTAGCACCGTAAATCACGTCATATAAAATACCTGAAATTTGATAATTACCGTAATGCATTTGGATTGTACCAACTACACGGTATAAATGCCCTATCTTCATTTTAGATGCTGCACTTGAAGAATATCCCGCATATACGTCAATCGCATATCTCGTGCCGTTTTCGTCATAATACTCTGCAACAAAGGTGCGAGTTCCGCTGTTTGAAATTCTTAAATCACAAATACAAGCGGTGAAGCGAACTTTTGAACCAGCTTCGGTTTCAACGTTGTAATATGCTTCCTCGTTATCAAAAAATTGCTTTAGAGTAATATCTTCGGGGTCGGTAGAGAATAGTGGGTCGTCAAGATCAGAATAAATACGAAGTTTAATTTTTCTTGC
Source organism: Clostridia bacterium (assembly GCA_017522945.1). Lineage (GTDB taxonomy): Bacteria > Bacillota > Clostridia > Christensenellales > Borkfalkiaceae > HGM11416. The sequence continues at coordinate 41,144 of JAFWXT010000092.1, forward strand.
AAACGATTCTGCCTTTGCAAAATAACTGTTATATGGATACTTGTCTGTAGCCATACCGCCGTTTGAGCTAAAACCATTTTCAACCAATTCTAAATTTAGGCACTTAAAGTCGCTATCTTGTGCGGTTTTATACCATACGTAACCCAAATATCTTGTGCCATAACTATCCTTTTCGGCACGGGGAGCAGTTGCTTCCAATACGATTTCGGTTGCACTTGATAAACGGGTTTTGGTAAATAATGATGCCGCTTTGCCCCATTTTTGCACGTTTCCGGTTGATTCGGGCGTGTCAATTTGGTAATATCTAACGGCTATAATATTGCCTTGTTCTAATCTAAAACGGGTGGTATCACCGTCGGTATGGGCATCGACTGTTGCTCTGCCTATACCGTCGGTTAAAAATGATTTTCCCTCAAAACTTTTGTTTAATTTTAAACCAGAGGTGATTTCGTTATAATATTCGGTATTGTCAGCAACTTTTTCTTTTCCGCCATCGCAGGCAAAGAAAACTAAGCTACTTAACGTTATTAATATTAAAACGATAATCGATAAAATCTTTTTCATTTTCTTAAATTTCTTTTCTTTATTATTTTTATTTGTTCTTATTTACCGCCACAGTTTGTGTATGCGTCAGCTAAAGCTTGTTCTGCGGTCTTTTCGCCTCTTAATGCGAATACTAATGCTGTTCCAACTTGTTCACGTGCAGTTGAAGAACCAACGAATGCAGGTGAAGTGTAGAATCTTGAGCTTAATTCTCTTGCAACGTTTGCAGCTTGTGCAGTAAGTGATTCGGTATCAGCAATGTGAGCTGCATAATCTGGAATATCAAATGTTGATAAACGGCAAGGATTGTAACCAGATGCAATTGAGAATGATGCTTGGAATGTAGGATCTAAAAGTTCCTTCATAAATAACCAAGTCATAAGTTGTTTTTCTTCGCTGTTAGATACGCCGTGACCATCCTTAAGCATAACTAGTGATGGACCTTGTGAAATAACTGAGTAATCAACTGAACCGTCTTCTAAAGTTGAACCAGGAATTGGAGCAATACCCCATTCAAACTTATCGCCTGGGTCTTGGTGAGATGCACCACCAGATGAACCGATACAGTAAACTAAACCGCCATCTTCAACACCCTTTGTGAATAGTGCGCTTGTGTATGCGCCGTAGTCTTCTTGAGTTGTGATGTAACCTTTGTTATAGTATCCATTAAGTTGTTTTAACCAAGCGGTTGTTTCTGGGTTGTTAAATAAGAAGTGGTTGCCTTCTGCGCTAGTGTATCCCCAACCGTTTTGTTCACGCATTGTGATGAACCAGTTTGCTTCAGAGTCGTATCCTAAAGGAGTTGCAGTAGGATAAGCTTTTACGATAGTTTCGCATTGTGCCCAAAGTTGATCCCAAGTTGTTGCTACTGGAAGATTTAAAGCATCAAGTGCAGTTTTGTTGTAATATAATAATTCGGTTGACTTAACAAATGGTAGAGTTAACATAGATTCTGCAGTGTAACCATTAGCTGCATAACCAGCATAGTTAGTTGCATAACCTTCGTTATAGTAACCTGGAACGAAGTCTTGAACTTCTGCTGGAGTGTAACCGTGTTCTGCACTTGAAATAAACTGGTTAAGGTCAACTACCTTGCCGGTTTGAATGTATTGTGCAACGTGGTCTGGATAGCAGTATGCTAAGTCTGGTTGGTTTTGACCTTGGAAATCTGAAACGATTTTTGACTTTACTTCGTCGTAGCCACCTGGTTGAACGTGTTCTACCTTCCAACCTGGATGTTCAGCTTCAAATGAAGCAATAGCGTTTGCAGTAACCTTTTGAAGTGCGTCACCTTGTGTTGAGTAGAAGATGATTGTGTGTTCATAATCAACTGGTTCTTCAGTTTTACCACAAGCAGCCATCGTGCTAAAAAGCATAACTACGAACATTAGAGTTGCTAAAAGTTTGTTTTTCATGTGTTACTTCCTTCCTAAAAAAATTTTTTATTTTTGTTAACGCACTTTCGTGCGATTTAACCTTTAATTGTTTTTCGCGCCTTTACACGCGCGTTATTTTATAATAAGGATTATATAATAAAGATTAGCCCTTTGTTCCACTCTTTGATACGCCGTGCATAATGTATTTACGGCAGAAGATGAATAATACGAACAATGGAAGTGATACTATACATACCGCCGCCATTTTTAAAGTGTTAAGAGGTTCGGTTCCGTAGTCACCACCGTAAATCAAACCATCTTTATCGGTAAATCCGCCGGTAACCCAGTTGGTTATCATTTGCCACTTATCCATATTTACAAGACGAGGCCAAATGTATGAGTTCCACGTTCCTATAAACTTTAAAAGAGTTATTGATATTAAGGTTGGTGCTGTTAACGGAACCATTACCTTAATTAAATAGCCCATATCGGAAAGCCCGTCAACCTTTGCCGCCTGATATAGCGAATTTGGTATTTGCATAAAGTTGTTTCTCATAAGGTAAATATAATATACGCTTACTAAGAAAGGAACTATTAAAACGGTATAAGTATTATCCCAATGAAGTTTTGTTGATATAGTTAAGTAGTTAGTAATGGTGTACATTTCGCCCGGTATCATCATCGTGCCAAGCATTATTGAGAATAGTAAGTTTTTGCCCTTAAAATCCATTCTTGCTAATGCGTATGCCGTGATTATTATTATCACCAAGCCTATTATAGTGGAGGTGAAACCTACTACCAATGTGTTAACTAAAATTTGTGCAAAGCTCGTTCCACTTGAAGAGCCTTCGGTTTGGTTTAAAACCATTGAATAGTTTTCCCACATTGCCTTTTCTGGAAAGAACGATGAGGTTGGATCGCGGTATTCAGGCTCGCTCTTTATAGATGATATAAACATCCAAAAGAAGGGTAAAAATGCAAGAATAGCGCAGATTGAAAGAAAGAAATAAACAAAAATATTTTTAATTATTTTTTGTATTCTTTGCTTTTTATATTCCTTCTCGATATCGAAAATGGGGTTTTCTTGTGGTAGAGATGAATTTTCAGAAATGTTTTTAATATTATCTTCCATATTGCACCTCCTTAGTAGGTTACGCGCTTTTTACTAACGCGTAAGTTGATAGCAGTTATAATCATTATTATTATAAACAATAATAAAGAACCTGCGTATGCGTAACCCGTTTGACCGAGTTCTAAGTATTGGTAAATGTAACCTACCATCGTTCCCATATCGTAGTTAGTACCCATATCTGCGCCGAATACACCTACTACTGCCGAATATTGTTTCATACCGCCCATAATACCCGTAATCAATAAATAAGATATCATTGGAGAAATTAAAGGAGTGGTTATTTTCCATAATACGGTGCTCTTTGACGCCCCGTCAATTTTTGCAGCATCGTAATATTGCTTGTTAACGCTTTGTAACGCGCTGAATAAAATTAAAATTTTAAAAGGTAAGCCAGACCAAACTTCATATACAATCATTATAGAATATTTAGTCCACGGAATATCAACCTTGCCTAAATGCCAAACTAAACTTTCGTTTGTGCTTAAGTTCGTTCCCCTTATCCAGTTGATTGGGTCAGCACCAAGCCAGCCAAGTAAATCGTTTACTATACCAAGTTGTGCTGTTCCAGCAGCGATTTGACGTGTCGTTCCTATTACTTGGAAGAAAGTTAAGAAAACCGCACCCATCGCTAACGAGTTGGTTAGGTATGGTAAAAACAATACCGTTTGAAAGGCTTTTTGTAAAGGTTTAATTGAGTTTAAGGCTACCGAAATGAATAATGCAATAAATGTTGAAAGTGGAACTGATACGAAGGTTAGTACCATCGTGTTGGTTAAGCATTGCAAAAAGTTTGCTCCGCCCATTCCCGTGTCACCCTTTAAAACACGAATAAAATTTTCAACCCCCCAGCCGTTATAGGTGCTGGCTAAACCATTGTAATCTTGCTTAAAAGAGTTTACGAACGCACTTACGATGGGATAGAAAGTGAATATAACCATTAAAAGCAAAGCGGGTAAAACAAATAACCAGCCTTGTTGAGCACGGAAAAAACGACTTAACTTTTCTTTGGTTGAAAGTTGTGGAATTGCCTCGCTCGCTTTTTTAGCTACGGGAGAATCCGTATTTTCAGCATCGCTTTCTATAACAACGTTTTGTTCGGTAATATTTTCATTTTCGGGCAAATTTCTTTTGTCCATAGTCATATTAATAAATCCTCTCTTCAGTTTCTGCGTTAAATAAGAAAACTTTGTTTGGTTTCAAGTTGAACTTAAGTTGTTTTGCCTCTTCTGGAAGCGCTATGTCAGAATCGATTATGCTTCTTACTGTATCTTTAGTTGAGTTAGGGTGGGTTGAAACAACCGTTTTATCTCTTCCCATAACCTCAATATGATCGGTATTTAAAGTGAACCTGCCGTTCTCATCGTAAATAAAGCCTTCTGGTCTAATACCTACGAATACCGCTTGGTCTTCAAGTTCGGGCTTTTCTAAAACCACTTCACCGCCAATGATTAGCTTGCCGTTAACGATTTCGCCCTTAAATATATTGATTGGTGGCGTTCCTAAGAAGTTTGCTACGAACATATTTGATGGATTGTCGTATATCTTTTGAGGCGCACCGACTTGTTGAACAACGCCAAGTTTCATAACTACCATTATATCACAAATGGACATCGCTTCTTCTTGGTCGTGCGTTACGAATACGGTTGTAATTCCCGTTTCACGTTGGATACGTTTAATTTCTTCACGAGTTTGTAAACGTAATCTTGCGTCAAGGTTTGAAAGTGGTTCGTCAAGCAATAAAACGTTTGGCATTTTTACAAGTGCACGTGCTATTGCTACACGTTGTTGTTGACCGCCTGAAAGTTGCGATGGCTTACGCGCCATAAGATCTTCTATTTGAACTAATTTTGCCGCGTCTAAAGCCCTTGCTTTTGCTTCTTCTTTGGGCATTCTCATATTTACTAAAGGGAACATTATGTTTTGTTCCACCGTCATATGTGGATATAGAGCGTAGTTTTGGAAAACTAAACCTATTCCACGTCTTTCAGGGGCTAAGGTCGTTACGTCTTGGTCTTCAAATAAAATGTGACCCGACGTTGGGTTTTCTAACCCGGATAACATAAACAACGTGGTTGATTTACCACAACCTGATGGACCTAAAAGACCAACGAGTTTGCCTGATGGGATTTCAAGACACATATCGTTAACTGCAACTACTTCGTCGCCTTTTTTGCTTCTACTTGGGAAAATTTTCGTTAGATTTTTGATTGTAATTTTCATTCGCGTTCTTCCTATCGCTTTATAATTTTTGCCTCAACGGCTTTTCTATAACCTTCAGCAATGATGGTTGCTGGTATAGATTTTGTTTCATAAGTTGTTTCTAATTCGGATGGCTGCAAATTGTAAACCCCTGCTTTCATCCTTTGCTTGTCCTTATAACCGTTTACGTAATTAAAGGTAAAAGTTACGCTTTCAGTTTCGTTTGCGTAGGTTAGCTTAATCTCTTCAGATTCGCTTACCCCTTCGTTATGTAACGTTATTTCTACTTGGCTATAATAATCAGTTCCAAAAGTTGATTCGTCAATCTTTGGTTCTTTAGACTTGATTTTTAATACCTTTGTGCCAAACCATTTTATAAACCTTAAAATATATCTCGTGCCTAAAAGAAAATCACCAAGTACGTAAACACATACGAAATATATTATTATCGTTCTAGTTGCGCGCTTGTCCGCGCTTGATCTTGCTATGCTCGTGTTGCTTTTGGCATAGTTTTCGTTTGATAGAAGTTGAGCGTCTAACGCGTTTAATTCAGCGCCCAACGCTTGGTTTTTTTGGTCAAAATCTTCATCTTCCGCGTGAAGGACCGTATAATCAGCTACTTCGTTATTTTTTTCAATAAAAGCTTCAACGTCATTAAAAAATTGCGTTTTAAACAAATTTTCACTACTAAAAGTTGGATTCGTGGTTTCAATAGTGCCGTATTCGCTACCATCCGCCATAATAAAGGTTAGAGACAAAATATTCGTAATACCCAAGGACTGCATATCACTATCCGAAAACTCTAAAAAGAAAAAGTTGTTGGTTAAAAGCGATGATATATTGTCAAAAACTTGGTCGTTGTTAGTGTCGCAATTTAAAAGCTCAAACTCTTTCGCACCGTCTGTTGTGTTGATAAAAAGTTTGGTTTTGTTTTCGGCGATAGAAGAAACTGCAAATTTATCATCCAACCCAAAAACGAAACCCGCGTAAGACTTGTGCATTTTGTATTTTTTTACAACATTTTCTGCACTCGTATCGTCGCCGTATTTATGTTCATATAGGGTTGCGGATTCAAAAATTACAACACTTCCGCCCCTTTCGAAACTTTTGTATAATACGTATTGCTCGTTGTAGTACCCACCTACCATACCCATTGCTTGGCTGTAATTTCCAGCGTCAAGCGACTGTTGTATGGTGTTTAATGCTTCCCCATCATACATATAAACGAAGGGTAAAAAAACAGCCAGCATAATGCCCAACGAAAAGGCGAATAAATAGTAAACTATTTTTGCAAACAAACTTCCCTTTTTCATAGTTTATTTATCGCTAACGTCCTCGTTGTTTGGAGTCGATAAATCAACCGTGTCGTCACTTACGGATTCAGTATCTCTGGCTTTTTTGGCAGCGTTAAACGCGCTTTCTCTTTCTCTTAAATTATTACGTTGCGTTTCGTATTGTTCTCTTCTAAAAACGGGTATTAAAAAATACACGGCAACTATTACGGCAATGATAATACCACAAATTAAAAAGAAATTGCGGTCAACTCTACCTAAACTATTTAATAATAAAGCATTTAGCATAACATCATACTCCTTTATGGTAGTCGCTATATCAATAAAGTTTTGTTTTAGTTTTAACTTTGGTTTTTTAAGTCCTACTTTTATTCAAGCTTTGTTTTTAATGCCCTTTTCTTTCAAAGATCGTTTCGCTTGTTTTCGTTGTTTTTTGCACGCGCGCGCACCTACGCGAGTCAAATTTATAACACATTTAAATATATGTTTAGATAATTACCGCTACAATGGTTTTAAATGTAAGCGTGTTCACACTTGCTTTGCGTAAGCCAATTACACAATTTTTTGCCCAAAACTCAATGCTTTTTGTGTGGGCTTAAAAATCTTAACCTTAGCATGCGCAATTTTTAAGTTTATACAAACTACAAAACATTTTTTTGTGCACTTTTAACCGTTAAAACGGTAATGCGTTAAGCGTATCTTATTTTTTTTGTTTTACCTTTGGTAACAACGCTTTTTTATAAAGAATAAAAATTTTCAAAAGTGTTTTTTCTAAAACCAAATCTTGCGCTTTTATTATACCACAAAAATCGACAAAACGCCACTATTTTACCGCCCTTTATTAATAATTAATAAAATTATTTTCTTACTTGAATTTTTATTCCGCGAAAGTTAGCGAATTTTGTTAAATTTTAATTTTTATGGTTAAAAACTCCACGTTTTCAAGATATTATCACACAAAATTTAAAATAAAAAATTTTTTGACACAAAAAAATGCGAAAGCTTCATTTTGTAATCGTTTTTAAAATTTTAAAAACAACACTTGCTTTTTAATTTTTTTACCAAGCAATATTTGTGTTAAATTATAAGCAAATCTTACAAAAAAACAGTATTTTTTATACCATAAAAGCGCGAATAATCAACTTATAGGCTAACTTTTTACTTTTTTAGCAAATACCACTAAACCTTTAAATGGCACAACGAATTAAGCTTGTTTTAGAAGTTATTTTTAACAAAACAACACTAAAAAATATTACAAAAAAAGTTGTAGCGCGCCAAAATTTCGCACTACAACTTTTTATTATTCGGTTAATTCTTTAATGGTTTTTTTATAAATTACACACATTCTTTCAATATTTTTTATGGTAATATACTCGTTAGGTTCATGAACAGGCGCGTCTTCACCAGGGAATTCTGGACCAAACGCCGCACCTATCGGTAATGCTCTCGCATAAGTGCCACCACCGATAGCCATTGCTTCTTCATTACTGCCCGTTTCTTCATTATATACTTTTAATAGGGTTTTAATCAAAAAGCTATCCTTACTATTATAAAGTGGTAATTGATGGTTTCCAATCAACGTATAAGGCGCAATTTTTTCACTTGCTTTTTCAATAAAATCCGCGGGTAAAGTGCAAGGATATCTAAAGTCAACAATAATATCTAATTTGCCCTCTTTTGCGCTAATTACGTTAGGTGACATTGTTAAAAAGCCACTTTCATCGCTAACTTCTTTTAGTTTAAAACAATCATCAAATAATTTTTCGTGCACCGATTTATCAACCATGCCAAGCTCGATCAAATATTTTAAAAGTGGCGAAATAGCGTTTTTGCCTTTATTAGGCGTTGAGCCGTGTGCAGAAACACCAAAACTTTCAATTTTTTCGCCATTTATTTTTAAACCGTATTTTTCGCATAGTTTTTCATCAATTGGAGCTATAGCATAAGCATAGTCGCATACCATATTAGGCATTTCACCGCCACAAATTACAATGCTTTTATCACATTCAAAATGAAATTGTGGGTGAAAAATACCCTTTTCGGCATAAATTACGGGAAAATTTCCGTCGGGTGAAAATCCAAAATCGGGCATCTTAGCAACCTTTTCATAATGCTTCATACATGCCCAACCGCTTTCTTCATTACAACCAAGTATAAGTTTTATTGTTTTCTTAGGCTTAAAGCCTTCATCTTTAAGCTCTTTAAGCATATGTAACACACAAATAGCGGGACCTTTATCATCTAAAGTTCCGCGCGCATAAATTTTGCCGTCTTCTTCAGTTGGCTCAAAGGGTGGATGCTTCCAATCTTGCAACCTTCCCGCCTTAACAACGTCCAAGTGGCACAATATACCCATCGTTTGCTCGTTTTCTTCACCTTTAAAAATAACTTCACCAACGTATCCGTCGTAGTTTATCGTTTCAAAACCCATTTCGTTTGCAAGATTTAACGTAAACAATAATGCATCGTTAACATCCTTACCAAAGGGCATACCGGGCAAAGCAGGCGCTTGCACACTTGGAATTGCACACAATTTCATAATATTTTTCTTTATTTCATTAATTTGTTGCATTATTTTACCTCAATTTTTAAAATTCATCTTTATTTATTATACACTTTTTTTTAAATGTGGTAAAATATATTAGTAGTATTTTTTTAATTTTGCTTAATTTTTGGAGATTTTTATGCACGAAGGACATAGAGAACGCCTCACAACTAAGTTGCTTGAAGGAAGCACCTTGCTTTCTGATCACGAAATTTTAGAAATTTTGTTATTTTACTCAATACCTCGTAAAAACACTAACGAACTCGCTCATCGTTTGCTTGATAATTTTGGTTCGCTAAAAAATTGTTTTTACGCAGATCCTTACGCTCTTCAAGCAATCGAAGGGGTTGGACACAAAACTGCTTCATTTATTGTAACATTAGGTGAAATATTTAGAAGAGTTGAAGACGATAAACACCCATTTCCAACCATTTTTAGTTACGATAGCTGTAAACAAAACTTAATTGATAGTTTTAAACATTTTAACGAAGAAAAATTCGTTGCCTTTTTCTTAAACAAGTCGGGTGAAATTATATTAAGAAAGATTTTCTCTTCACACTCAAACAATATGGTTAATATTGATATGAGCGAACTTATAACAGGCGTTTTAGCTAAAAGGCCAAACAGTGTAGTAATTTGCCATAATCATTTATCTGGGAACGCACACCCTTCTCTTTCCGATGACAAGGCAACCGAAAAGATTTATACTGCACTTAGACTAAACAATATTGCTTTAGATGATCATATTATTGTTGCCGGCGATAAAACTTATAGTTATAAGGCAAGCGATAAGCTTAAATCAATTGTTGAAAAGATTACTATACTTTTATATTAAATCGATAAAATTTGCTTTTGAAAAATATCGTGAAACACTGAATTATAAATCTATAGGCGTGTTTTATACCGTGAAACATACTTATACGGTTTTAAATATACCACTTATATTAAAAAATAAATTATACGGCGCACTTTTGTTGTGACGGGAGGATAAAATGGAAAAAATTAGAACAAGATTTGCCCCTAGCCCTACTGGGTTTATGCATTTAGGGGGCTTACGTACGGCACTTTATTGCTATCTTTATTCAAAAAAGCACGGCGGTGATTTTATTTTACGAATTGAAGATACCGACCAAGAACGTTTTGTTGAAGGCGCAGTTGAAGTTATTTATTCTTCACTAAACGAATCGGGAATTTGCTACGATGAAGGACCTGATAAAGGTGGCGAATTTGGACCTTACGTACAAAGTGAAAGAAAAGCAATTTACCTTGAATATGCTAAAAAATTAGTTGAATTAGGCGGTGCATATTACTGTTTTTGTACTAAAGAACGCCTCGAAAGTCTAACCGACGAAAACGGAAATAGAAAGTATGATAAACACTGCTTAAAACTTTCAAAAGAAGAAGTTGAAGCGAGAATTGCAGCTGGCGAACCATACGTTATTCGCCAAAATATTCCACTTGAAGGCACTTCTGTTTATGAAGATATGGTTTTCGGCACTATTTCGGTTGACTATGCCGACCTTGAAGATAATATTCTTATTAAAAGCGATGGATTACCAACCTACAACTTTGCTAACGTAGTTGACGACCACCTAATGAAAATCTCACACGTTATTCGTGGTACGGAATATTTATCATCTACTCCAAAATACAATTTAATGTATGACACTTTTGGCTGGGAACGCCCACACTATATTCACTTGCCTATTATAATGAAAGACCAAACACGCAAACTTTCAAAGCGTTATGGGGATGCAAACTTCGATGATTTTGTAAATAAAGGCTATTTACCAGAGGCAATCGTTAACTATGTTGCACTCTTAGGTTGGTCACCAAAGGAAAACGTTGAAAAAATGACGATGGCTCAAATGATTGAACTTTTCTCACTCGACGGCGTTTCAAAAAGCCCATCAATTTTCGACGACGTTAAACTTCGTTGGCTAAACGGTGAATATTTAAAGGAATTATCAGACGAAGAGTTCTTAAAGGTAGCAACACCATTCTTTAAACAATCAAAGGTTTACGGAAAATACGATTTATTACAACTTTCAGCGCTTTTAAAAACAAGGGTTGAAATCTTAAGCGAAATACCAGACAAAATTAATTTCTTAGAAGAATTTGGCGAATACGATACTGCTCTTTTCTTCCATAAAAAAATGAAAACCGATGCAGAACTTGCAAAAACCGTTCTTCCTTGGATTCGCGAAAAGCTTGCTTCTGCCCCATCTTTCGATCACGACACGATACACGATTTGTTGATTGGATTAGCAACCGAAAAAGAAATGAAAAACGGTCAAATTCTATGGCCTGCTCGTGTTGCATTATCTGGTAAAGACGTTACGCCCGGTGGTGCAATCGAATTAGCCCTTATTTTAGGTAAGGAAGAATGCTTACGTAGAATTGATTTTTCTATTAATTTGTTAAACAAATAATTATATAAAAACAATTTTAGCCCTTTAGTTGCTGTTGCAATTAAAGGGCTTTTTTTGTGAAACATTTTTATCCAAATTATTGATTATGAGCATATAGCGTGATTTTTTGTGAAATATTTTGCAATTAAAAGAAAAAGTTGCTTGCTTTTTTGATTATTTTTTTATTTTTTATAGCTCCTTTTATGATTTTAATAAATTTTTTGCCTATTTTTAACTAATTTTAAACAAAATTTAATGTAGTTTATTGATAATAAGTTAGCCTATAAGTCGATTATCAATACTTTCAATCATATTATAAATGCTTTTATCAACACGTTCCTTTTTTAGCTTTTTGTTGCTAAATTTTACATTTAAAAAGGTTTCAATGCCCATGCTTACGTTTCTTGCCATTTGAAATATACTTGAAAGCCTTATTTGTGGTAATATACCATTTTTAAAGTCATCTTTTTCGCCAACAACGCCTATTATAGACAAATCGCCAATCATGGGTAAATCTTTATTTACCCCAAGCCCTGGCTTTATCCCAGTTTTTTGCACTTTTACCCTACCAACGTCCCATTTTTTACCAACGGCTGCATCTACGACCACTACCGTGCTAGTGGGATGCGCTATTTTTACGTATGTTGCCATAAACGGTACTTCTTTTGCCGTTATAGGCTCGTTTAAATCGCCATAAACAAACACGTTACCCATATTTACATTTAACAACGTGCCACAAAGTGGAGCTAATGAATCACCAATATTCCCATCTGTCCCAACAAAAAGAAACACTATACTCTCCGCTTTTTCATCAACGTATTTTTCAAGTGCTTTTGCTATTGATAAATATAAATATTTATCTTCCATATAAAAATTTAATTCTTCCATAGTTCTAATTTTTACCAAATATAATTTTTTTTAATCATTTTAATTGCAAATTCCTTTTTTTAGTGATATAATAGTGATGATGGTAATAAAATAAACTAAAAATTGTTTATTTTTATAAAAATCAATACAAAAGGAGATTATTGGAATACGTTTATGGACACAGCACTAATTGTCGATCTCGTTTGTTTAGGTTTAATATTAGCTTTTGTAATAATTGGGCTAATGCGAGGCTTTTTTAAACGAGTTTTTAAATTTGCAGTCACAATCGGAGCACTTTTAATCGCATATTTCTTTTGCGATAACCTGTTAAACTTGTTAGAAAGTCAATTTGGATTATTAACCAAACTAACAGATAAAATCATTGGGTTGGACTTATTTAAAATCCCAAGCGAAGTTATTCAAGGTAATTTAAGTGAAAGCATTATAGCAGCAGTTGAATCAATGGGATTACCCGAATTTATTGCCGAAGCTGCACTAAATTCTGCAGCTTCACTTGAATCAAGCATAGGAAACTCAATTGAAGGTGTTACACTTCACATTTCAACCATTCTTTCAAGATATATTTTAATCGGCGCAAGCTTCGTTGCATTACATATCGTTTCAAAACTTATCCTTTCAATCGCAGCGGCTATATTAACAAAAATTGTAGAATTACCCGTTATCAATAGCATAGATAGGCTTTTAGGCGGAATAATGGGCTTAATTAAAGGCTTTTTAGTTTTAACAATTGTAATTTACTTAATTAGCGTAATTCCAGGCGGAATCTTTGAAGATTTAAGACAAATGCTTTCAAGCGCAACGTTTGGCGGATTTATGCAAGAACACAACTTATTTGAAGCAATCATTTCTGCTGTTGTTGCAAGATTGCACATCTAAAAAAACTTATAAAAACGGGCATTTATATGCTCGTTTTTTTTATTAGAAAAACAAACTATTTTATAGCAAAAATAAATGTTTAACAATAAATTTTTATGCTTCACAGGGCATTTTTTAAATGTTTTACACAAGTAATTATATATTAACCCTAATAAAATAGCTGTTTCACAATATTAAATTGTATTTTTCTTTGTGAAACACGATTGTTTCACGTTTTAACCATGAAAATTTAATCGGACAAAGAAAAAACGGTTGTTTAAATAAAGATAAAATGTTAAAAATCCCGCACAAAATCTATGTTTTTAAAGATTTAAAATTCTTCGTAAAGTAATAAGGGAATGTAAAATGTTTCACGAGAAACAAACTTTTTTGTTATACGCAGTTTCACGTGAAACATAAACTATTATAAATCAAACATAATCAAAAATTACCAAAACAATAGCCTTTTCCCCGTAAAACATTATGTATTTTTTTATATTTCATCGATGTGAAGCGCACAATCAAACGCTATATAAAAACCGTAAAACGTTTAACTTTAAATACTTAACTATTAAAAATTAAAAGTTAACTGCTTTAGAATTATTTGCAAACAAATTACATATACTAATAATTGGCTAAATTAAAACAATTTTATAACACGATAAAAGTTGGCATAATTTACCAAAAATTTACCGCTTTTAACTTGTAAAAATTTGCAAAATATGCTAAAATAATAGAGTAATTATATATAATGGATTTTTAGCAGTTATTTTTAAATTACAATTTACGCAAAATACTATAATGGGTGCGCCCATATACACGGAGGTTTTATGAAAAAACATGGCAGAGGGCTTGCTTATCTCCTTGTCGGTTTGGTTGTTTTAGGATTGATCGCTTTATTCTTTTTTAGTGACACAGCAAAAAACCTATCAACCGATGAGTTTTTCCAAAAGGCAGGCATTGTAATTATTGACGATAATAAGGCAGATAATTTAACAGGCGATACTTATGACGTTGGTGGTCAACCGATAAAGATTCTATATAATGGTAAAGATGATAACTTTATAATTATTGATAACCGCGATAAAGACTTTAGCAAAATCGTTGTTAGTACGTATAATTTGGTTGCATACAACGAAAAGGGTATAGCAACTTACAAAGCAAGTTACCCACGCGACTCTTATTATTCAAAGATGCTTCTTGCGTTACAATCAGTTGGCGTAGGAGTTAATTATACCGATCCAAACGCAGGTTCACTATTCTCATCGCTAATAGTTCCTATTTTAACGATAGGCGTTGGCATATTAATTTTAGTAATATTTATGAGACAAGCGCAAGGTAGTAATAAAAGCGCTATGGACTTTGGTAAAACTAAAGCAAGAGTTAATCAAAACGTTCCCGTTCGTTTTTCAGATGTAGCGGGTGCTGAAGAAGAAAAACAAGAATTACAAGAAGTTGTTGAATTTTTAAAGAATCCTAAAAAATTCTCATCACTTGGTGCGCGTATTCCAAAGGGTGTATTATTAGTAGGCCCTCCAGGAACAGGTAAAACGCTATTTGCAAAAGCAGTTGCTGGTGAAGCAAACGTACCATTCTTCTCAATAAGCGGTTCAGACTTTGTTGAAATGTTTGTCGGCGTTGGTGCATCAAGAGTTCGCGATTTATTCGCTATGGCAAAAAAATCAATGCCTTGTATTGTGTTCATCGATGAAATCGACGCTGTCGGTCGTCAACGTGGCGCAGGTCTTGGCGGCGGTAACGACGAAAGAGAACAAACGCTTAACCAATTACTTGTTCAAATGGACGGTTTTGATTCTAACGAAGGTATTATCATCATGGCGGCTACAAACCGTGCCGACATATTAGACCCAGCACTTATGAGACCTGGTAGATTCGACCGTCAAGTATATATTAATCTTCCAGACGTACGCGGACGTGAAGCAATATTAAAGGTACACTCAAGAAATAAACCTCTTGCTGCAGACGTATCGTTTAAGATTTTAGCAAGAATGACTGCAGGTTTTTCTGGTGCAGACCTTGCAAACCTATTAAACGAAGCAGCTATTTTGGCTGCGCGTGCAAACAGAAAGGCTATTACTAACGAAGATTTATACGAAGCTATTGAAAAAGTTGAAATGGGACCAAAGAAGGGTAGCCGACTTGTTACCGAAAGTGATAAGAGAATTACCGCATACCACGAAGCTGGTCACGCAATCACTGCAAAACTTTTACCACATTGCGACGAAGTTCACGAAGTAACTATTATTCCACGCGGCAACGCAGCAGGTTATACTTTAACAAGACCTGATAGCGACGACCAACACATGAGTAAAAATCAATTACTTGACAGAATGGTTATGACTTTAGGTGGTAGAGCCGCTGAGCAAATAATTATTCAAGACGTAACTACTGGTGCAAGCCAAGATATTAAACAAGTTTCAAAGATTGCAAGAGCAATGGTTACTTCTTTTGGTATGAGCGACAAAATCGGCCCTGTTGACTACGGTAGTGACGACCAAATTTTCGTAGGCCGTGATTATCAAACAAGAACGGTTTATAGTGAATCGCTTGCAACCTTAATTGACGAAGAAGTTGAAATGCTCGTTAAAAACGCTATGCAAAAATCGGTTGAACTTTTACAAGCAAACAAAGATAAACTCGATTTAATGGCAAGACTTTTAATTGAAAAAGAAACTATTTACAGTGAAGAAGTTGCTATGATTATGGAAGGGAAGGATTTTGAAAGCATCGTTGACTTTATGGAAAAGAATGCTGAAAGAATTAAAAACGACCCATTCCGCACAAATGCTAAAAAAGATTCGCAAATTGATATAACAGAAGCGCTAAATAATTTAGATAAGGATGAAAAGAACTAATCTTTTTATCTTGCAGTTGCTTAAAAATTTATTATTCTATTTATCAAAAAATAAGCGCGCCCATTGAAGGGCGCGCAAGTAAAATCTTTTATTTTACAACCCGCGTAAGCAAATAAACTACTTGAGGTGACCTATGGCAAAAATAATTTCCTTTTCTAACCAAAAAGGTGGGGTTGGAAAGACTTCAACCTGCGTTAACCTTTGTGCTGCTCTTGCATTAAAAGGAAAACGCGTGCTACTTATCGACATAGACCCACAGGGCAACGCGACCACCGGTTTAGGCTTTTCAAAAAGTGGTTTATCTAACTCGGTTTATAATCTTTTAATTGACGATATAAACCCAACCGAAACTGTTCACACAACCAAAATTGAAAATCTATATCTTATTCCTGCAAGCATCGACCTTGCTGGCGCGGAAGTTGAGTTGGTTTACGTTAAAAATCGTGAAAAACGCCTAAAAGAAAGGGTTGAATCGCTTATGCCTTTATATGATTACATAATGATAGATTGCCCGCCTTCGCTCGGATTATTAACTATAAACGCGCTTACGGCAAGTAATTCTGTTATTATTCCAATACAAAGCGAATACTACGCTCTTGAAGGCTTATCACAACTTATGAACACTATAAAACTTGTTGTTCAACACCTAAACCCAACACTAAAAATCGATGGTGTAGTGGTTACTATGTACGACGGAAGAGCGCTTATTTCTAAACAAATTTTAGCCGAAATAAATAAGTTTTTTGGCAAAAAAATGTTTACTACAGTTATACCAAGAAACATTCGCGTATCTGAAGCGCCAAGTCACGGCGTGCCAGTTATGCTTCACGACCCAAGATGTACAGGAGCAAAGGCTTACCTTTCGTTAGCTGAAGAATTTTTGCTACGCGAAGAAAAAAACAATTAAACTAAAATAGCCGTTAATCAACTTATAGCCACATTTTTTAATAATTTTTAAACTAAAAAACATATACAAAAAGGAGGAACTAAAGTGAAGGTAACCAAAGGTCTTGGTAAAGGGCTATCGGCATTATTTTCCGAAACAACTGAAGATTATAGCCGTTTTACTTACGATGAAAATAAAATGACTAAAGAGCAAGCGATGGCAGTTTATGAAATCGAACTTGATAAAATTTTTGCAAACCCAAATCAACCAAGAAAGGTTTTTGATGAAGGCGCACTAAAAGAACTTGCAGATTCAATCTCGATTCACGGCGTAATTACACCTATTGTTTTAAATAAAGACGAGAATGGTAATTATATGATTATTGCCGGCGAACGTCGTTTTAGAGCAAGTAAGCTTGCAGGCAAAAGCACTATTCCTGCAATAATTCGCGAATACGACGAGCGTCAAATAAAAGAAATTTCGCTAATTGAAAACTTACAACGCGAAGACTTAAACCCTATTGAAGCCGCAACCGCTATGCAACAACTTATGAAAGACTATTCAATGACCCAAGAAGAACTTTCAACAAGAATAGGCAAATCAAGATCGGCAGTTGCTAACACTTTAAGACTTTTATCTTTAACAAAAGAAGTTATAAAACTTGTTGAAGCCAATAAGCTTTCGGCAGGTCACGCGCGTGCGCTTGTAACTTTACCACAAGAAGTTCAAGAAAGTATAGCTTTTAAAGCCGTTAAGGACAAGCTTTCGGTTCGCGACGTTGAACAGGCAGTTAAAGATTACTACAACCCACCTGAAAAGAAAAAAAATACGCTAAAACCTATGAGCGTTGAGCTTAAGGATATGATTAACCGTATGCAACGCGATTTTGGCACAAAAGTTCAAGCTATCGGAAACGATAAAAAGGGTAGAATTTATATCGATTATTATACTCGCGACGATTTAGATAGAATTATTGAAATTTTAGACCTTATCGAAAAACACAAAAAATAATTTATAAAAAGCGGGTGTCAATCCGCTTTTTTAGTTTAAGTCACACTTTTTTTCTAAATAAGGAATAAACAAATGAAAAACACTTTACGCACAATACTAATATTTCTATTATCTATAATAATACCAATGGCAACCTTTATAGGTGGTTATTCGATTACAATACTCGACCAAAACAAAAACTTGTTTTCAATAATAGCATTTTCGGTTTTTGCAGTTTTAATAATAGTGGCAGTTGTTAATTTAATAGCCTTTTTTAAAACGAGTAAGCAAAAATCTAAAATGAACGTACAACAGCGTTACGATTACACCGTTGAGCGAAAAGAACAAGTAGAGCAAAACTATGAAAATGAAGAAAAGTTGGTCTATAAATCGATTAAACGCTATAATATCTATCAAATAACCATTGCTTTTATATATTTAGCGTTTATATTTTTGCTAAGCTTATCAAAGGCTGAATCGAGCGCCTTAATACCTTTTACTATTATAGGTGTTTTATTATTTATTGGAATATTTAACGCTTATATACCCAGTTTTGACAATAAAAAGTCGAATGAAGAACACCTTCTTGATAAAAACGATTATCCTAAAATATATGAAATAATCACTACCGCTAGCAAAAAAATCAACCACAAAGGCGAAATTAAAATGGTTGTTTCGGGCATGGGAATTGCTATTGCTTTGAAAAATAACTGTGTTTACATCAATTTAAAAGCAGAAGAAGTGGCTCTTCTTACCGAAGAAGAACTTTTTGCTATTATGATTCACGAATTTGCTCACTATAAAAATGAAGATATTAAAATGCGCGCAATTTATAGCCGTCAGATTAAAAGCTTTGAAAGAAAAGATAGCATGTTTAGCATTTTATCTCTTTTTACCTGCTATTTCGAGCATACTCTCGTTGAAAAAATTTACACTTACGACCTTTTTTCTTCTCGAAAAATTGAACGCGAAGCCGACCTACTCGTAAAAGAGTTAGGTTATTCGCAAGATTTTATTAACGCTACCGCTAAAGTTGCTTTGTTTGGTTTGTATAGCGAATATCCTTGGAAAGAAGTGTGCTTCGACGTTTACGAAAACGATACTCCAGTAACCGATTACGCACTTAGAAATTACAACTGCTTTATTCAAAAAGTGGGGCAATATAGCGATAAATGGCACTTTACACTTAAAAATGAGCTACCAGCCCGCACCGATTCTCACCCCACGTTTAAAATGCGAATGCAAGATTTAGAAGTGCAAGATTACTTTGTTAATTTTGAAGTTCCAAACGGTAATTATCACTGCGAGCAAACAAAACTATTACAAAAGGCATCTTCGCTTGCTATTGATGCATTTGATGAAAAGAATAACGATTACAAACGCATTCGCCGCTTTGCATATACCGAAAGAATTGAAGCTATGAAAAAATACGAGCAAGTTGATAGCGAATGGAATAATCTAAGCGACTCTGAACTTATCGAGTGCGCGCAAGCATATTTATATATTAACGATGAAAAAGCAAAAAGCATATTAACCGAAGTGATTGAACGCTCGGGCTCTTCTTTTGCTTGCTTTTTACTTGCAAGTTACTATGCGCGTGAATATAATGACGAATGTATCGATTTGTTTAAGCGCTCGGCAGTTGATAGTTCGGCAACTGAAGAAGCTCTTGCAAGTTTAGCTAAATACGCTTTAAAAACGGGTAATCAAAAACTTATTGATGAATACCGCGAAAGCGTTGTTAAAAAAAGCCAAAGCGCCGAAGAAGATATACAACAAACCTTTTTTACAAAAGATGGGCTTATCGCGCCAAACGAAAACTACGCAAACGACGTAAGTGAGATTAGAGAAAAACTTTGCGAATACTGGAGCGATGGGGCAGACGGAATATACCTTGCTATACGTGAGACCGAAAATCAAACCACCGTATATTATATTGCGGTGCAAATAGCAAAAAACTTTTCACCCGAAAAGGGGCAAAAAGCTTACGAAGAAAGTTGCTATTTTATTAACCGTATGTCTAAAGTGGGTAAGAAATTTTATTTATACTTTATAGGTAAAGAATTTAACCATATAAAAAATATGTCTAATACCTGTATTTATAAAAAAGAAAAAAAGAAATAATTTACCTTTGTTTATTTCTTTGTTTTGTTAGTTATAATAACTTTTTAGTTGCTATTTAAAACAAGAAAAAAGATATAATAAATTAAGCCGTATATAGCGTTAATCGCGCTATATACGGCTTTTTAGTGTCTTATGGGGTTTAGGTTATCGGGCTCTAAATATTCAACACCGTCGGGTGACTACCTTTATAAAGCAATTATAACTATAAAGGGTAATCTTGTCAAGTACTACTCGTAATTTTGCTTTTTTTGTTGCTATAATCCGCAAATCTAATTTTTATATAGTATAGCATTAAAAAAAATATATTTATCACGGCATAAAAAAAGTGTGTGAGTTTAATCACACACTTTTGGTTTATAGACAATTATCGTTAAATATTAGTCTTTTTTAGCTAAGTTTTTATACTTGTTGTATCTTGCTGTGTTTTCTTCTTCTGCTTTAGCGAATAATTCAGCTGCAAGTTCTGGTTGAGCTTTCTTTAAGCTTGTGTATCTTGTTTCGCCCATTAAGAAATCTTGATAGCTTTCAGTAGGTTCTTTACTATCTAAAGTGAAAGGATTACCTTCTACGATGTTTGGATTATATCTGTATAAGTGCCAGTAACCTGCGTCAACAGCTTTCTTTTCTTCTGCTTGAGAATTGCTCATATTGATACCATGGTTGATACATGGAGCGTAGCAGATAACAAGTGATGGTCCATCATAGCTTTCAGCTTCAACAATAGCATTTAAGAATTGTTGTTTGTTAGCGCCCATAGAGCATTGTGCAACGTAAACGTAGCCGTAACTCATAGCCATCATACCAAGGTCTTTCTTCTTAACTCTCTTACCGCCGGCAGCGAACTTAGCAACCGAACCAGTAGGTGTTGACTTAGAAGCTTGACCACCAGTATTTGAGTAAACTTCGGTATCAAGAACTAAAACGTTAACGTCAACGTTCATAGCAAGAACGTGGTCTAAACCGCCGTAACCGATATCGTATGCCCAACCGTCACCGCCGATAATCCAAATAGATTTTTTAACTAAGCAATCAGTTTGAGTTTCGATATCTTTTAAGATTGATTTAATTTCGCCACGAGTGTTCTTAATAGCTGCTGGAAGTTCAGTAATAATAACCTTAGCAATTTCTTTGCTCTTTTCTGCACTATTTCTATTTGCTAACCATTCAGCAAAAGCTTTTTTAATCTTGCCTTTAGCACCTTTTTCAAGAGCTAATTCGATAGCAGAAGCAAGTTTATCACGTCTTTGAGCGTAAGCTAAGTGGAAGCCGTAACCGTGTTCAGCATTATCTTCGAATAATGAGTTAGCCCATGCAGGACCTTTGCCTTCAGCGTTCTTAGTGTAAGGACAAGTAGGTGCGCTACCGCCGTAAATTGAAGAACAACCTGTTGCGTTACTGATAAGCATTCTATCGCCGAATAATTGAGTGATTACTTTAATATATGGAGTTTCACCACAACCTGCGCATGCGCCAGAGAATTCAAATAAAGGTTTGCTAAATTGGCTACCTTTAACTGAAGTTTTCTTGAATGCAGAAGTATCTACTTCAGGAAGTTGTTCACTAAATTCATAGTTAGGAATTTCGCCAGCGCAAACTTTATCAAAAGCAACCATTGTAAGAGCTTTTTCCTTTGCAGGACATACGTTAGCACAAACGCCACAACCCATACAGTCAAGTGGTGAAACTTGCATTCTGTATTCATACCCCTTTAAGCCGATAGCAGGTTTAGTTACGTAACCTTCTGGCTTTTCAGCGCCTACTTCGTTAAGTGCAGGTCTGATACAAGCGTGTGGACAAACGAATGAACATTGGTTACATTGAATACATTTTGTTGCATCCCAAACTGGTAATTTAATTGCAACGCCACGTTTTTCAAATTGAGTAGTGCCTGTAGGAACAGTTCCGTCTGGATTGAAGGTAGATGCAGGAAGATTGTCACCTTCAAGAGAAAGAATTGGGTGAAGAACGTTTCTAAAGTATTCGTTATTTGCAATTTCTAAAGCAGCTGCGCCTTCAGTTGTATTTGCCCATTCTTCAGGAATAGCGATTTCAACTAATTCAGAAGTAGCTTTATCAATAGCTGCATAGTTCATATTAACAACTGCGTCACCCTTCTTGCCGTAACTCTTCTTAACTGCGGCTTTCATATATTCTTCAGCTTCTGCGTATGGCATAATGCTATCGTTAATATAGAAGAATGCTGCTTGCATGATTGCGTTTGTTCTGTTACCTAAACCAATTTCGCCTGCAATCTTGATAGCGTCGATATTGTAAACTTTAGCGTGTTTTTGAGCAAGCATACGCTTCATTGAAGCAGGTAAGTGTTTACCAAGTTCTTCAGTTGTATTCCATGAAGAGTTAAGTAAGAATTTACCGCCTTCTTTTAAGTCCTTAACCATATCGTAACGTAAAACGTATGATGGGTTATGACAAGCAACGAAGTCTGCAGCGTCGATTAGGTATGGTGATTGAATTGGAGTTTTACCAAATCTTAAGTGTGATACAGTAATACCGCCAGATTTCTTTGAATCGTAGAAGAAGTAACCTTGAGCATACATATCAGTATGGTCGCCGATAATCTTAATTGAGTTCTTGTTAGCACCAACCGTACCGTCTGAACCTAAACCGTAGAACTTACAGCTAATAGTACCTGCAGGAGCAGCGTCATATTTTTGACTGAAATCAAGTGAAGTGTTAGTAATATCGTCATAAATACCAACTGTGAAGTGATTCTTTGGTTTTGCTTGTTCAAGGTTTTTAAATACTGAAAGAACCATTGATGGGTTAAATTCTTTTGAACCTAAACCGTATCTACCGCCAACAACGGTAATTCTCTTCTTAGCTTCTGCAAGAGCAGCACAAACGTCTAAGTATAAAGGTTCGCCAAGTGAACCAGGTTCTTTAGTTCTATCTAAAACTGCAATCTTCTTAACAGTTTTTGGTAATACTTTTAAGAATGCTTTAGTAAAGAAAGGTCTGTAAAGTCTTACTTTTACTAAACCATATTTATGACCTTCTGCATTTAATTTATTGATAGTTTCTTCAACACAGTCAGCACCGCTACCCATAATAACGATAACTTCTTCAGCGTCTGGTGCGCCAACGTAATCGAATAGGTGGTAATTTCTGCCTGTAAGTTTAGAAACCTTATCCATCATCTTTTGAACGATAGCAGGGGTTGCTTCATAGTAGCTGTTAGCTGCTTCTCTGTTTTGGAAGTAGATGTCAGCGTTTTGAGCAGTACCTTTTTGGATAGGATGATCTGGGTTTAAAGCGCGAGTTCTAAATTCTTCGATATCCTTCATATCAACGAGTGCTTTCATTTCGTCGTATTCGATAGCGTCAATCTTTTGAACTTCGTGGCTTGTTCTAAAACCGTCGAAGAAATGTAAGAAAGGAACTTTTGCTTTTAAAGTTGAAAGGTGTGCAACTAAAGCAAGGTCCATAACTTCTTGAACTGATGCAGATGCAAGCATTGCAAAACCTGTTTGTCTACAAGACATAACGTCCGAATGGTCACCGAAAATGTTTAACGCGTGGCCAGCAATAGCTCTTGCACTAACGTGGAAAACTGTTGGTAATAATTCACCTGCAATTTTAAACATGTTAGGAATCATTAACAATAAGCCTTGGCTTGCAGTGTAAGTAACTGTTAAAGCACCTGCAGATAAAGAACCGTGAACTGCGCCAGCTGCGCCAGCTTCTGATTGTAATTCAGCAAGTTTAAGAGTTTGACCGAACATGTTAGTTCTGCCAGCAGTAGCCCATTCGTCTGCAACTTCAGCCATTGGTGAAGATGGGGTTATCGGGTAAATAGCTGCAACTTCACTAAACGCATACGCAACGTGGCTGGCAGCGGTATTACCGTCAATGGTCATTTTTTTCATTGAAAAACCTCCGTAAATTTATAAATATACTTTTTTATCTTAATTCTTGGTGCTCTTTTCATTGCGCACCTTTTTTATTATATATTTTATTTTATAATAAGTCAATAACTATTTAACATTTTTTTAAATTTTTTGCACTTTTATTTTAAGTTAAACTATTTTCAATACTTAAAAGTAAATAAAAGTGTATTTTTAAGCCTTTTTTAAAGGGGGATAAAGTAAACTATTTTAAGTATTTTTTGTGTAAACGTTAAAATCTACTTAAAGTTAATAGCCTTAAACAAACAACCATAAAGTTATAAAATAAACACAAATGAAAAATAAAAAAAGTGCCGTTAATCGCGTTATGTGGGCACTTTTATTAAAAAATATATTAAATTAACGGTGATTTTATAATCTTCTTATACTCTCTTGGATATTTTTCGGCTGTAGGGGCAACTTTCTTAATTATAATAATATTTCTTTCACCTTCTACGCCTTGAAGAGTATAGTTTTTAATCTCACAAATTTCGCCACCTAAAATTTTTACACTGTTTTTTCCGCGAGTTAGTTCTTCTTCGGATTTTAATTTATAAAAAACAGCAATACCGCCAACCTTTAAAAATGGAAGGCAAAGTTCAGCCAAAACGTTTAACTCAGCAACAGCTCTTGCCGTTACTATATCAAAATGTTCGCGATAATCTTTATTTCTTGCTAACTCCTCAGCTCTACCGTTTATAACGGTGAAATTTTCAAAACCTAATAAATCCTTTGCTTGCTTTAAAAACTCACACTTTTTACCCGTTGCTTCAAGAAGCGTAAAATTCAAACTTTGCTCGTTTGCTTTTAAGGGGATTGATGGAAATCCGCCACCCGAGCCAACTTCTAAAATTTTAGCGTTTTTAAAAAAATAATCCTTACCCATTAAACTATCGGCAAAATGCTTTTCAAAAACACCTTCTTTATCACGAATAGCGGTGATATTAAACTGCTTATTTTTTTCAAGCAAAAAATCGCAAAATAATTGCAGAGTTTCCACTGCGTTTTTTTCTATTTTTAAGTTGTTAACATTAAAAACCTTTTCCATAGCTCAAATTATAACATAAAAAGCATTAAAAAGCAACGAAAAACAGGCTATTTGCATATATCCACTAATTTTCAACCCTTTATCAACACTAAAAAAACAACCTTTGTTGATAACTTTTTATTTATTGTTTTTTTAATGAACAAAATTTAAATCAACGCGTTTTTTTATTGATTTTTTTTTATTTATATTATATAATATAACCATAGAAAAATAAAATCGGGGTTTGCGTGCAATTTGGGTAAATAAC
>JAFWXT010000093.1 GCA_017522945.1 Clostridia bacterium
CCAACAACAGGTATCATGGTAGTTAAAGCAGATACTCCCCATGTTGCCGCACTACTTGCTGCTATATATACGATATCGCCTACTATATTACCTTCTTTTTGTGCACCAGATAAATTAGAATTAGTTAAATTGTTGTATAGGCTTAATCCAACATTAATACCAATACCCATACGCATTAACCACTTAGACACTTTATCTAACCCAGCTAATTTATCTAAGTGTTTAATTTTTCGAACGCCATCAATCACACCAGCAATCATTGAAAATGAATTTTCAATATAGCCAAAACCTGTTCCTAAAAAATCTAAATTCGGCCAGTAAAAACCTTTATTACTTGATCCATAGCCAGGGATAATGCTTCCACTTATAGCCAAAGAACTCATCATTTTGCCACTAGTACTAAAACCAGCACCAGAACTACTATAAGCAATACCAATTGGGTTGTTGTAGCAATAAGCATATAAATTTAAGCCAAGTACGTTGTCGGGTTCTAAATATTCAACACCGTCGGGTGAAATAAATCTGCCAATAGTTGGATCGTAATAACGTGCTTTTAAGTAGTATAAGCCAGATTCAATATCATAGTAATAACCACGATATCTAAATGGGTTTATATCTGCAATATTATCTGAATTGTTTTGTAGGATAGTGCAGTTACCAAACGCATCGTAAGCATACTTAGCAACAAGAGTATCGCTATCATAATGGTTGAATTCATACTCATCTATATTTAAATAATTGATGTATTTCTCTTATATTCGAATTTTGGGGAAATAACAAATCATCAGATTTTGCTATAAATGAATTTAAATTATTTATTTTTGCTCTACATTTTCTCTTTATTTTTTTGTATTCATCTTGAGAACATTGCTTTAAATAATCTAAAAACTCACTAGAATATTTATAGTATACAAGAGAAATAGCTCCCAATATATTCACCTTTTTTAAAGTATGCAGTAATAACTTTATAACTTCTTCAAAAGTTACATTATTTTTATTGCAAAGTAAAATAACATCTCCTTGATATGAAGGTTCGCATTTTACTTCATAAAATTTATTTCTATTATATAGAAAGTTACTATGTACGCCATAAACGTTTATAATTTTGAATTTAATTAAATTAAACATAAGATATAATTCTTTCAACTCCTCTTTCTAGTAATGCCCATATTTCATAACAATAGAAAGCACTTTTCTCGTAAATTCCTGACCCATTCAAAAATATCTCAGCAGATGAAGCTCCTAATGCAAAATCATAAGATAATTTTCCCCAAAGAGTATTATAAATTGGCTTTAATTTTAAAATTGGATATATTGCTTGTGCAAAAGTTAATGTTTTAGCAGCAAACGTTTCTCTTATGAGCATCTTGCCAGAAGCGACCGCAGCATCAAAAGCTGCACGACTTCCTCCACCAGAATATAATGCAATTGATGCACCTTCTACTATGGCTTGTGTTCCTCCAAAGACAACTCCTACACCATAACCAATCGCACTACCGATTGCTCCGCCAATTGCACCACCTACATATCCGCCGCCAAGAATTCCTAATGTCATCAAGCCAGCCATCCCCCAACCAGAAATATCATTTTCCACACAATATTCGTATGCAATTATACCTCCTGCAGTAGCACCAGCTAATGCGCCAATTCCAAATCCTATCCAAAAGCCTATTGCAACTGCAGTTGCAATAGCAAAATGCCCACTTGGGTCGGTGTACATAATGGGGTTGTTGTAGCAATAAGCATATAGATTTAAGCCAAGTACGTTGTCGGGCTCTAAATATTCAACGCCATCGGGTGAAATAAATCTACCAATAGTTGGGTCGTAGTAACGAGATTTTAGGTAGTATAGCCCAGATTCAATATCATAGTAATAACCACGATATCTAAATGGGTTTACGTTTGCAATATCGTCTGAATTGTTTTGTAGAATAGTGCAGTTACCCCAAGCATCATATACGTATTTTGCAACAAGCTCAGTACCTTTGTAAATTTCAGTAATATCACCAAACAAGTTTTTACGGTATGTATAAATTTCGCCGTTATACTTAAAGCCGATTATACCGGTAGAATCGTGCAAGAATATTAAACTATACGGATTTGTTTCTTGAACTTTAGAAAGTTTAATAAGCTTTCCGTTAATATAACTAAACTCGGTTAAACTTGTATCGTTAAATAATTTACCTACTCTGTTACCATCACCATCATAAAAATATTGAGTGCAATTGTTTCCAGTTGTTACGCTTGTAAGCCTACCATTATCATCCCACGTAAAGGCATTATTACCAAATGCAGTTAATCTTCCTTTGTTATCGTAAGAAAGAGTAGTTGTTTGATTATCTTTTGTAATGCCTGTTATTTGGTCTTGCCAAGCCCCAACGTTAAAGGTTGTTGTAGATAGTGGGGTAGTTAAGGTGCTCGCCGTAGTATATGAATATTCTTGTTTGATGCGAAGATTATTGCGCTTTTCATCTTCAATCGTATCATCTAAACTATCATCGTAAGTATATACAATGGTTTTATCAAGGTCGGCATTATTTTCGCGAACTAAGCGGTTTAAACTATCGTAAGCGTAGGTATTATTGCCATATTTTGTAATATTTCCGTTATTATCATATAGAATTTGCGTTGTTAAAGTTGAGCCATAACCCGTTTCTTTAATTTCGCCAATATAGTTAGTTGTACCAATAGTTTGAACAGGGTTAGAAGGTAACGAAGGTGTGGTTGGGTCAAAGGGAACGTGTCCACCTGCTGAAGTATCACGCTTTTTAGCAGGTATGAACGAATACTCGATCTTGTGCTTTAAAGCATCATCTTCGTAAAATTCAACTGTTTTAACTCTATCAATAGCGTCGTAGGTATAATTTGTTTTTAACTCGGTGTCGTTAACGGTAACTTGTTCGTTAGTTATTTTATCACTAAACAAATTGTTATAATTGGTTGAATTTGTAATTACGTCGCTAGTATCTTTAAAGGAAATAGATGATTCGATAGCGCGGTCAACAACGTCATGAACAACGGTTGTGCTAAGTTTTTTAACGGGATAGTTAACCTCGCTAACTTTACCATTCGAGTAACAAATTTCACAATTATTATAACCCTTATC
This sequence comes from Clostridia bacterium, assembly GCA_017522945.1. Taxonomy (GTDB): domain Bacteria; phylum Bacillota; class Clostridia; order Christensenellales; family Borkfalkiaceae; genus HGM11416. The sequence goes on from JAFWXT010000093.1 coordinate 3,107, forward strand.
GTTTGTCATGTCAAGTATTACGCGTAATTTATAACTATTAGTTGTAACAAAGCAGCAAGAAAATGGATCAATCGGCGATTCGCTGTTTAATAATTTTGAACGAATAGTTTCTTCGGTGGTTTCTGTACCGTCTGGATTTTTATTAACTATGAAAAACCACCTTATTGATGCTGCTCAATAAGGTGGTTAGTTTTTAAATTTTGTGTTATATTTGGTTGTTTATTAGTTAAGTAATTATATCAAAACAATATTAATAAAATAATTTATCAATCAATTCTCTTTGTTTAGACCCACCACCAGAACCAATAAAAAAACTGACGTTACCTAATTCATCGTAATAACAAGAAAAATTAATGTCGGTGCAAACAACATCAAAATTGCCATCTACATAATTAATTTTAATACATTCACCTTTAGGTGAATCAAAATGTCGCCAAAACATTAGAAAATGTATTTTAGAATACTCTTCGCAAAACTCATCGAGGTTTTCAATAGGTAAAACAGCAATTATTTCCATTTTGGAAAAATCGAAGGGCTTTACTTTATTTCTTTGTGCAAATATTTCTTTAGCGTCGTTGTTAACATAGTTTATAAGTTCAATTGATGCAACTTCGTGAGGTTCGGGGGTAATATACGTTGTAGCTGGATCGCATGCGATTAAAAATGACAAATTTAAAATTAAAAGTAGTGATATAATGGCTTTTTTCATATTTACTACTCCTTATTTATTAAGAATATATCAAAAGACTAAACGGAAATGTAATTATTTATTGTTTAAACTTCAAAATGCTAACTAACCAAATATTTTCTTAATAAAGAATAAAAATATTCCGAATAAAAGGATAATTTCATATATTTAAAATTAACAAAATTGTCATTTTCATCGTAAAGAATATAACCTGATCCATTTAATGATAAAATACAGTAATCGTTATTGCCATAATCAATTAAAAAGCAATAACCTTTAGGTAAATCTAATTCGACTCTAGGTAACAATCTAATTTCTATGGTTTGTATTTCATTATAAAATTCTTCATATTGCGAAGCTTCAAGATACATAACAGCTGGAGCATTAAGCACATCATATACTGTATATATATCGCCATCAAGAACAACTATTGAAATATTTTGAACTTCAGTTACGGGCCGTTCAAATTCCCAATAATAAGTTTCACTTTCACACCCACATAAAAAAATACATGATAACAATATTACTGAAATTATTTTTCTCATAATTGCCTCCATCTAACAACTAAATAAAATTAACTGTAAAAGAGTGAAACTATTTGTTAAGACAATTTCACTCTTTTACGAATAGTTTTTATGACATATTGCAATAGTAGTATGGTGTTTAAAAAAATTGACCGATGAAATATATAACTACTCTAATTTAGCAAATATTTTTTCAGTAAAAAATTAAAAACTTCTTTATCAAAATCTAAACAGGGACAAACAGCACCACGACAATCTAGTTCTTTGTCATAATAAAGGTAGCATGACCCACGACTGGATATAATACAATAATCTTCATTGTTTCCATAATCAATTAAAAAGCAATAACCAGATGGATAGATTAATTCTGTGCCAAATTGTCCTGTCATTTTTAAAGTTAGTATTTCATTGTAAAATTCTTCGTATTGTGAGGTTTCAAGATACTTAATTGCTGGAATATTAGGTGTTAAGTGTGCACTAACAATGTTACGATCAATATAAACTATTGAAATTTTTTGAACTTCTGTTAAAGGCTTTTCAAATTCCCAATAATAAGTTTTACTTTTACACCCACATAAAAATATACATGACAACAATATTAGTGAAATTATTTTTTTCATAATTACCTCCGTTTAATAACCGAATATAAGATAAAATGGAACTACAACAAAGCCTAAAAGATTTTCTATTATTCCCCAAGTTAAGGAGTGTGGCTTATACTCAAAATCTCTTTGTACACCACCAAGCCAATCGGCTGTTCTTTCCCATGGCATTGAATAGTAAATTATATCATTATTTGGTGGAGAGAAATCATTGTAATTGCCAAAATTGGAATATACCATTGACGGTATGGCAATCCTAGGCCAATAAAAAAGCCCCAATAATCGCTCTTGAACAGAATGCCCATATTCGTGCATGATGGTCGTCGCATCATCACTTTCATTTGACCATATTGTGCCAAAAGCACTACATGTACCTATCGTATTCTGCCTAACAACAGTACTACCTTTGTAAAAACTTAATACCTTAGCTTCCGCCGCAAGGCTTGCATCTTGGTTAAAAATATTTAAACGTTTGTTATTGTAATCATCCACAACGTCTTGCCATTTTCCTCTTATTGCCGCAACGCCTAAAGCAAGAAGTGCGGTTAGGGTGCTTATAGGATTTAGTAATCCAGCAATAGTATTTAACCAATCCCAAAGCTTATTATACCACGCGTGCCCACTCGGGTCAACATACATTACTGGATTGTTTGCACAGTATGTATATAAGTTTAAGCCGTGAATGTTTTGTGGGTCGATATATTTAATACTATCTGCGCTAATAAACCTACAAAGTGCAGGCGAGTAGTAACGTGAATTTAAGTAATATAACTCTGTTTCGGTATCGTAATAATAACCACGGTATCTAAATTGGTTTATATTTGCAATATTACCAACGTTGTGCGTGATAGCGCAGTTACCAAACGCATCATACTTGTATTTAGCAACGCAAGTGCTACCATCGTAAATTTCAGTAATATCGCCAAACAAGTTTTTACGGTAAGTATAAATTTCGCCGTTATATTTAAAACCAATAATGCCGGTTGAGTTGTATAAAAACTTGATGCTATACATTAGCTCGTTATTATCGTTGTAAGTTGATTGGCTAACTAACTTACCGTTAAAATAACTATAACGTGTTTCGTTACCATTTTCATCAGTTTTAATAATCCTATTGCCATTTATATCGTAAGTATAGGCATTTGCTTGTGTTACGCCATTTCCATGAGCAATTAATTGTCCGTTTTCATTCCAAACAAACTCTTGTTCAATAACTGGGTTGCTTGGGTTTTTATATATTTCAATTAAATTGCCCGATTGGTCGTAAGCATAGTGTTTAGTAGTAGAAGTATCCACGTTTTCGGTTAAAACTGACTCTAATTGATCCGCCCATGCTCCACCGTTAAATATTTCGGTTGTAATAGGATCGGTTGGCGTTGAATCGGTAGTTAAGCTGAATGTTTGCTTTTTTTGTAAGTTGTTTCGTGCATCATACTCGTAAGTAATAGTTTCGTTACGAGAAGAGTTGTTTTCACGAATTAAGCGGTTTAAACTATCGTAAACGTAAGTATTATTACCGTATTTTGTAATATTGCCATTATTATCATATTCAACGTTTGTTGTTAACGTTGCAACGTTACCCAAATTATCAAACTCGGTTTCTATTACTTTGTTAATAAGGTTGGTTGTGCCAATAGTTTGAACAGGGTTAGAAGGCGTAGTTGGGCCAAAGCCAACTTCACCGCTACTCGGCGGAAGAATTTTGTTAAGCTTTTGTGCCGGTGTAAACGAATACGTAGTATTCCTTTCAATTCCACCAGCTAACACAGTAACGGACGTTGTTCTACCAATAGCGTCATAAGTATAGTTTGTTTTTAACTCGGTGTCGTTAACGGTAACTTGTTCGTTGGTTATTTTTTCACTAAACGAATCTGCATACGTAATGGTGTTAGTAATAGCTTCATCGGTTTCTACAAAATCAAGATGAGTTTGTGTTGTGCGGTAAAGATAGTCACGCGTAACGCCTGTGTGAAGCTTTTGGTTAGGATAACTAATTGCGAGAAGTTGCCCGTGTAAATAATAAAGCTTGCTATTATTATAACCCTTATCATTCGTCATGTCAAGTATTGCACGCAATTTTGGGCTATTAGTTGTGATAAAACAACCACTAAATGGGTCGATGGGTGATTTACTTTCTAATAGTTTTGTAAGAATAGTTTCTTCTGCCGTTGTCGAGCCGTCTGAGTTTTTAACGTTCCAAGAACCATCATCCCAGTAATAGTAATACATAAGCGGTGTTTCGGTCAACTCTTCTTTGCTAAAAGAAGTAATTTTTCTTAAATTTGAAAACTCATCATAATATTTAAGAATAAAAGTATCATTTCCAACCTCTTCTTCAACAACGGTTTGCGCTATTTCTTTCTTTTTGCTAAGTTTATTAGGCGGTAGTGTAAATACGCTTGTAGATTCTCCGCTTGTAACCGGTGTAACTGTACGCAGTTCGTTATTTTCGTTGTAATCGTAAATAAATCTATCCGTGCCGTTTGTTGAAAGTTTTTTGATGCGCCCGTGTTCATACTCTATACCATTAGTAATACCACCAGAAGATAACGAAGCTAAAGTTTGATTATCGGATAAATAACCATAAGCATAAGCGTTGCTATTAGCATCAACCATGCGTGATAGGCTGCCAAATGAATCATAAAAATAGTTAACCGTTGGGCGGAGTAGGTTGTAATAACCAATTTCGCTTGAGGCTAAACCATTAGAATAAGTTTTTTCGCTAATAAGTTTAGTGCTTACATCGGTGTTTCCTGCCTTGTTAGTTTCTATTTTTATACAATCGCCATAAGTATCGTAAGTGTAAGTTGTTTCTATGCCTTGATGGTTTGTTTCACTTAAAAGTTGAAAGGCTTTGGAATAAACTTTTTTTGCAACTTTATATTCACCGTCTATGTGCAAATAATCACTAATTATTATTCGATTGTTTGCGCTACTTGAAATATACTTAAAACTTTTAGATTTATCGGTGATAGCAAGGGTAGCATACTTAATTTGGTCGAGTGCAGTAAACTCAGTTGCGCCAGTTACTTTAATTAAAAGGTTAGAACAACCAGTAATTAAATTAGCTCCGTCGTTATACCAAAGGTTGAATGAATTTGGATTTTTAATCTTACTAAGTATTGTTTGCGTGTAATCGGCAAGAGTAAACTTAACACCTGAAAGCGTAAGTGCTTCGCTGTTTAATGTGTAGCTTATATCAAATAAGCTGTTTTTAGTATCGCGCCACTTATGCGTTGTTCCATCAATTATTTGAGTATGGGTTGCTGGCGCATCGCCTATTGATATAACTTCAAACTCATTTTGCGAAAAACGAAAGATTTTTGCTTCGCTTATCATTGAGTTTGCAGGTCCCGTACTTTCTAAATATACTTCGTTTTCGCCAGCAGGCAACTCAAATATGGTGTTTTTCATTTTAATTGTTTCTTCTTGCGTAGCGTCAAATTGTAAGCTTGCAAGCTCTACGTCCTCACCTTTTTTTAAGTTAATAGTTACTGCTTCTTCTTCATCGGCGCGTTGACAAACTACACTTAACATACACAAAGTAGGGTGTGTTGATTGGCTTGGTATTTTGTGTGAAGCACCAATCAATACGTCTTCACTGGTATAAAAAAACTCACTTTCTTTGCTTGCGCTTACTGGTAGTTTTGCAATAGGGATACTAGAAAATGCTATATTGCAGTGCTCGAAGGATAATTCGTTATTTACCGTTAAACTTTCAAGTAAATCTTCACGCTTATCGCTAACGTAAATCAATGTTCCATCTTTTGCAAAATAATAGAACTTACGCTCGTTTAACTCTGGTGATTGATTCTTTTTCGCAGTAGTTACTATTACTCTATCGCTTCCATAAGTAATTTTTTTTGAATAATATTCAGTTTGATTATTATTAGCATCTATTTCGTAGTTTATAATGCTTTTAGCCCTATTGCTTTTGTCGTAATAGAATATTGTTTTTAACTTAGTGAAATTATCTCTAATGTTTGTAATACGATGAATGGTAGCAAATATATCGTATGAGTTTTGGCTATTTGCTCCTTCAATTGTATTTAAAAAGTTATTGCTTATTAGTAGTTTGCAAATGATATTTTCGCTTTGGTCGGTAACGATTACGCTTGTATCGGCATAAGTAAAAGTATATTCTTTACCTAAGCCGTCGGTTACTTTAGATAGTTTGTGGTTACTATTATATTCTAAAGTTGTAGTAATAGTAGTGTTTGATATGGTTTTTGTAATACTGCTTAGGTTGCCGTGTTCGTTAAAGTGTAGTTTTGTGTTGCTTCCGTCGGTTAGTTCGTAACCTGTAATTGAATCTTCACTGCGAATTACGGTTAAAATTAAGCCCGTTTTGTTTTCGCTATCATAAAATTTATCGCCTGTAGGGCTTAGTTTATGAACGTTAAAATCACCATCGCAATAATATGCAAAGCCATCTTTAATAACTACGTGTTGTTGGTAGTTAAACTTCCAACTGTTAACGGTTAAAGGCGATGTTTCACTCCACAAATAATCGCGATTATGAAATTCTTGGTTGTAACTTAGTGTTAAGCTAAAAGGCAATCTACTGCCTGCGCCTTGGTGTAGGTGGTGTGTTACTTTTAGTAAGCCAGTTTGTAAACTTACTTGCTGTTGGTTTTTCACACCACACGTGTTTGTAGTAAAAGTTTCTTTTTTGCTAAAAAAATTACTTGGTAAAAAGTCGTAATTTTCAAAGCCTTGTTCACCGCCACCAGAAGAACCTGAATCGGGTGCTAAAAAATTATTTTTTGTATATAGTCTCATTCATTCTCCTAAAAAAATTTTATTGTTCTATTAGTTTTTTATAACCCTTAATTTTAATTTTTGGTATGACAAAATAAACCACTTTCCAAAAAACTTACTAAATGGTTTTAAAAATCAAACGCTTAATTAAAGGCAGAACTAAACCTTTAAAAAAGTTGTAATATGCGCATCTACATTATAATTGTACACCATATTTTTTAAAAAGCAACAGGATAGTGACATACTTTTGAACGTTTGTTTAAAAAAATTTAAAAAAAATTAAAATTGTTTGCTTTGATAGCATTTTTAGGGCATAAAAAAACCCAGCCGAAATAAATCGGTTGGGTTTTAAAATTATTTAATTTATAAACTTTGTTAATTATTACAAATTATTATAAACATTCGCCTGCTTTGCCAGCGCAACCTAAAACGTTGATAAGTTTATGGCGTACAACTTCTTTAATGTTTGCTCTTGCAGGTTTTAAATATTCTCTTGGGTCGAATTTGTCTGGGTGTTCAGCATAGAATTTTCTAATAGTACCGGTCATAGCTAAACGAAGGTCAGAGTCGATGTTGATTTTGCAAACGGCAAGACGTGCAGCTTCACGAAGTTGTTCTTCAGGAACACCGATAGCGTTAGGCATCTTTCCACCAAAAGCGTTAACCATAGCAACGTATTCTTGTGGAACTGATGAAGATCCGTGTAATACGATTGGGAAGTTTGGAAGCTTTTTAGAAATTTCATCTAAAATATCAAAACGAAGAGCAGGTGGTACTAAAATACCTTTTTCGTTTACTGTGCATTGGTCTGGTGTGAACTTGTATGCGCCGTGTGAAGTGCCGATAGCTATTGCAAGAGAGTCAACCCCTGTTCTTGCAACGAATTCTTCAACTTCTTCTGGGCGAGTGTAAGAACCAACGGCGTGGCTTACTTCGTCTTCAATACCAGCTAAAGTTCCAAGTTCGCCTTCAACTGTAACGCCGTGAGCATGTGCGTATTCAACAACCTTTTTAGTTAAAGCAATGTTTTCTTCAAAAGAGTGTGAAGAACCGTCGATCATAACTGAGCTAAAGCCACCGTCGATACATGCTTTGCAAGTTTCAAAATCTGGGCCGTGGTCAAGGTGAAGAGCGATTGGAATTTCTGGGCATTCTAAAACTGCTGCTTCAACTAATTTAACAAGGTAGGTGTGGTTAGCATAAGCGCGAGCACCCTTTGATACTTGTAAAATAACGGGAGCTTTTTCTTCTTTACAAGCTTCGGTAATAGCTTGAACGATTTCCATGTTGTTAACGTTGAACGCGCCGATAGCGTAATTTCCTTTATAAGCTTGTTCAAACATCTTTTTAGTAGATACTAAAGGCATTATATAAATCCTCCGAAAATTATTTTTTCTTTCAAGTATTAAGTATATACTATTTTTTTTTATTATGCAAACCTTTTTATAAAAATTTTATAAACTTTAAAAAAATTTACTTAAAAATACTTGCCAAAACCTTATTTTCGTGTTATTATACAAGTAGTTAAATTACTGAGCCGTCGGCAAAGTATTCTTTCCCGCGAGTAAGTAAACGATTGTTATCCGCCTGAAGCGTGGCTATTCCGCTCTTTCAGCCGGCGATTTGTTTTTGCAAAAAAAGGAGAAGATTTTATGAAACTTGGGTTTGTAGGAATTATTATTGAAGGTGATAGGCAAGTTGCTTCAACAGTTCAACAAATTTTAACCGAATACGCTGATTTAATCGTTGGTAGAATGGGACTTCCAAACCTTGCAAATAATATTTGTATGATTACCGTGGGCGTTAGGGGCAGTCAGGAAAGAATTTCGGCTTTAGCCGGTAAACTTGGTAGGCTTAAAAACGTTAAGGTAAAATCTGCCGTAAGCGATATTGATATAGCCTAATTTTTGCGTTGGGCTAATAAAATTAGTTACGGTGTAAATAAAAAATCGCACTATTTAGTGCAAAGGAGAAAAAAATGAAAAAATTTGTTAAACTTATTGCTATTTTATTGAGCGTGCTCTCGTTAACTTTTACTGCTTGTAAGCCAAGTGGCGATAATGGCGGTAACAGTAATGATAATACGCAAACACCTACCTATACTTTCGTTGCGCCCGATGGTGCTCCAGCTCTTTCAATAGCAAAATTTATAACCGATAACGAAAATTTTGGTATAAACGCTAACTTCAACTATAAGGTTGTTGCATCTTCAAATATCGGTGGATTTATGCAACAAGGTAAGGCAGACTTTATAATTATGCCTGTTAACGCTGCTTCTAAATTATACAAAGCAAACAGCGCCGACCCATACAAAATGGTTTCGGTAATAACTCATGGTAATTTATATTTAATGTCGAGTGATGGAACGAATACATTAGAAGGCTTAAAGGGTAAGGTTGTGGGTGTTATAGGTCAAGGTTTAGTTCCCGATTTAACCTTAAGGGCTATTTTTGCGGATAATAATCTACTTGATAGCGTTGTTACGGGCGATACTCCTGCGGATGGTAAAATTACTTTAAGATATTTTGCTCAAGCTACCGAAATGATACCTTTATTAAAGCAAGGTGTTTTAAATATCGGCTTATTGCCAGAGCCTGCTTGCACTAACTTAACTAAGGTTGCTAATAATAGAACTTGGACAAGAGTTGACGTTCAAGAACTTTACGATTCAACTACAAAGGCTTACCCACAAGCTGTTTTGATGGTAAAGAGCAGTGTTTTAGCTAAACATAGCCAAGAAATCAACGCTATGAAGCAATACTTCGATGCTAACGTTACGTGGATTAAGCAAAACGTTGAAGGCGCGATAAACGCAATTACTAGCGCGTTAGCCGAAGGCGTTACACCAAGTTTAGTAGCAACTAATATCAACGCAACTGTAATTGATAACTGCAAAATTTACTTTGAGCCTGCAAGCGATGCAAAACAATCGGTTGTTAACTATATAAACAAGATAATCGCTATTAACGCTCAATCGGCGAAGGCTGTTGGAGACGACTTCTTTTTGGAAGTATAAATATTAGCTTAAAAACACAAAAAAGGAGGGCAATATTATTTTTGCGTTAAATAAAAATGAAAAAAATTAATAATGCGTTAAACTTAATATTGCCACTTTTTTCAATTTTAGTGGTGTTTGCTTTATGGGGCGTGGCAAGTTCGTCGATAAATAACGAGTATATTTTGCCAAGTGTTAAAAAAACCTTTGAGGCGCTTTTATCGCTTGCTACTCGTAAGGATTTTTATATCGCGTTATTTTCAACCTTGCTTAGAAGTTTAATAGCCTTTGTGTCATCCTTTTTAATGGGTTTTGGCTTGGCTTTTTTAAGAAGTAGAAAGGAGATAACTTCGCGCCTTATAGACCCCATTATAAGCGTTATTCGCGCATTGCCTACTATTGCGGTGGTTTTACTTTTATTGTTTTGGACTAATTCGCGCGTTGCACCCATAATCGTTACGCTTTTGGTTGTTTTACCAACTTCTTACACTAATTTATACGCGGGCTTTAGCGCGGTTAATAAAAACGCCGTTGAGGCGGGAAAGGTTGACGGCGCAAACGGTTGGCAATTGTTTGCGTTTATCGAATTTCCGCAAATTACTCCTGTTTTTTATAAGGCGATAGGTAGTGGTTTTTCGCTAAACTTTAAACTTATGGTGGCGGCTGAGGTAATTGCTCAAACGGCTAATTGTTTGGGGTATATGTTAAACACTTCTAAAATATATTTTGAAGTTGCCGAAATGATGGCGCTGGTTTTAGTTTCGGTTGCCGTTGGGGTTTTAATTGAATTTATATTTAATAAAATTAGCGATAAAGTTGGTGCTTGGCGATAAAAGCTAACGCAATGAAATTAAAACTGAAGTTCAAGATAAATCGCTTAACGATTAATTACTAACGTGATAAAATTCGCACCCGCGCGGGTTTAGGATAGAATTATATTAAATAAAACAACGCTTTTTAAGTTAAATCTTTTAAAGCGTTTTTTTATTGCTGTTTTTTTAAAAAAACATAGCTATAAGTCGATTAAAGGGCGTTTAGTTATCCTTCCGACGCGCTAAGGCGCGCCACCTTCCTCATAGAGGAATGGTAAAGATTGTTCAATTGCGCTAACGCTCTACTTAGAATAACAACTAACTGTATTGTTGCGCGCGTTTTATTATATTGCGCGTTTTATTATAGTCATGCGAAGCGATAATCAAAGCATCTTGGTGTTAATGCACTTAAAAGGATTATTTATATAATCGTAGCCATATTTTTTTGCTTTGGTGGTATATATTTTTTATTTGGCGTACATAATTTAATTGCTACTAAAACTAATTACTTTTAACTAAGGTAGTTCATAAAATATTAGTGGGGCGCTTTAAATATGGATAACGATTTAAAACTTATAAAAAGGGGTGAGTTATACTACGCCGACTTAAGCCCCGTAATAGGCAGTGAGCAGGGTGGTGTTAGACCAGTTCTCGTTGTACAAAACGATATAGGTAATAAGTATAGCCCCACCGTTATTGCCGCTGCGGTAACTAGTAAAATGACTAAGGCGAAACTTCCCACACATATTGAACTTTGCGCAAACGATTACGGACTTAGTAAAGATAGCGTGGTGCTTCTTGAGCAAATACGCACGATTGATAAACGCAGGCTTAAGGAACGAATAGGTCTTCTTTCCGACACAATGATGAGCCTTGTTGATAACGCACTTTTAATTAGCCTTGGTTTTATGGAAAAATCTAATATGTTAAAAATTAAAAACGGCTGATTTTTTAGCCTTTAAAATTCGTTTTTTGCTAATAAAAAAATTTTTATGACAAAAAATTTACAATTATTTTTGCCCATAAAATGCGTGATTTTTGAAAATTTAAAAACTTTTTTTCAAAAAAGTGTTGACAAATAAAAAATATGTGCTATAATATTAGCAGTCAAACAAGTAGAGTGCTAACACTCATTTTGTAAGACTGCTAAAATTTTATAAAAAAAACAAAGCATGCGTTTGGTAAATAAACCAAAAAAGGAGAATTTTATATGAAAAACTATTTAATTACAAATTCAAACAATAAAGATTTTTTAAACGATTTATTTAACGATTTTTTTGTTCCATCGTTTGGCGACGTTAAAACTGCCTATATGGCTACGGATATTAAACGAAACGAAAACGGAATAACCTTATTTATTGAAATACCAGGCTTTAGTAAAGAAGACCTTAATATTTCTTACGATAAAGGGTATTTAACCGTTTCAGCAGAAAGAGAAATTAGCGAAGAAGAACGCAAGGAATTTTTGCGCCGTGAAAGAGCTAATAGTTTAAAACGAAGCTACTACGTTGGCGAGATTGATGAAAATGCTATTAGTGCAAAATACGAAAGCGGTATTTTAACGGTTAACCTACCTAAAAAGCAAAAGGTTGAAACGGTTAGAAAAATTACCGTTGAATAAAGTTAAAATAGCAAAAATGCAATAAAAAACGAAATGTTTTTTAGATTTTAGCTTATCAAATGGGTTGTAAAAGTTTATTTACAATATTTTCCCTTTACTTATTATTTTTTTGGTGAAAGATTATATAACCAATTATTTATAAAAACTATAGTGTAACTTAAAAGTTTTTATTCTAATATATCTAATTTTTTACCCAACAAAAAAGCAAAGAGCCTGGGCGTTTAGCCTGGGCTCTTTGTTTTGAGTATTTATTTTATTAAAAATTAACCAATAGTTGTTATATTGCCATTTTTTTTAAACGTAGTTATCGCCAATTTTGTATATTCTGCCGTCTGAATAATAATCGAAAACAGAATTGCCAATTTTATAATAACGGCCGTTTGAATGATAATCAAAATATGCGCTTCCAATTTTAAAAAGTGTACCATCTTGATAATAATCAAAGGTGTATTCGCCAATTTTGTAAAACTTACCATTTTGATAATAGTCAACTGTGGCGCTACCATATTTAAACACTCTTCCATCTGAATAATAATCCTTTCCCGTGCCACAAACGTATAAATATAGGTTTTGTTGAAGGTCAACGTATAAATCGGTGGCTACAGGATAAATTCCATTGGGATTATAATCGTAAGTTGCAATTAAATTACCACGCTTATCAATACAAATATACATACAAAATACTCCTATTTAATTATTTTTATTTTTCAAAGCATTCAAATCTATTGGCAGGGGAGACGCGATACTCTATAGTTTTAGATAGTTACAGAATAACAAGACACTCAAACTAACCTTTGAATTAAGCTCAGAAACGGTTTGTTTTAGATAGTTACAGAATAACAAGACACTCAAACGAAAGCAGTTTGACAAACAAATACACAGATGTTTTAGATAGTTACAGAATAACAAGACACTCAAACCCAAAGCGCCTCTATTTCCTCAATAGTAAAGTTTTAGATAGTTACAGAATAACAAGACACTCAAACTC
>JAFWXT010000094.1 GCA_017522945.1 Clostridia bacterium
AATAGTAAAGTTTTAGATAGTTACAGAATAACAAGACACTCAAACTCGTGCAGTATTTTTTATTATCATCAGTTAGTTTTAGATAGTTACAGAATAACAAGACACTCAAACTTGTTACCAGAATATTGTGATTATTCTTTTGTTTTAGATAGTTACAGAATAACAAGACACTCAAACGCTACGGTCTTTATGCGCTACTATAACGACAGTTTTAGATAGTTACAGAATAACAAGACACTCAAACAATACTGTATATACAGTATTCTTTCTGCTTGTTTTAGATAGTTACAGAATAACAAGACACTCAAACCGGGGGTTAGTTATGCGCAGGATTGTAAGAGTTTTAGATAGTTACAGAATAACAAGACACTCAAACTCACGTGGTGCATTACACCTGTTGATATATGTTTTAGATAGTTACAGAATAACAAGACACTCAAACCGAAGACAAAACAAACGGCAAGCTTTGCTTGTTTTAGATAGTTACAGAATAACAAGACACTCAAACCTCAAATTTTTTTGGCGTGTAGGTCGCGTATTTACGATACGGCTATTCTGTACCACATATAATAAAACAATTACATTATTATTTTAGCACTTTTAATTGTAATTTTCAACTATTTCACATAAGTCTTCGGTAATAATAATTGCTTTTTCTTCGGTAAGCAAAGGGCGTAATTTTCCGCTTTCTACCAAAAGCAAGCCTATTTGTTCGGCTCGGCAGTGAGAGTAGATTTGTTTTAACTTTTCATCGGATAACACGCTTTTTAAGTTTATAAAAATAAAAAATTCACATTTCTTTAGTTCGATAAGGGCGTTAATATAGCAAATAATTTTTTCTTCTAAGCTATCGTATTGTTTTTCAAACTTAACCCCAGCAATTTTAAAATAGTCACTTGGTTGGGGCTCGTTATATTCAAGGGTAAAGGGTAACAAACATGAAACTTCGGCAACAAATTCAATTGTTTTTGAACTTAATTCGTTAAAGTTAATAATTTTTTCGCTAAAGGCAATTGATTCTAACTTTTTTTGTAAAAGGGTTAAATTTTTTTTATCATTTAAGTCAAAGTTAAACAAATTTGATATAATATCTCCATTTTTTGCAGGGGGTATCATTTGGTTATTAGTAGAAAAGATATAATTACCCAATTCGCCTTCGAACTGATTATTTAAATCACAAACGGTGGAGTAAAAAAATGATGGGTTTTCAATTATAAGCAATTGAACAAACTCGTCACTTACAATTAGTGGGGTTTCAATATTGGCGTGTGTAATTTTTATTTCGCTTTTCATATTTCAATCACCCTATCTAAACTATCAATCGTTAGTTGTTGCTCTTCACCTACCAAATATTCTATTTTAGAAAATTGGTTTTCGGTTATTTCAAGCATTTCAACAATGCCTTCAGGTGGTAAATTGTTGCGCACTCGCTGTTTTATTGCAGAGCTTGTAACGTTGTTTATAACAAGTTTTGTATAAACGGATTTTTGCATCATAATAAAACCGTTTTTTAATAAAAATTTATGAAAACGGTTATATTCACGCCTTTCTTTATCGCTTTGCATAGGCAAATCAAAAAACAACATTAATCTCATAAACTTATAATTCATCTTGGGTTACTTTTTCGGGAAAAATAATTAGTTTTTCGTTATTTTGGTTTAGCGAATGTATAACGCTTCGCGTATATTGGCGTATGGCTAAATCAAGGGTGGTGTTTTTACCATCGATTAAGGTTTTATAGTTTAAAACGTTAACCATTTTCTTTTTAAAGTCTTTATCGTTATTTTCAAGGCTTAAAGCAGTTTTATCAACAATAACGCGAAATGGCTCAATTAAGTCGCACGCGAAATTAAACTGATTAAATTCGTTATCGTGCCAAATACCTATTTGGGTTAAATAACCACTTGCAGTTATTTCGCGATTAAAAGCAGATAATAAAATGGTGTAGCCATAGTTAAGGCAAGCGTTTAAAAAGCTGCTATCTTTACGGGAATTTCCCATACCTAAAATGCAGTTAAAATATACTTTTGCTGCGTGCCCTTCGCGGTTTGTAATATCGTTTTCGGCAACTTCGGTAAGGTATGAATTAAGCAAAAGTGATTGTTCTTTATAACCTTTTTCTAATAAATGCTCGGCTTGTAAGTCAATTTTCTTTTTAATAATAACTTGCCAAATTTTACTTTTTATGGTATTATCCCATAAAAATTGTTCTTTGTAGCGCTTAGTTGTATTGTGCGCGCCATAATAGGGCAGTAGTTCAGATTGTGGGTTGTGTTTTTCATCGCAAAATATAACTTTTATATTCTTTTTTGTAAGTTCGCACAGCAAAGAGGCAGTTAGCGAAACTGCCGTGCTTTGAATTATAAGGGTGTTAATTTCATCTAAAAAAACCTTTTTTTCTTGTTCACCGCGAATTATTAGGTTATTTAAGCGAACCTCTAACTTAGCCCTATTTTTAATTATAACAGTGCGAAATCCCATTATATCTTTTGTATGCGTTTAGTTAATCCACAAGGCGATTGATTAATTATAGCAAAGTTTGAATCAGTAATATTTTTAGCAATAAGCAATTTTCCGCAGCTTGAACCATCATTTAAAAGCGATAAGTCTGCACATTCGGCATTACATTTTAAAAAGCGAATAACTTGTAATAAAACTTTGCATTGCTCAAAGGTAGTAAGCTGTTCAAAAATGCTTTGTTTTTCTTGTAGTTTTAATGTAAAGCTTTTAACCGCAGAAAGTCCTTGATATGCTTTTTTGTTTAAAGTTGTTAAAATTGTTCGGTATAAATTTATATTTTTTTCTTTTGTAGCAAAAAGAGTGCTTTCGTTTCGATTACTTATTAGTGGTATTTCTGTTTTTTGTTTTTCGTCTTCGGAAAGTTTGCCTTGTTTTTCGTTTTCAATAAGTTTTACTAATTGCTTTACGTATAGGTCGGTATCTTTATCGGTAAACCATTGTTGCGCATTATGTACAATGATTTGTTTACCTGTAATACCTGCAAGCCATACTTTGTAACCGTTAATAGATAAAAGCGATTTTATTTTTAATTTTGGCACAAGTATTTTGGGCTCTTTTAAGCCGAGATTTAAAAGATATTGATTAATAGCATCTTTATTTTGTTGTAATTGATAATCAACTAATACTGGAATTGCTTCAATCGTTTTTATAAGGTTACCTTTTTTATCTTTAGATTGAACGATTGCAAAATAAGCAGTACTTAATGATTTAAAACCACCATATTTGTTTGTTTTTGTATATGGGTAACAATTTTTAATCGGTGCAGTAGCGCCATCATCTTTTTTATAAACGGTTTCGTTATAAAAAGCTCCGTTGTAGGTATATGCGTATCTTGTTACAATCATGCTTGTTTTAGAAACTATGGATTTAATGCGGGCGATATCTTCAATGCCGTTCCAAGCGTTTTCGATTGGTTTATTGTAAAGATATTTTAGGTTGTATTCACGCCAAGAGTCATCGGGCTTGCGATAATAGTAGTCGTGGGCGGAAGTGAACTTTGTATCGTAAATATTACCAACAACAATATTTAAATAAGCATCGCGCGCGTGGTGTAAATCGTTGGTTTCACGGCATTTAACAATATTAAATTTTTGTTTAAAATCATCAACGTTTTTAGCTTTGCTATAAACTATTTTGGTATCTAAATCATTATATTTGCGCTTTAGCAGTTCGGCAACAGCTTTAACTATTTGGTTTGTTACTACTAATTGGCGATTCACAAATTCCCTAAAATCATCGGCAGTTAGTGGTTTTGTTCTTGTTAGGCGAGCATATTTTTTATCGCTCATTAGCCCTTTGGTGTTTAATAGTTTCCAAAACGGCTGTTGGTTTGTAAAACCGTATGGCAACGGATAAGTATCCGTTTTTTCTGCATTTTTATTTCGCAAAACTAAAACTTTATTATCTAAGCTGTCATCTTTTGTGATGGATTGTGGTAAAATATGGTCTACGTCGTATAAATCGGTTGACAATTGCCCCAAATCAATTTGTTCGCCTGTATATGCACATTTACCAAGTTGTAAGAAATATAAATATAATCTTTCTTGGCGTAAGCGCGAATCGGTCATATCTTCGTGATTTAATTGTTTTAGTAAATCGGTAAGATTAGAGCAATCACTATTAAGCCCTTGATACAATTCTAAAATATTATTTTTGCGCGATTTTGTGCGACCTTTATCGCCTTTTTCTTCATCGTGCCTTGTAACTTCTATAAAGATTTTGTCGGGGGCTTTACCTACGGCTTTTACGTATTCATCGGTCATTGTTAAAGCTTGCCAAATTCCACGCCTTACCATAGGCGAAACGTATAATTCCGTAACGTCTTCGTAAGTTATTTCTTCTTTTAAGTTGCCCGAATTTTCATCTTCAATAGCATTTGTAAAAGTATAAGCTTTGTTAAATAAAATTTGGTTAAAGTTGTCGTTGGTGTTATAAAGGCGGTTTAATATAGTATAAACTTCGCCAGTAACAGGATCAACGCCACCATAAAGGTCACATAGTAATTTTTTTGATAACTTTCCAAATTCTTTAAAAGAAGTTAAGCCTTTTAACCATTTAATATTTTCTTTAATCTTTAAAATATCGCCATAGTTTTGCATAATTGCATCGATAACAAGATTTTTATCGGTGTTTAAAGTATGCCAAAAAATAACGTTTTCAAAAATTTCGGGGTTGGTATCAACTAAATCACCAAATTTTGATTTAAAAGCAACGTATGAACTCATAGTTGCGTTAATTCCTATTTGTGTATCAAATCCACCAAACTTAATTTCTTTAATTTCGGCTACCGAACATCTGCCACTTAATAACAAATAATCTTTTAAATGTTTTAAAGTAACTTTTTTATTCTTTAGGAATACTTGATTAAAAAATTCTTTTTTTAAATCGGTGTTAATTGGCTCATCGTTAATGGTTAGTTTGTTAATTTGATTAAGTACGTCAAACGCTTGATAATACATCGAGCCCTTTGGTAATACGTCTTGATTGTGTAAATAACTACACTTGTTGGTCATACGAAGTATGAATGCTTCGTTACTTTTTGTTTTGTCAACGATTTGGTCAAAATTCCAAGGAGTAATTTTTTCGGTTTTTCCATCTTTTCTTACCATCCAACCATTTTTGCCCGATGGGTTTAGTGGCCCTACGTAGTAAGGTATTTTAAATAAGAAAATCTTTTTGATTTTTTCGGCAGGGGTATAGCCATCGGCATCTTTTTCTAAAAATTCAGGGTAGTTAGTGCAAAGATTTTGAACTATCAAATCTAATTCCATGCCGTTAATTTGATGTGGAAATAGCCCGTTGTCGGCATTGATAATTTTTTGTAGGAACGCTTCGTTATCAATTTTGTTAATAATTAGTTCAAGCGTTTCTTTGTCGTTAACGTCGTTGGTTTGTAAAGTCTTTTTTAAGAATTTATAAAAATCTTGCGTATTACACTTTTTATCAACGGGTTGTTTTTTACCCTTAGTCATATTATAGCCGATGTAGTTTACGTAGTTTGCGCTTTCTTTACGGCTACGGAAAATGGTATAATAGACTTCTTGAGAATAGTTGTTCTTTACAAAATGCTTTAAGAGCCTTAAATCGTTTTTATGGTTATTATAAATGGTTACCATTGAATCGGAAATAGTTGAACTACCATCTAAAATTTTCTCAAATAAAGTAAAATTATATATCTCTCTTAAAGAGCGTAAAAGTTCAAAGTGTTCTTCTTCAAATGATTCGCTTAATGCTTCAAAATTTTCGTCGGTTAGCCCTTTAAAACATAAACTTTTAAATTCTTTGTATCTTTCTTCATATTCATCACCAAAAAGTTTTTTAGGTGATGCGCTTGCACCTATTAATAAAGAGATAATTTCTTTTAATTGAATAGTGCTAGCATTGAAAAGGGCACACGCCTCTTTTTTCTTGTCATTTAAACCTTTTTTTTGTAATGATAAATTCTTAAATGCATCAGCAAGATCTATAGAAAGTTTTAAATTTTCATCAAAATTTAATTCTTCTATTAGTGAATTGTATTTAAAAAATAATTTTTTTATGTCGCGAACGCTTGATATATCTTCCCCTTCAAATAAAAAGTGCCCACGATATTTAATAATATGGTGTAATGCTAAATAATAGTGACGAAGGTCGGCATTATTGCCATCTATTAAATATTTTCTTAGGTGAAAAATGGTTGGGTAGTCGTGATAAAAATCGGCATCAGTATAATTATCATCTGAAAAAAGTGAAAAACGGGTTTTTAATTTTGAATCCTTATCTTCTTCATAAAAAGGGCTATTGTTAAGCCTCAAAAAGAAGTTTTTGTCATCCATATATGGAGCAAAGATTCCTTGCAAAAACTCAATGCGCTGTTTTCGGCGTTGTAATCTTCTGCGTGCAGTACGTTTTATACGGCGTTCAGATGCATCGCTTGCTTCATCAAAAAGTCTTACACACCATAAATCTTTTCCTTTTGCGCGTAGTAAATTATAGTTTTCATCCGTACAAGCCATTCCAACCGATTCAGTTCCGATATCCATTCCTAAATAAAATTTTTTCATTTTTTTCTCCAAAAGTATTGACTAATTATTTTTTTTGTTTTATAATGTAATTACAGAATAAACAAGACGAGTTCAAATAAAGATTTATTCTAACCACTTGTTCGCATTGTGCGACGGCTATCCTATCAAGGATAGTTTTTTTTGTAGTTTTTTTCGAGTAATACAAAATCGTTGCAAATTTATAACTTTATTATATAATAATTAAAATCAATTGTCAATATGTAATTAAGTTTAAGTATATTATAAAAGAACATATTTTTATAACTTTTATAAAATAAAAAGGCGCAACTTTTTAGTTGCGCCTAATTACTTATTATAAAGTTCATGTTTTTGGCGTTAACTCAAAACAAAAATGAAATTCTTCGATTGAGTTATCGCTTAACTTAGTATAACAGCAAAAGCTTTATTTTACCTTTGTAAAGGTAATAGTTGCTGTGTCGGTTGATAATGAATCAACTGTAAAGGTGTAGCCTAAAGCTTCGCCACTATCGTCTTTAAGGTTTGATAATAAACTGTCGCCAACGGTGTAAGTATAGTCACCTGAGCTTGATTTTACAAACTCGATAAGATTGTTTTCAGTGCCGTATTCTTGGTCGGATGGGTCGGTGTTGTTATTGTAAACGTCGTAGTAGGTTTCGCCGTTTAATACTTCTTTATAAAGTGAAGCGTTGATATGATATACAATAATTCCTTCGCAATTAAAATATCCGTAATCCCCACCGTTTAAATCTTTGGAAGTGTAGTAAACTATTGCGTAATATTCTTGATATGCGCCAAGTTTTTCATCCCAGTCGTTTGCTAAAATTATAGTATCGCCGTTTTTAGCAAAGCTTTCTAAACTCAAAGTTACGCTACTATTCGTTACAACAAGGCGTGAAGAGGTTAACCAACCAAAATTGAATTTGGTGTATGGGTTGTGGTCGCCGGTCATTGAATCCATAATGTCGTGACCATCTAGTGGGTGAGAAACGTAAGCTGTATCGTAATAGTCGTCTGCGCCTAAAACGTGGCCGAATTCGTGAATAAATGTGTATGGATTTGTAACGCTAGTGTCGGTATAAATTACTTTGCCTTCGTCATTATAGCTTTCGTGCAAGAATTGATAAGAAGCCCAAAGATAATCGTTTGCCGAAACTCCGTCGTATTCGTAATAATAGCCTTGGTCGTCAGTGTAAAGATTCCAGTATCTGTAAGCCCAGTAGAAATTTTCTTCGCCAACGTCAAGAGTATTTATTAGAATTACCGCGTCGATAGTGCCGTTGTTATCGCTATCAAACTTTGATAAATCCATACTTTTTGAAAGTTGTTGTAATGCTTCGTCTAAAATCATTTGGTCGCCAGCTAAAACTTCGCTTCCGTAATAATCCATGGTTGAGTTAGCATAGTAAGAACTTGTATTCTTTGGTTTAAACCAGTAATCAAGAATGGTTATATCAAGTTGTAATTTACCATAACTTGATATATTATAATAATCGTAAACCGAATAATAATCACAATTACCATCTTTTTCAAACGCAGAAGCTATTTTTTGGATTGAATAACCTTTACTTTGCGCGGTGCAGTCGCTAAATTCAACGGGGATTACTAACACCGCAGGACTGCCTGTAGTTGGGCATCCGCCAAGATAATAGCCTTGATCGGTAACGTTTTTAACTTGTTCGGCTTTTGTAAAATCAACGTTATAAACGCCGTTTGCGCTCGTT
Organism: Clostridia bacterium; assembly: GCA_017522945.1. Taxonomy (GTDB): domain Bacteria; phylum Bacillota; class Clostridia; order Christensenellales; family Borkfalkiaceae; genus HGM11416. Next base: position 8,267 of record JAFWXT010000094.1, read on the forward strand.
GGTAAGCCTTTGCCGTCGTTAGTTAAAAGATCAACACTATCTGCGCCTTCTACGCCGCCTGTATTTCCACTATCGCTTGAGCCGCCGCCTGTATTTCCACTATCGCTTGAGCCACCGCTTGTATTTCCACTATCGCTTGAGCCACCGCTTGTATTTCCACTATCGCTTGAGTCATCGCCCGAACTACTACCGGAATTACCGCCCGTTGTATCATCTGGCTCGGTTGAAAGTATGGTTGAATATACGTATAAATCGATTACATATTCGCCTTCATAGTAGTAAAAAGACATATCAACCACGATATCATCTTTAATTAAACGATGCCAAGTATCGCCGTAGTCATCTTCATAGGTTGAGTCGATAGTGTAGCCATCAAAGGTTTGCATATATTCAAAGAAATCTTCTTCGGTGTTGCCAAAAGTATAAAAAGACATACCGTGTTCGTAATCGCTTTCTTCATAATAACCTTCAACGTAGTATTCGTTATTTGGTACGAATGGAATTACTTCACCTATGTATTGGGTAAATAATGCTTTTTCGGCGCTTGTAAAATCAGTGTATATGTATGAAGTAGAAGGTGGATTATCGCCAGTGTTATCGTTGCCGGAATTACCGCCACCGCTCGTAGTAGAATCATCGACTGATGTATCTGTATTGCCCGAATTATTGCTTGAGTTGTCGCCATCGCTTGAATTTGACGAGTCGTTAGAATTTGGTTGTATTTGGTAGCCACAAACGTCACATTTGCCGTTATGGTCGCTATCTAAGTGAAGTTCAAAAATATCGGGAGAAGGGCAACCGCATTGAAATTCTTTAAAGTGGCCTTCTTCGGTAATTACCCAAGAATAGTAGTGCTTGCTATGGCTTTTAGTAGAGCAAGCTGAAAAAATCACGATATTACAAAGAATTATAAGGATTATTGCAATTAGCTTTTTCATAAGTAGTACTCCTTTCTTTTGCAAAGAAAAACTGCAAAAGCGACTCGTTAAATAAATTATAGCACAGCTTTTTAAGTAAATCAACCTTTTTTATTAAAAGGGTAAAAATTTTGATGCTAATCATTAAGTGTGTGGTTATAAAAAAACGCCTTAATCAATAAAAGACTAAGACGTTTTTTGCTTTTTTATTAGATTATCCTAAACAGTATGAACAAGGCTTATAACCTTTTGAAATCATAGTGCTATATGCATAAGTGTAACTTATTGCGTTTGAGCCGGTTGGCTTTCTGCTACAAGATTGTAAATGGAATACGCCCGTATTGCTATTAAGAATATACACGGTTGTAGAACTTGAACTTCCTATACATTTTGAACATGGTGAATAACCTAAAGTATTAACGTAATAGCTTAAAGTTCCGTTAACGTACTCAGCGTTTGTAGTTGGTGCAGAGCTACAACCTACTTCGTGTATTTTTTTGCTGCTTGTGTTAATAACGTAAGTGTAACTTGTTGAACTACCACCAATACATTTTGAACAAGGTGTATATCCTAAAGAAATTATTTGACTATAGGTATAGCTTGAAAGATCTACCGCATTTGTTGTTGGAGCAGAACTACAACCTGCATAGTGGAATACTTTTGAACTTGAGTTTCCAACGTAGCTTGAAACTGCAGTAGAACCGCTTGAACCAGAGCCTGAGCCAGTTGAACCCGAACCGCTTGAACCTGAATCCATACCAGAGCCCGAGCCACTGCTTATAGAACTACCGCTAGGAGTGGTTAGGGTTGCACCGTTAGTTGAAAATACTACGTTGCCGTTTTGGTCGGTACGATATACTGTAATGCCTGCGCTTGAAAGTCTGCCTAACGCTTCCGAGGTTGGGTGACCGTAACTGTTAGAGCCTACGCAAATAACGCCGTATTTAGCGCCAGTTGCGCTTAAGAAAGCAGAAGTGCTTGAATATTTACTGCCGTGGTGACCAACCTTTAATACGTCACAACTTATATCTTTGTTTAAAAGTTTGTTTTCTACTTCTTCACCATTATCGCCGGTGAATAAGAAGCGGAAGTTGCCGTATTCAAGCATTACTACGATTGACGAGTTGTTTGAGTCACTGCCGACGCTTGAATATAAAACGGTTAAAGTTAAATATCCGTAACTATAAACTGTTCCAACCGATGGGGTTGAATATGAACATTCAGATGCAAGTGCACTTTTGAAAGATGTGTAAGTAGAAGTTGTTTTATTATATGCAGAAATCCACGCTTTTTCAATAGTGTATGCGCTAAGAACTGTTGGTAATCCGCCGTAATGGTCGTTATCAGGGTGTGTGTTGATTAAAAGTTCAATATCATCAACGCCTTTATTTTTTAAGTAACTTGTAACTGTTGAGCCGTAGCTTGATTTACCTGCGTCAATTAAAATATCGCAATCTTCAACTTTAATTAAAATGCTATCGCCTTGACCAACGTTAATATAGTTAACGGTAAGTGTTGGGTAAGTGGTAGTGGTTGAAGTGTTGCCAGAACCCGAGCTTGAGCCCGAATCAGATGGAAGTTTTTCACCTTCGGTTGTGCCACAAGTGGTGCAAGTTTTTGGTGCGCTTGTGGTTGCAGGCGTCCAACTATGTCCGGTTGCAGGAATTTCGGTTTGAGTTACGGTTATTGTTCCACAAACACTACATTTAGCGCCGTTGGTTAAACCGGTTTCGGTACAAGTTGCTGCCTTACCTACGATAATAGTTTCGGTATGACCTTTTGCTGCGGTTTGATCTGCCGTATAACTATAACCACAAGAACAAGTATAGGTGGTATAACCTTTTTCCGTACAAGTTGGTGCAGTTACTGTTGATTGATAACTGTGATCTATTGTTGGTATTTCAGTTTGAGCTGTAAGAATAGTTCCACAAGTAGAGCACTTAGAGCCTTCGGTTAAACCAGTTTCGGTACAAGTTGCGTTTTTACCTGCAATTGTTTGAGCTGTATGACCTTTTGCTGCAGTTTGATCTGCAGTATAACTATAACCACAAGAACAAGTATAGGTGGTGTAGCCTTCTTCCGTACAAGTTGGTGCAGTTACTTTTGTTGTGTAACTATGCTCGTGTGTGTCAACGTTTGGATTATCAGCTGGTTGGTCTGGATTTTGTTCCGATGAAGAATCATCTGGATTGTATGAACCACTTGAATCGGTTGAACTGTCATCAGGTGAACTATCTGGAGTAGAAGATTCAACGCTTGAATCGGTTGAACTGTCATCAGGTGAACTATCTGGAGTAGATGAATCAACGCTTGAATCGGTTGAACTGTCATCAGGTGAACTATCCGGAGTAGAAGAGTCAACGCTTGAATCGGTTGAACTATCATCGGGTGAACTATCTGGAGTAGAAGAGTCAACGCTTGAATCGGTTAAACTGTCATCAGGCGAACTATCTGGAGTAGATGAATCAACGCTTGAATCGGTTAAACTGTCATCAGGTGAACTATCTGGAGTAGATGAATCAACGCTTGAATCGGTTAAACTGTCATCAGGTGAACTATCCGGAGTAGAAGAGTCAACGCTTGAATCGGTTAAACTGTCATCAGGTGAACTATCTGGAGTAGAAGAGTCAACGCTTGAATCGGTTAAACTGTCATCAGGTGAACTATCTGGGGTAGAAGAGTCAACGCTTGAATCGGTTGAACTGTCTTGATTTCCAGAGGTGAAATCTTCGGGTAAAGGAAACTTACAAACGTCGCAAAGCCTGTCGGCATCATTATCGTAGTGAGCCTCAAATGTGTCTGAAGTTGGACAGTCACAATTATAAGCCTTATAATGTCCTTCTTGAGTTTTTGCCCAAGTGTAAGCATGAGAATTATGATTTCCTGCACACGCTGAGAAAATAACGATGTTAGTAAGTAGGATAACAATGATAGCAATTAACTTTTTCATACGTAACTTCCTTATTTTTTTTATAAGATAAACGAATAGAAATTTATCCTATCACCTACCATTGTAGCATAAACGTTTAATTAAAGCAATTTTTTTTTGCTAAAATAACAAAACAAAGCGAAATTTTTATTTTATAAATAAAAAAAGGCTTACAAGGGCGAAACTATCCTTATAAACCATACAAATTCAATGAAATCCTGCTTCGCAGGATGAAATCCAAACAAGTTTGGATGAAATCTTCGCCTACGGCTTAAGATAAAATTAAATCCGCCTTTCCTTAACCTTGCGTAGCAAGATTTCATCGCGAAGCGATTTCATCCACGAAGTGGATTTATTCCGACGCAGGCGGATTTAGTTAAAAAAGACTGTAATTTTGTATCCAAATTACAGTCTTTTTTTTGGTCGGAGTGACAAGATTTGAACTTGCGACCCCTTGAACCCCATTCAAGTACTCTACCAAACTGAGCCACACCCCGACTTGTATTTTTAGCATAGGTATTATATCATATTACTCTTAGTATTGCAATCTAAAAAAAGGTAATTTTTGTTATTTTTTATTTTTTTAAGTCCTTCGTTTGCAAAAGGTGGAGCAAAAGAGCCTCGCAACCCGCGTAAATATCATTATATGCCTCTTCAAAATCGCCCGAATACCAAGGGTCGGCAACTTCGCCACCTTTAGCAGTATATTCCATAAGTAGTTTTACTTTATTTTCGCTATCTGCGCCAAAAATGCGAGTCGCTCTAAATACGTTGCTATTGTCCATACAAACAAATAAATCATATTTTTGATAGTCGCTTTTTTGTAATTGAGTGGCTTTGTGATCGCCATAAGCAATACCTTTTTGTTCTAATTTGCTCTTTGCAGGCGGATAAATAGGGTTGCCTACGCCCATATAAATTTCTTCGCTACTAACCGCGCTTGAAGTTACTTCAAATTTTTCAGTTACGCCTTGCATTTTTATAAGATGAATAAAAATATATTCAGCCATAGGGCTTCGGCAAATATTGCCGTGACAAACAAAGTTTATTCTAATTTTTTGCATATTTTACCTCGTAATAACTAAATGATAGATTAAAATATTAAAAAAGTCAAATCAATATTCATATTTTTAAAAAAGACTATTGATTTTTGGCGGTTTTTGTTATATAATATTGTTACAAAATTTTACTAAAGAGGTAATTTAATATGGCAGTAGGACAAAAATATCATATTTCACTTAATGATGATGGAAAATGGCAAGTAAAGGGCGAAAAAGCTGGAAAGGCTTTAAAACTTTTTGATACTCAAAAAGAGGCGATTGCCTACGCAAAAACAGTTGCTAATAATCAAGAAGGTAATATTGTAATTCACAAAGTTGATGGTAAAATTAGAAAGCAAGATTATTCTAAGCCTGCTACTGTAAAAGAAGAAAAGGCAGAAACCCAAAAGGAGAAAAAGCCTGCTTCAAAGGCTAAAAAATAATAATTATGCCCCCTGTTTTAAAAATTTATTTAATATATATCGCCGTTTTAAGCGTTATTACGCTAATTTTATATGGTATCGATAAAATTAAGGCGATAAACGGTTGGTATAGAATACCAGAAGCGGTGCTACTTTCATCATCTTTATTAGGTGGCGGTGTTGGCGGAATAGTTGGTATGCTACTTTTTCGCCATAAAACCAAGCACTGGTACTTTTTTGCTGTTAATATAATTGCAATTATTTTACACGCTAGCGTTTTATTTTTCCTTTTAAAGTAAAACAACTGTTATTTAAAATTATTAAGTAATGATGGTGATTTTTATGAAAAACAAACAAAAACTGCTTTTAATTGTGTTAAGCTTAGCCTTTGTTTGTATAACCATATTAGCTTTTGGCGCTTGTAATAACACAACACAAAATAAAGAACAACAAATTGTTGAAACTTTGCGATTTCAAAAAATAGAAGGTAAAGAAGAATACCGCGTTATGGGTATTGGTACTGTTTCTGAATTAGATATAGTTATACCATCTACCTATAAAGGTTTACCCGTTACCGAAATTGGTAATTACGCGTTCGATGGTTGCAGTGGTTTAACTTCGGTTGAGTTGCAAAATAGCGTAACTTCCATTGGTTATTCTGCGTTCGATGGTTGCAGTAGTTTAACTTCGGTTGAGTTGCCAAATAGCGTAACTTCCATTGGTGATTTTGCGTTCGATGGTTGCAGTAGTTTAACTTCGGTTGAGTTGCCAAATAGCGTTACTTCCATTGGTGATTGGGCGTTTAGAATTTGCAGTAGTTTAACTTCGATTGAGTTGCCAAATAGCGTAATTTCAATTGGTCGTGGTGCGTTTTCATATTGCAATAGTTTAACTTCGGTTGAGTTGCCAAATAGCGTAACTTCGATTGGTTATTCTGCGTTTTCTGGTTGCAGTAGTTTAACTTCGGTTGAAATACCAAATAGCGTAACTTCTATTGGCGCTTATGCGTTCGAAGGTTGCCGTAGTTTAACTTCGGTAGTAATACCAAATAGAGTTACTTCAATTGGTAATGGTGCGTTCGCATATTGCAGTAGTTTAACTTCGGTTGAGTTGCCAAATAGCGTTACTTCAATTGGTGATTCTGCGTTTTCTGGTTGCAGTAGTTTAACTTCGGTTGAGTTGCCAAATAGAGTTACTTCAATTGGTGATTCGGCGTTCTATGGTTGTAGTAGTTTAACTTCGGTTGAGTTGCCAAATAGCGTAACTTCCATTGGTGACAAAGCATTTTATGATTGTCGTTCGTTAACTTCGGTTGAAATACCAAATAGCGTAACTTCCATTGGTTCTCGTGCATTTTCTGGTTGCAGTAGTTTAACATCTATTAAATATCGTGGCACGCAAGAAGAATGGAATAAAATTTCAAAGTATAATAGCTGGAATTTTAACACTGGTAGTTATACCATAACTTATAATTACACAGGTGAATAAATAATAAACTAACAAATTAATAAAAATCTTAAAGCCTTGCTAATCAAGTTATAGCAGGGCTTTTGTATTGCTACCTTTTACTATAAAAAAATATTAAAAAAAGAGCAAAATTTGCGCTTTTTTGCTATACAATTATTTGACTTTTTAGGTATAAAAACATATAATATATAATAAAATGTTAGGATGCTAACAATTTAGGGTATTAGCGATGGATAAAAATAATAATAGTGAAAAAGCTTTGGGTATATCCCTTAGAAAAGTAAATATACTTTTAAGGCGAAGATTTGAAAGTTCGCCTATAAGAAAAGAGTTGGATCATGGAACGGGAATGCACGGTTATATCATATGTTATTTAAAGGATAACAATAACCGCGATTTGTTTCAAAAGGACGTAGAAGCTAATTTTTCTATGAGAAGAAGCACTGCAACGGCTATACTTCAGCTTATGGAAAAAAATGGGCTTATCGAGCGAAAAACTGTTGATTACGATGCAAGGCTTAAAAAAATTATTCTAACCGAAAAAGCTAAACGGTTAGCCGAGTTGTTTGAAGAAGAAAAGCGCGCAATCAATAAGGTTTTAGAAAGCGGTTTTACTCAAAGTGAATTGGAGTTATTTCATAGTTTGCTCGATAGAGTAGCAAACAATCTTCAAAATAACCAAAATGGCGATGGAGGACGTAATTGATGGAAAATAGTGGATTTTCAATGATTAAAAAATTATCAAAATGCGTAGGGGAGTATAAAAAACAAACCATACTCACTCCCATTTTAGCTTCGATAGAAGTTGTTTTCGACGTACTTATTCCTTTTATTATGACTAAACTTTTAGGAATAATTGAAAAAGGGGCAGAAGGTGACGCGAATATAAGCGCAATATTAGGTTACGGCGGGCTTTTAGCTGCGTTTGCGCTTATAGCTTTGCTTTTTGGCGCATTATCGGGCAGAATGGGGGCTGTTGCCGCTGCTGGTTTTGCTAAAAATTTGCGTAAAAAAATGTATTACACGATGCAAGACTATTCATTTACGAATATCGATAAATTTTCGTCTTCGTCACTTATAACCAGAATGACTACGGACGTAAGTTACGTTCAAATGGCATTTCAAATGATTATTAGAATAGCCGTTCGCTCGCCACTTATGCTAATATTTACGCTTATAATGAGTTTTATGTTAAACGCAAAGTTGGCTCTTGTATTTTTGGCTGTAGTTCCTATTTTAGCAATTGGTTTGCTTATAATAATGAAACTTGCATTCCCCGTGTTTGAAAGAGTATTTAAACATTACGATAAGTTAAACCGCGTAGTTCAAGAAAACGTTCGTGGTATAAGGGTTGTTAAAACTTACGTTCGCGAGAATTATGAAACGCAAAAATTTGAAGATGCTTCAAACGAAATTTATAAAGATTTCTCGAGAGCTAGCCGTATAGTTTCTTTTAACGGCCCACTTATGAATCTTGCAGTTTACACTTGTACGGTTCTTCTTTGTTGGTTTGGTACTAAAGTAGTAGTTAGTCAGGTAGGTTTGCCTAACGGGTTTACAGCAAGCGAACTTTCAACATTAATAACCTACGTTAACCAAATACTTATGAGTCTTATGATGCTTTCAATGATTTTCGTGCAAATAACTATTGCCGAAGCTCCTGCTAAGCGTATATGCGAAGTGTTAGATGAAAGAAGTGATATTTTAAGCCCCGAAAATGCAGTTAATGAAGTTATAGACGGCTCTATTGAGTTTGAAAACGTTAATTTTAGCTACAAATCAAATAAAGATAAATTATGTTTGTCGGGTGTTAATTTAAAAATCAATTCGGGCGAAACCATTGGCATAATTGGTGGTACGGGTTCTTCAAAAACAACCTTAATTCAACTTCTTCCACGCCTTTACGATGCTACCGAAGGTGTTGTTAAGGTTGGTGGCGTAAACGTTAAAGATTACGATTTAAAGGTATTGCGTGATAGCGTTTCGGTAGTTTTACAAAAGAACGTTCTTTTCTCGGGCACGATTAAAGAAAATTTACGTTGGGGTAATGAAAACGCTACCGACGAGCAAATAGAACACGCTTGTAAGCTTGCTCAAGCCGATGAGTTTATTAAAAAATTCCCCGATGGTTACGATACTTTAATCGACCAAGGTGGAGCGAACGTTTCGGGTGGTCAAAAGCAACGTTTATGTATTGCGCGCGCGCTACTTAAAAATCCAAAGATTTTAATACTCGACGACTCAACTTCGGCAGTTGATACAAGAACGGATGCTCTTATTAGAAAGGCGTTTGCAACCGAAATTCCAAACGTTACTAAAATTATTATCGCGCAAAGAATTGCTTCCGTTCAAGAAGCCGATAAGATTATAGTAATGGACGGTGGCAGGGTTGTAGGATTTGGCAGTCATGACGAGTTGCTTGCAACTAACGATATTTATAAAGAAGTTTATTATTCACAAAATAAAAAGGAGGACGACAATGAATAAATCAAACCAAAAGGCAATGAATATGCCTAAAGATACAAAACAAGGTCATCCTCACGGTGGGCCTGGTGGTCCTAATATGAAAAAGCGTGGAGCGCGTAATCCGGGTAAAACTTTAGGTAGGCTTATGGGATATTTACTTAAAGGATATCCTTTTAGAATCGTAATAGTTTTACTTTGTATTTGTTTAAGCGCAGTAGCGGGGCTATATTCGGCTAACTTTATGAAAAAGTTAATGGTTGAAATAGGAACTTTAGTTGAAGCTGCAAAGGCTCAAACCGCTCTTGATTACGCCCCTATCGGTAAAGAAATTATTAAAATGATTGCCGTTTATGTTTTGGGTATTTTATCTTCGTTCTCGTTTAACTTTTTAATGGTAAAGGTTTCGCAAGGGGTTTTAAAAAACATAAGAGAAGATATGTTTGCAAAAATGCAAAGATTACCTATAAAATATTTCGACCGCAACGAGTTTGGTAATATTATGAGTAGATATACCAACGATACCGATGCTATTGAACAACTTATAAGCCAAAGCATACCGAACTCAGTTTCAAGCATAGTTACTATTATTTCTTCATTTATAATGATGCTAATTACAAGTTGGCAGTTGACTATTGTAGTTGGCTTAACGTTAGTTATAATGTTTATCGTTATAAAATTCGTTGGCGGTAATAGTGCAAGGTTTTTTATCGCGCAACAACAATCAGTTGGTAAACTTAACGGTTTTATTGAAGAAATGGCTAACGGACAAAAGGTCGTTAAGGTGTTTAACCACGAAGAAAGATCAAAAGAAGATTTTGACAAGCTTAACGAAGAACTTTGCTTGAATATGACTAAGGCGCATAGTTATGCAAACGTATTTATGCCTATTATGGCAAACTTAAACTATTTGCAATACGTTATAGTTGCAATGGTTGGCGGTGTGCTTGCTCTTAAAGGTTGGCTTATCGTGCCGGGTGAGGCAACTCCTTACGTAATGCTTGGCGTTGTATCTTCATTCTTATTATTATCGCGTAACTTCTCGCGTCCTATAACTCAGGTATCTCAACAAATCAACAGTATTGTAATGGCTCTTGCCGGAGCAGAACGCGTTTTCGACCTTATGGATGAAACTCCCGAAACCGATGAAGGCTACGTTACTTTAGTTAACGCTAAAATAGACGAAAACGGTAAAATTATACCTTGCGAAGAGCATACGGGTACTTGGGCTTGGCATAATCCGCACCACGTAGGCGAGTCTAACGAATATACTCTTTTAAGGGGGCATATTACCTTAACTGAAGTTGATTTTGCTTATGAAGAAGGTAAGCCGGTTTTACACGATATTAGCGTTTATGCCGAGCCGGGCGAAAAAGTTGCTTTGGTTGGCGCAACTGGCGCTGGTAAAACTACAATAACAAATCTTATAAATCGTTTTTACGATATAGCCGATGGCAAAGTACATTATGACGGTATAAATATCAATAAAATTAAAAAAGCCGATCTTCGTAGGTCGCTTGGTATAGTTTTGCAAGACGTTAACTTATTTACCGGCACTATTGCCGAAAATATTAGATACGGAAGAATTGACGCCACCGACGAAGATGTTATTGCTGCTGCAAAACTCGCAAACGCACACGATTTTATAACCAGACTTCCCGAAGGTTACGATACTATGCTTACCGGTGACGGAGCGAACTTATCTCAAGGTCAGCGTCAACTTTTATCTATTGCGCGCGCAGCGGTTGCAGATGCTCCCGTTATGATTTTGGACGAAGCAACTTCATCAATCGATACAAGAACCGAGCTTTTAGTTGAACGCGGTATGCATAAGTTAATGGAAGGTAGAACGGTATTCGTAATTGCACACCGCCTTTCAACCGTAAGAAATTCCGACGTTATTATGGTTATGGAAAACGGTAGAATTATCGAACGCGGTAACCACGAAAGTTTGATTGCAAAGCAAGGAAAATATTATCAACTTTATACCGGTGCGTTTGAATTAGAATAAGTTGGTTTTATACTGAAATATTAGTTAATCGGCTTATATCGCCACATTTAAGGAAAAATATGAACGAAAAACAAGGATATTTATTTACGATTGATACTTCAATGCTTGATAAAAATGGGGTTTTAACGCCTGCAGGGTATCAACGAATTGTTATAACTACAACCGAAAAAGAACTTAAAAAGCTTAATATGGAAATATCTACGCTTATTTCCAATATGGGTGTTTCGTGGGTGCTTTTATCTTTAACAGTTAAGGTGCTTAAACAAATTAAACCTAATCAAGAACTTTTAATAACAACTCATCACACTTGGCAAAAGGGTGTAATTTATCGCCGTGATTTTTTAATTAGTGATGCGTTAACGTGTGAAGAAATGGCATACGCTACAACCTTTTCATCACTTTTAGATATTCAAAAACGAAGAATTTGTGCCGACAGAACAGTATATCAAAAACTTGCTTTAGCTGAAAATGAAGAGTTGTTTGAAGCCGAAAGTAGGCATGCCGTAAGGGGCGAGTTTGATTTTTGTGAAGAGGCAAAAGTTAAACCAAGTTGGATTGATAGTTTAGGCCACGTTAATAACTTTAAATACGGTGAACTTTGTTATGATAATATTCCCGATAAATATCTTTCTAAAATGAATAAACTAAACCGTTTAGAAATGTTTTTTACTGGCGAGCTTAGGCTTGGCGATAGCGTTAAAATTTTTAAAAGAGTTAGTGAAGATTATCTTGAAATTTGTGGTGAGCATTCAAGTGAAGGTAAATCTGCTTTTTTTATTAGAATGAAGTTTGATGATTAATTTTATTTAAATAGCTGTTAACGGCATTATAGCCTAACTTTTTTTGATAAAAATATAGTTTTATAATTATGAATAAATAAAGGCGAATAAAAAAAACTAAAAAGGGTCGTAAAAAAATATCTTTTTTACGGCCTTTTGTGTTATAATAATTATAGTTTAAATAAAACGAATGATAATCGTTTGGATATAGGTAGAAAAATGAAAGTTTACAAAACGAGCGCAACCTGTTTAATACCCGAAATAGTTGGTAGGTTAACGGTTGGAAATCCACTTGAAAAAAGAATTGTTTTTTGTGAGGACAAGTTTACCCTTGCCCTTGAGCTTGCTATTGCAAAAGCAAGCGGTGGAACGTTTGCAACCAACGTTTATTCATTTAACCGTTTTATGCACAAAAAGTTAAAAGTTGATAGAAAAGTACTTTCGCCCGAAGGGTGTGCCTTGGTTGTTAAGGGCTTGCTTCTTGAAAATAAAAAAGAACTTAGTTGTTTTAAAAATGTTTACGATCCAAACCTTGCAAGTACTGTTTACGAACTTATAGCCCAACTTAAGAGTGCAAAAGTAACTCCAGAAGATATAAAAAACGCCTATGAAAATAGTGACGGAAACTTAAAACGCAAGCTTAAAGATATATATCTTTTATTTTCCGCTTACGAAGAATATATTGCAAAAAACTCACTAACCGACGGCAATAACCGCCTTTCTCTTCTTCCGGAATTTTTTAAAAACGATGAAGAAATTAAAAATACTAAGGTTATTATTGCAGGTTTTCCATCGCTAAACAGAACGCTATGCGAAATATTTAAGGCTATAGTTGATAATGCAAAAAGCGTTGATTTTGTTGTTGTTGCAGGTGAAAACGCTGGCGTTTATACTAACGAAACCTATAATTTTGCGGTTAATAATTTTGAGTGTGAAATTGAATTATCTAAAACTTTACCTATAAGAAATAATTTACTTTCGGGGCTATTTAATCCTGAAACCTACGATAAAGTAGGCGAATTTTCGCCTAACGTATTTTTATATTGCGCTGAAGATTTGCAAAGCGAAATTGAACACGTTGCTCAACTTATTAAATCGCGTGTGATTGAAAAGGGTGCAAAATACAAAGACTTTACAGTATGCGCTGAAAACATTGAAGAATATAGGCTAATTATAGCGCGCGTTTTTGCCGACTACGATATTCCATTTTTCCTTGACTTAAATAAGAATTTGGGTAAACACCCTATAACAAGACTAATTTGTTCTTATCTTGACGTGGTAAGGCGTAATTTTGATTTAAGCGATATTTTTTCTTTGGTTAAAAATCCATTGTTTATAATCGATAAAAGTTTGTCGGACGGGTTTGAAAATTATTGCATTCGCTCGTCGATAAACCGCAAAAAAATAAAACAACCTTTCACTGTAGCAGACGAAAGGCTTGAAGAATATGAAAATATACGCTTAACTTTATTAGAAATTGCCGATTATTTACCTAAAAAAGCAACCGTTAGCCAAATGATTAGCGGTATAAACAAAATGATAGAGCGTATCAACGCTTTTGAAAATCTTTCAAAAATAAGCGATAGCCTTTCAACGGTAAATCGCGAGGATTTAACCGCTTATAACGATCAAGCCGACCAAAAATACTTATCTGTGGTTGGCGATATTATAAATCTTTTGGGAGATAAAGAACTTTCGCTAATTGAACTTAAAAATTTAATTCTTTCGGGAATGACCGCTTGTAAGGTAGGTATTATTCCCGAATATAACGACTGCGTGTTCGTTGGTGATTTTCGTTCGGTTAGATATAACGAAAGCCCAATTTTGTTTGCGGTTGGTCTTACCGATAGCGTTCCGCTTACCAAAATCGATAGCGCGCTTTTATGTGATAGAGATATTGATAAAATGGAGCGCGCAAGGGTTTTAGTAGAGCCTAAAATAAAAGAAGTTAACCGCAGAGCAAAAGAATGCGCTTGTATGGCTCTTGCTTCTTTTAGCGAGCAATTATATCTTTCTTATCCGCAAAAAACCTTAGCGGGCGAAGAAGGTAAGCCTTCGCAAATTTTTGGATATGCACAAGCCATTTTTAGCGACCAAAACAAAAAAACTGTAATTTATAGCGATAAAGATTATGCCGACCTTGCTAAAAAGGTAGGTGGCGAGCGTTTAAAAAATTATAGACTGCGTAGCTATTTAACCGATAGAAGTTCAACATTTGCGTTCGCTAAGGAGATAGGCGCTTATAAAGAAGGGCTTATCGATGATTTTAGTCCAGCCGGCGCTTACTATAAAACAGTTAAAAATAGTGAGCAAGAAAAAACCGTTAACGGCATTTTATCGCTAATTAACTCTGAAGTGGGCTTTTATTCAACAGGGGTAGATTATGTAGGCGAAGGGCTTAGCGCAACCGCTATTGAAGGTTATTTTAACTGTCCGTACGCCAACTTTTTGTCGCGTGGTGTTAAACTCGTTGAGCGTGAAGAGTCAACCATTAAAAGTAATGACCTTGGCACTATGATTCACTTGGTTGGCGAAACTTTTGCAAAAAAAGTTGACTTTAATAAAGATGAAGAATATATTAAAAAATTCGCAAGCGAAATTTTTGACGAAGTTGCTTCAAAAGACGCTTACAAGCGTTATCAAAATAGTGAAAGCGGAAAACGCAAGTTCGAGTTTATAAAAGAAGAAGCGCTTAAGTTCTGTTTAGGGCTATATCATTCAAGTAAACATTCAAAGTTAAAGCCAAAGCATTTAGAGATATATTTTGGCGGTAAGTATTATCCCGCAATATCGGTAAATACTAAGCACGGCGAAAAAAAGGTTACTGGAAAGGTAGATAGGATTGATACCGATGGCGAAAATATGGCGATTATCGACTATAAAACGGGGCAAATCCATAATAAAGAAATAAATCTTTATACTGGGCAAAATTTACAGTTATATCTTTATGCCAAAGCGTTTAGCGATAAATATAAGCCTATAGGTGTGTATTATTTCCCTGTATCGAATAAGTTTGAAGATGAAGGTAAAATTGACGAGTGCGTTTTGGTTGGTAAAACTTTATTCGACAAAGATATGGCAAAACTTATCGACGATAACTTGGAAAATCAAGATAAATCGGTTTATACAAACGCAAATCTTGCGCTAACGGCAAAGGGCGAAATAAAAAGTCCTAATGCAATGCTTACTAAAAAAGAGTTTGAGTCGTATATGAAATATTCGCAAGAAATCGCGGGTAAAGGGCTTGAAGAAATTACCGACGGGGTTATTATACCTTCGCCATACCAAGGCTCGTGCGAGTATTGTAAATATCACGGAATTTGCGGATATAACGAGCAAATCGATTGTAGAACTCGCGAAATTTTTGATATTAAAAAAATTGATATTCTTCGCGCAACGGGTGACGCAAAGCAAGAAGATGAAGATGCTAACGGGGGTGAAAAGTAATGAAACTTACTGAAAGTAAAGAAAATATTACTAAAGTAAACGATACTCTTACCGTTAGCCAAAAACTGGCAATAAATGCAGATAATTCAAACGTTTTGGTTTCGGCTTCAGCAGGAAGCGGTAAAACCTTTGTTATGATTGAAAGAGTAAAACGCCTAATTTTACAAAAAGAAGTTGACGTAAACCGCATTTTATGCGTTACTTTTACCGTTCTTGCAGCAAAGGAAATGAAACAAAAGCTTTTAGATGCGATTACCAAAGAATTAAAGGTAAGCGACGGTGAAAAGAAAAAAAGGCTTATCTATCAACTCGATTTACTTCCAACGGCTTCTATTTCAACAGTGCACGCATTTTGTAAAAGTTTGCTTAGCGAATTTTTCTATGAAGTTGGGCTTGACCCGTCGTTTGTAATTCTTGATGATAAGAATACCAAAATGTTAGTTAATCGCGCTATAGACAGGCTTTTTGAAGATTTATACGAGCAAAATGACAGCGATTTGCTTACTGTTTTGCCATATTGTTTTTCAAACAGAAGCGATTATAATTTAAAACAAAACGTTTTAAGGGCTTACTATGCGGTTATTTCAGAAGCTAACCCAAAGCAAATTCTTTTAAACGGAGAATACTATTATACGCCGGAAGGAACTGTTTATATTAGCGAATTTTTTGCAAACGAATATAAGAGAAAGGCAATATCAATAGCAAAACAACTTGAAGAATTTAAAGATGATATCGTTGGGTTTGAAAAACTTGAAAATTACGTTTACGAACTTTACCGCATATTTTTAGGAATAGGCTTTTGCGATGGTCTTGATAGTGTTGTTGAATACGCTAAGCAAATATTACCTAAAAAACCGTCGGTAAGAGCAAATACGCCCGAAGACGAAGCGTTTTTAATAGCCCAAGCAGAGCAAATTGCTTTACAAGGTAAGGAATTATTTAAGAGCATTAAAAGCCATAGCTTAGTTGCAGATGAGTTACAAATGGCGTTAAAAAATCGCACTATATATAATTCTTTTATAAATATAGTTATTAAATTTTTTGATTACTACGAAAAAGAAAAACGCGAAGAAAACGGCGTTGATTATTCGGATTTAGAGCATTTAACTTTAAAGCTTTTAAAAAATGAAGCTATCAAAAATGAAATTGCAAGCCGATTTGATTATATCTTTACCGATGAGTATCAAGATACGAGTGGCGTTCAAGAAGCGATTTTAACGGCTATTTCAACAAACAACCTGTTTATGGTTGGTGATTTAAAACAAAGTATTTACGATTTTCGCGGATGTAATCCTGAAATTTTTGCAAACAAATTTCAAAAATATCAAAAAAGCGATGGTGGAATTGCTATAAATTTAGATAATAACTTTCGTAGTTCATATCCTGTAATCGGTGCGGTAAATAGGGTTTTTGGTTCAATTATGACCAAAGAATGCGGTTCGGTTGATTACGCTAAATCGCCTATGGTAGTTGGTGCTAAATATCCTGAAAACGAAGGCGAAGTAAAGTTTATTAGCGTGCCTAAAAATAAGCGCGAAAAGATTATTCCAGAAGGTATATATTCGGTTGTTAACCATCTTAAATCGATTAAAAGCGAGCGTGTTTTTAACGAGGGTAAACTAATTGCCGAGCTTGTTGAAAATATTGTTGGAAAAAGGTATTTCGATATTAAATCAAAAGGATATAAAACTATTGATTATAGTGATATAGCCATACTTTTGCGTGATGCAAACAAGGATGCTGACGCTTATACAAGCGAGCTCGTAAGGGCGGGTATTCCAGTTAGCGCCCCATCAAAAGACAGTATTGCAAACTACGCCGAAATAGCAATGATGGTTGACCTTTTAAAACTTATCGATTGTTATAATCAAGATATTCCTTTGGCAAGCGTTTTAAAAAGTGAAATAGCTAAACTAACGGATGCTGAACTTTTAAAAATTAGAAAACTTACACCGAGTGGCAACTTTGTTGACGCAGTTTATAATTATAGAATTACTCAAACTGACGAAACCGCATTAAAGTTACAACGGTTTGAAGAATACTTTAATAGATTGCGTTTACTTTCAGAGTTTATGACCTGCGGTGAACTTCTTGACCAAATCGTTAGAGAAAATGCAATCGATATAAACTTGTTATCTTCAAGACTTGGCGAAATCAAACTTGCAAGACTTAATAAGTTTATTGAAGTTGCTTCAAGTTCAAAACAAACTGTGAATGAGTTTTTAAAGGGGCTTGACGGCTTGCTTGAAAAACTTACTATGAAATTTTCTTCTTCGTCATCCGTGCAAATTATGAGTATTCACGCATCTAAGGGGCTTGAATTTCCTATCGTTATTTTGGCAAAAACAACTAAGCCGTTTAATATGAAGGGCATTGAAGGTGATTTTATTTGCGATAGAAATTTCGGTGTTTCAATCAACTATCGCGATAGAGCTAAAATGACGAAAAAAGAAACTATTTTTAACCGCTTTGTTAAATATAATTGTTTAAAGCGTATGTGTGAAGAAGAAATGCGCTTGCTTTACGTTGCTATGACAAGGGCGAAAAATAGTTTATACATAACCGCCGAGTTTACAAATATAGATAACGCTTTACCTAAAGAGCATCACTTTGCAAATGAAGTGTTTAGCTCAAAAAAATATTTCGATATGTTTGCAAGTAGCGATTTTGTTTGTGAAATTCAAAGTGAACTAAACGCAACCTTTACTGAAAGAGAAGTAAGGCAAGTGCTTGTTAGTGAAGCCGACGAATATATGAAAAATAAAATAGCAAACAATTTATCGTTCAAGTATGCTTATAAAAATAATTCTTCTTTATCGGTTAAGCGCTCGGTAACTTCAGCAGCACATTATGAAGAGAAAGAAAGTACTTGCTTTGAAAGAAGCCCAATTTTTGGAGAGTCGGATACCGAAACGGGTAACGCGTACCACAGATTTTTAGAACTCTGCAATTTTAGTAATGAGCCTGAAAATGAGTTTAATCGACTTATAGATGGGGATTTGTTTGAAACTGAGTATAAAAAACTTATTGATAAAAGCAAAATAAGCAAGGTTTTACAAATGCCTATATTTAATAGTCTTAACGGATATTCGCTTTATAAAGAACAACCTTTTACGGCTTTTGTGCCTGCAAATATGGTTGAGAGTGATTACACGGGCGAAAGCGAAATTCTTTTGCAAGGTATAATAGATTTACTTGCTGTAAGGGATGACGAAGCAATTATAATCGATTATAAATATTCTACCGTAATTAACCAAGAAAAACTTGTTGAAAGATACAAAAAACAACTTGAATTGTATTCTTTTGCGGTTGAAAAAGTGCTTAAAAAGAAGGTTAAAGCCACTTATTTATTAAACTTAAACACCTGTAAACTTATTGAAGTTAAAATTTAAAGTTTAAAAGTATTTTAAACGGGCATAATTCACCTTAAAAGAGGTGTGTTATGTCCGTTATTTTTTCTTATATCCGTAAAATCTTTGATATAAATTTCACAAGCCAAATTTGTTACAGCTTATCATTGGCTATTTTTATATTCTCGCTTACTTTGGGCTGTATGACTATAATAATTTTAGCTTGTGTAAAAACAGCAAAAAACAAATCGATTAAATGGATTTTTTACCTTTTTCAAGGCGCATATATTTTGGATATTTGTATTGCGGTTTGTGAATATGAATTTTTTGGTGCGTTTTATAAAAGCTTAGCTTCAGTATTTTTAAGTTGCACTGTGCGTTTTGCTTTTTTAGCGGTGGTTTACGGATTGGTTTGTGCTTACAAAAAGGTTTTAATTAGTGAAATAAAAAGTGAAGAGCAAAAAATAAGGTTATTAAATCTAAATTGTGATGAAAGAAAGGTTAACTTTGAAGAGTTGAATGAAGTAGAAAAAATAAATAATTTTCAGTCGTTAAATGATTTTCAAGCAAAAGAAGAAAGAAATTTAGTTGACGTTAACGTTGCATATATCGACCAAATAGTTCAGTTGTTGCTTTCAAAGGATTTAACCGATGATGAACGAGAACTTTGTTTTGATATTATTTATGAAATTAGAAATTTGCCATTGACTAATCAAACGGAACGGGTAAGAAAACTTAATGCAAAATTGCAAACACTTATAAAAAAAGCCGTACAATATAATCTTGCTTGTTAAAATTAAAGTTATAGGCTTGCAAAAAAATAATTTATAGGCTATACTTGTATAAAAATTAGGCAAACAAAGGTGATATTTATGGAAAGCTTACACGAAGAAAGAGTTGACGTTTTTATTTCTTTTAAAAACACAGATTTTTCGGGCAATAAAACCCGCGATGCTGAAATTGCTCGTCAACTTTATGAAGAACTTACTACAAGAAAGGTTGCAACCTTTTATAGTTCTACAACCTTGCTTAGTTTAGGGCAGGCGGTGTATAAAAAATCAATAGACGAAGCGCTTGAAAGCACTAAGGTTTTGGTAGTTGTTTCAACCGATATTAAGTTTCTTGAAAGCGAATGGGTAAAATACGAATGGGAAAGTTTTCACCAAGATATTTTAAGCGGAATGAAAAAGAACGCTCAAATCGTTCCCTATTTTGCTTCTTTTACGCGTGAGCAAACACCACGTTCTCTTAGAGATTTGCAAACTTTTAATATCGACAACAATAGTATTAGCGAGGTTGCAGACTTCGTTGTTAACAGTTTAAGCAATATTGCGTTACATAACTTTCCGCATGGTGTAAAGAATGAAAGTGATGAGGGGCTTAGTTTAAAAAGTAATTTAAGCCACAAAAAGGTGCGCGCTTCACTTTATGCTTCGGATGCAGGAAAAGAGTATGACCGTTTAAAGGTGCAAGCTAAAAACACACACTGGTGCGATATGACCGTTTTAAATAAGGTTATTTCTAAAATTGATCGCAATCCTATTTGGGTTTTAGATATCGGTTGTGCTTATAACTACGTTGGAAATATGCGTTTTTCAAATATGCCTAACGTAAGGGTGTTGGGTGTTGATATAAGTGAAAAATGCTTAGAATTTGCCGAAAAAACTAGCGATAAGCAAAAGTTTACCTTTGCAAAAATCGACCTTGAAGATCCGTTTATGGAAGAACAATTGCGTGAAGTGATGGCAAGTTTAAATATTGAAAAATTCGATATTATGTTTGGCGCGTTGCTTTTATTGCATCTTAAAAAGCCGGTTACCGTTTTAAAAAAGTTGCGTAAGTTTTTAGCAGACGACGGATATATGGTAGTTCGCGGGTCGGACGATGGTAGCGTTATAGCCTTAAACGACGACGGTTTGGTTAGAAAAATTATTGATAAGTGTAATAACACCGTTGGTTTTTCTGATAGGCAAAATGGCAGAAAGTTATACAATCAGTTAGTTTCAGCAGGATATAAGGACGTAAAGGTTGAAACCTTTTTAAAAGATTTATCGGGTAAGGATATAGACGAGCGTGACGAGCTTTTCTTTGAAAGATTTTCTTATCGAATAAACTACTACGATAAAATTTTAAAAGCAGACCCAACAAACGAGCAAAAACGAAGCGATTATTTATTTATGAAATATGCGCTTGAAGAACTTGAAGAAACTTTTG
The DNA here is from genome assembly GCA_017522945.1 of Clostridia bacterium. Taxonomy (GTDB): domain Bacteria; phylum Bacillota; class Clostridia; order Christensenellales; family Borkfalkiaceae; genus HGM11416. The sequence continues at coordinate 29,306 of JAFWXT010000094.1, forward strand.
CAAATCAAGATTTTTGGTACTGTGAACACGATTTTATAGCGTATGGTAAAAAATAATTAACATAAAAATAAAAGTGGCTAAAGTTGGGTTAATCAACTTATATAGCCACTTTTTTGTTTTTATTTGTTGTGTAATAAACTAAAAATCGTTTTTGCGATATTCAAGGGGTGATTTGCCAGTTTCTTTTTTAAACTGCTTAGAAAAATATTGCAAATCTAAAAAACCGCATTGAAGGGCAATGGTTTGCACTTTTAAGTTGGTTGTTGTAAGTAGTGATATTGCTTGCTCAACGCGTTTTTGCAAAATAAACTCGGTTAAAGTTTTTCCCGTATCCTTTTTAAAAACTGTTGAAAGATAGCCTTTGCTTACGTTTTGAGTTTTTGCTATCGTATCTAAAGTAAGGGTGTTTTTTAAATTGTTAACAACGTATAAAACTGTTTTTTGAACGATAGGCGAGTAGTTTTTTGTGTTTGCTTCGTTAACTAAACGGCAGTAAGTAAAAAACATTTCTCTTATAAGGTCGATACATTCTTGCGGTTTTCTAATTTGTTCAATACGAGTTGCAAAAATTGAAGATACTGAGTGTAAATAAAGTGGATGAACGCCCCCTTTTTCGGCAGCTTTACGCATCAAAGTATTACTAGTGATGCAGTAATTTTTAAAATCTCGCAATGCATCGGGTATTCTGCGCTTAAAGGCAAGTTCATTAACCCCCTTAAAAAGGGCGTTAAAGGAGTGTGTTTGCCCAAGTGAAATAGCTTGCATAAGTTCGTTTTCAAACGCATATCTTTCTTCAATTATTTGGGCGTTTGCAGTGGTTGAAAGATTTTCGTCAATGCCTGAAAGTGTTTCGTTATTAAAAACAGAAACCAATCTATTACTTTTATCAATAAAAACATAATCTGTTCCCAAAAGTTCATCGCAAAAAGTATCAAACATTATAAATAAAAAATTATCGTTGTTTATCGCGGGCAGGTTTGTAAAATAGTTGCTTAAAACGTTTTGCTCGCTTGGTGATATATTTAAATTTTCTGCGTGTTCTAAAAATTCGGTTTGGGTAATTTTTTTGTCAAAAAAAGGGCCTATAACCAATAACCTTTTAAAATCTTTTGGTAGCAGTAAATATAAATATTGAAGATTAAATGGGGTTTTTATTTTGTAAACACAGTTTTTTTTAATAAACTTCTTTTCGTTTTTTATAAAGTTATAAAAAGCCCGCGTTTGAAAATCGCAATCTTCGGCAGGTGGATTTTGTTCGTAGATATTTATAATTTTGCTTGCAATTCTACACTTTTTAAAGGTGTTTGTAATTAACTTTAATTGTTCGTTATAACTCATATTTTCCCTCACGCGATAATTATAACACATGAATAACGAATAATAAAGCAAATTTTGACAAAAAATATGAAAATAATACAAAAAGTAATGAATTTTGTTCTAACTGTTAGGGTGTATATAGGTTATAATATTATTTGGTGGGAAAAAAGGGTAAAAACTACTCTTTTAAAGTTGATAAAATATATGGTGGGCTTCCACGTTATTTTAAATAATCATATCATAAGGAGATAATGATGGCTAAAACAAAAGAACTTGATGCAAAGGGCTATCCAAAGTTCGGTATTCGCGATAAAATTGCTTACGCGGCTGGCGACCTTGGATGCAACATGAGCTTCTCGCTCAAAGGAACTGTACAAACCTTCTGGCTTGTATTTATGATGATGGAAACTGGTCTATTATCAATACTCTTACTTATCGTTCAAATTTGGGACGCAGTAAACGACCCAATTATCGGTACTATCATCGATAACGATAAAAGAAAGTATAAATTAGGCAAGTTTAGAACTTACGTACTTGTCGGTGCGATTGGTCTTTTAGTTGGTGGCGCTGCGGTATTCTTACCATTCCCAAATGCCGACGTTGTAACCAAAGCAATTTTATTCGTACTTGGCTATATTGTTTGGGACGCATTCTATACTATTGCAAACGTACCATACGGTTCAATGCTTTCAGTAATAACGGAAGACGTTGGTGAACGCGCGCAACTTTCAACTTGGCGTTCAATCGGTTCTATGATTGGTAATATTCTTCCAATGGTTATTCTTCCAATGCTAATTTGGCAAAAGGTTACTTATACGCCAGGAGATATAAGTTTCCTTGATAAAATAGAAATTCCTAAAGAATCAGCGCATTTATTTACGCCTGAAAATTTATTTGCAGGGCTTAAAGAGGGAGATAAGGTTTTAAACCCACTTACAGGTAAGCAAATTGAAGTGCTTATAGGTAACAGAGTATTCTGGGCTGCTTTAATAATGGGTATTATTGGATTCTTATCGTTTATGCTTATGATTAAGTTAACAACCGTTCGTGTTGATGAAAATACCATTAAAACCAACGAACCAACTGAAAAGTTTAATATCGTTACTTCTTTTGGTAAATTTATGAAGAACCGCCCAGCGGTTGGCGCAACTATCGCAGCGATGGGTATGTTCCTTGGTATGAACGCAGCAACTACTGCTAACACTATTATGTTTGCAACATACTTTAATATGGCTTCTTTATCCGGCGTTGTTCAAATGATAGGCTTCTTACCAATGTTCTTCTTTATGCCGTTCATTACTAAAATCGTTAAAAAGATGGGTAAAAAAGAAGCTTCTGTTATAGGAACTTTAGTTTCTATTTTAGGTGGCGTAATTATGCTTATATTCCCACTTATTCCAGTAGTTGATAATAACGTTATTCCTGCGCTTGTAGTTTACTTAATTGGTTTAGTTGTTTACGGCGTTGGTATGGGTGTTTATACTTGCGTTTCATGGGCAATGATGGGCGATGCTATCGACTATAACGAATGGAAGTTTGGAACACGTGAAGAAGGTACGGTTTACTCACTTCACTCTTTCTTCCGTAAACTTGCTCAAGGCGTAGGTCCTTCTTTAGTTCTTTTAATTATGGGTGCGCTTGGTTACGTTTCTGCATACGGTACAGTTGGTCAAACGGCAGCTGTTGCTCACAATATGTGCTGGTTAGTAGCAGGCTTATATATGTTTAGTGCAATCGTTCAATTTATCGGCCTTGCAGTTGTTTATAACCTTGATAAAAAGACCGTTGAAGTTATGAATGCAGAGCTTCAAGCAAGACATGCATTAGTTGAAGGTGTTGCCGTTGAAGAAGTAGAAGTAGGCGAAACAGAAGGCGAAAACCTTGTTGAAGAAGGCGTTGCCGACACAAACGACGAAGAATAATTTAAAAAATTTATTTACAAAAGTTTCCCGATTTTTATCGGGATTCTTTTGAAATTTAGGCGAAGTTATGGTTTGTAGCGCATAATATTTGCTAAATAAAATGGAGTAAAAAAAATGAGAAAAATTATCAATTTAAACAGCGATTGGTTGTTTTATAAGGACACTACAATCGAAAAAGTAAGAGAAAACGGCACTTTAGTTAACTTGCCACACACTTGGAATGCAACTGATGGACAAGATGGCGGTAACGATTATTTCCGCGGAACTTGTTTATACGTTAAAAAACTTTTAAAAAGCGAAGCTTTACTAAACGATTTATGCTTTTTAGAAATTCGCGGGGCTAACTCTTCTGCCGACGTATATTTAAACGGCGAGCATTTAGCTCATCACGACGGTGGTTATTCTACTTGGCGTGTTGATTTAACAAGCCATCTTTTAGAAGAAAACGAATTAGTTATTGCCGTTGATAACGCGCCTAACGATTACGTTTATCCACAAATGGCAGACTTTACTTTCTACGGCGGTTTATATCGTGACGTTAACTTAGTTTGCGTGCCAAATGCTCACTTTGACCTTGAATACTACGGTGGCGAAGGCGTTATGATTACGCCAACCGTTACTGGCAAAGATGCAATAGTTGAAGTTAAATCATTTGTTAAAAATATGAACGAAAACCTTAGCGTTAAGGTTGAAATTTTTGATGGCGAAGAAGTTGTTTGCGAAAGCCTAAGCGCAGACCAAGTTCAAACTTTAAAAATTGAAAACGTTCATTTATGGCATGGTAGAAAAGATCCGTTCTTATATACTGCAAAACTTAGCTTAATTAGCGATAATGGCGTTATAGACCAACTTAATATTAGATTTGGTTGTAGAACTTTTGAAATTCACCCAGATAACGGTTTTATTTTAAACGGCGAGGAATATCCACTACGCGGTGTATCTCGTCACCAAGATAGATTAGGTATCGGTAACGCGCTACTTAAAGAACATCACGAAGAAGATATGGATCTTATTTGTGAAGTTGGCGCAACTACTATTCGTTTAGCACACTATCAACACGATCAATATTTTTACGATTTATGTGACGAACGCGGTTTAGTTATTTGGGCTGAAATTCCATATATTTCAAAACACTTACCAAATGGTAGAGAAAACACTATTTCTCAAATGCGCGAACTAATCGTTCAAAATTACAACCATGCTTCAATCGTAGTTTGGGGTCTTTCAAACGAAATCACTATGAACGGCGCGGACGCCGACTTAATGGAAAACCATAATATCTTAAACGATATGGTTCATGAAATGGATAAAACTCGTTTAACTACTATGGCTTGCGTTTCTATGTGTAAAATGGAGGAACCTTACGTTCAAATTCCAGATACGGTTTCATACAACCACTACTTCGGTTGGTACGGTGGCGATACTTCAATGAACGGCCCTTGGTTTGATAAATTCCACGCAATGTTCCCTAATAAACCTATTGGTTGTAGCGAATACAGTTGTGAAGCTTTAAACTGGCATACTTCAAACCCAGTTCAAGGTGACTATACTGAAGAGTATCAAGCATATTACCACGAAGAACTTATCAAACAATTATTTACACGCAAATATTTATGGGCTACTCACGTTTGGAATATGTTTGACTTCGGTGCAGACGCTCGTGCAGAAGGTGGCGAAAACGGTCAAAACCATAAGGGTTTAGTTACTATGGATAGAAAGTATAAAAAAGATTCTTTCTATGCATACAAGGCATGGCTTACTACCGATCCATTCGTTCACATTTGCGGTAAGAGATATATCGATAGAGTTGAAGACGTTACTAAAGTAACCGTTTATTCTAACCTACCTGAAGTTGAACTTTTCGTTAACGGACAAAGTCTTGGTAAGAAACAAAGCGCAGAACACTTCTTCTATTTCGACGTTCCAAACGTTGGCGAAAGCAATCTTGAAGCAGTTGCAGGCGAATGTAAAGATCAATCTGTTATTAGAAAGGTTGACGAAATGAACCAAGATTACGTTTTAAAAGAAAAGGGCGCAATTTTAAACTGGTTCGACGTTGAAGCTCCTGAAGGAAGATTCTCGCTTAACGATAAGATTTCAGATATTATGAGTTGTTGGCGCGGTAAACTTTGGTTTATTTTCGGATTTGGCTTAAAGCTTAAAAAGAAAATGAGCCAAGGTAAAGAAAAGGGTAAGAAAACTAAAGCCGCAGGCTTTGAACTTGGACCTGAAGTTATGCAAATGATGGGTGGCTTTACCGTTCTTCGTATGACTAGTATGCTTGGTATGATAAATGTAAACCTTACTAAAGAAGAGCTTTTAAAGATGAATAAAAAGCTTAACAAAATTAGAAAACCAATAAAAAAAGATAAATAATATTTACTTATAAGTAAATAAACCTGTAAAACGGTTTACAAAAGCATAAAAAAGTTGTAAAATTAAAAAAGTTAGGTTAGGTGGAATAAACTCCGCTTAACCTAACGAAATAAAATTATATCGCCTTAAAATTAAGGTGATTAAAATTCGCTTAAAAGGATTAAAAAATATGAAAATGACCTTTCGTTGGTACGGTGAAGGGAATGACCGTATTAAACTTTCTGACATAAAGCAAATCCCCGGTGTTGACGGCATCGTTTGGGCACTTCATCACAAAATGCCCGGCGAAGTTTGGGAGGAAAGCGAAATTGCCGAAGTTAAGGCTCAATGTGATGCATACGGCTTTAATATTGACGTAGTTGAGTCGGTAAACGTTCATGATGATATTAAAATTGGTTTGCCAACTCGCGATATGTATATCGAAAATTACAAAACTACAATTAGAAACCTTGCTAAGTTTGGCGTTAAAGTTATTTGTTACAACTTTATGCCTATTTTCGACTGGACAAGAAGTAATCTTTTTCACCCGGTTGGCGATGGTTCTACTGCACTATTCTACGAAAAAAATATGATTCAAGACGATTACAACGCTATGGCGAAGTATATTCTTGATTTCACTGAAAAATATAATATGTCATTCCCCGGTTGGGAACCTGAAAGAATGGCTAAGCTTGACGAGCTATTTAAAGCGTATGAAGGCGTTGATCACGAAAAACTTTGGGCAAACTTAAAATATTTCCTTGAAGCGTTGATGCCAACTTGCCGTGAGTGCGATATCAAGATGGCTATTCATATGGACGATCCACCATGGGATATTTTCGGTTTACCACGCTTACTCGTTAACGAAGAAAATATCGCACGCTTTTTAAATATGGTTGACGATGAATACAACTGTTTAACTTTATGTTCGGGTAGTTTAAACGCAAACCCAGAAAACAACGTTGCAGAAATCGTTCGTAAGCACTGCGATAGAATTGCTTTTGCTCACATTAGAAACGTAAAGCACTTTGAAAACGGCGATTTTTCAGAAGCAAGCCATAGAGATTGTGATGGTGATACCGGTATTTTAGAAATATTAAAGGCGTATCACGACTGTGGTTTTAAGGGATATATTCGCCCCGACCACGGCAGACATTTATGGGACGAAGGTCCTGGAAAGGTTCGCCCAGGTTACGGTTTATATGACCGCGCGCTTGGTATTATGTATATGCTTGGCGTTTGGGATAGTCTTGAAAAATTCGATAAGAAATAAGGAGAAATATAAAAATGATTAAACTTCCTATCAATATAGATTATAGCGGTAAAGTTGTTGTTGTTACGGGCGCAGGCGGTCTTATTTGTGGTGCTATGGCAAGAGCTTTTGCTCAATCTGGCGCAAAAGTTGCCGCACTTGACCTTAATGAAGAGGCTGTAAAAGCTCTTGCTAACGAATTAAAGGCAGAAGGCTTTGTTTGCGAAGGTTACAAAGCTAACGTGCTTGACCCAGCAGCTTTAGAAGAAGTGCATCAAGCAGTTCTTCGCGACCTTGGTCCTTGCGATATTTTAGTTAACGGAGCAGGCGGAAACAATCCAAGAGCCACTACCGATAACGAATATCAACACGAAGCAAAAGAAGGTGGAAAATCTTTCTTTGATTTACAAGCAGATGGTGTTGACTTTGTATTTAAGCTAAATTTCCAAGGTACTTTACTTCCTACTCAAGCATTTGCAAAAGATATGGTAGCTAAAAAAGCAGGTTGTATTTTAAACGTATCATCAATGAACGCTTACACACCTCTTACTAAAATTCCTGCATACTCTGCAGCAAAGGCTGGTATTTCAAACTTTACTCAATGGCTTGCAACTCACTTTGCAGGTACGGGTATTCGTTGTAATGCAATCGCTCCCGGCTTTTTAATATCAGCTCAAAACTATAAATTACTTTTCAATGAAGACGGTACTCCAACTGCAAGAAGTGCTAAAATTTTAAACGGTACTCCTATGGGAAGATTTGTTGATGCTTCAGAACTTTTAGGCGGAACGTTATTCTTATGTGATGAAAAATCAGCATCTGCAATCACGGGCGTAGTTCTTCCTATTGATTGCGGTTTCGCTTCATACTCGGGGGTATAATTATGGAAAGATGCATTCCAGTTGTGGTAATTAAAGATCTTAGCGAAACTGCTCGCATTATGAAAGCTCTTCGCGCTAACGGAATCAATAATGCAGAAATTACCTTCCGTACTGCATGTGCAAAAGAAGCTATTGCTTTAGCATCAAAAGAATTTCCCGATATGCTTATCGGCGCAGGTACGGTTATAAACGCTAAACAATGCAACGAAGCTCTTGAAGCGGGCGCAAAGTTTATCGTTTCACCAGGTCTTTCACCTGCAGTAGCTGAAATTTGTAAGGCAAACAACGTACCTTATTATCCAGGTTGCGTTACTCCTACTGAAATTATGCAAGCGCTTGAACTTGGTATTGAAGTAGTTAAGTTTTTCCCTGCAAATATTTATGGCGGGTTAAAGGCATTAAAGGCTCTTTCAGCACCATTCCCACAAGTTAAATTTATTCCTACCGGTGGGGTTGATAGATCTAATATTGAAGAATTTTTAGCATTTGACAAAGTTTATGCTATTGGTGGTTCTTTCTTCGTTAAAGAAGCACTTGAAAATTATAAAGGAGAATAATTATGGATAAAGTTATTACTTTTGGCGAACTTATGCTTCGTTTAGCACCCGAAAACTATCTTCGTTTCGTTCAAAGCGAAAAATATGAAGCAACTTTTGGTGGAGCTGAAGCAAACGTTGCTGTTTCACTTGCTAATTACGGTGTTCCAGTAAGTTTCGTTAGTAAACTTCCAACTCACGAAATAGGGCAAGCGGCAGTTAATTCACTAAGAAAATTTGGGGTTGATACTTCAAAAGTTGTTCGCGGTGGCGAAAGAGTTGGTATTTATTATTGTGAAAAGGGTGCAAGCCAACGCCCATCAAAGGTTATTTACGATAGAGCGTACTCTTCAATTTCAATGGCAAAGCCTGAAGATTTTGATTGGGAAAGTATTTTAGATGGTGTTAAATGGTTCCACTTTACTGGTATTACTCCCGCTCTTGGCGATAACGTTGCCGAAATTTGCTTGCAAGCTTTAAAGGTTGCAAAAGCTAAAGGTATTACAGTTTCTTGTGATTTAAACTTCCGTAAAAAACTTTGGTCTAAGCAAAAAGCGGGCGAAGTTATGGGTAAACTTTGTGAATATATTGATTACTGTATCGCCAACGAAGAAGACGCGAAAGACGTTTTCGGTATCGAAGCTGATAACACCGATATTTACGGCGGTAAGCTTAACCACGACGGTTACGTTTCAGTTGCTAAAAAGCTTACTGAAAGATTTAATTTTAAGGGCGTTGCTATTACTTTACGTGAAAGCAAGAGTGCAAACGATAACGACTGGTCGGGTATGCTTTATACTGGCGGAAAAGCATATTTTAGTAAAAAATATTCTATGCATATCGTTGATAGAGTTGGCGGTGGCGATAGCTTTGGCGGTGGCTTAATCTATTCGCTTGTAAACGGCAACGAACCACAACAATGCATTGAATTTGCAGTTGCTGCAAGCTGTTTAAAACACTCGATTGAAGGCGATTACAATATGGTTTCGGTAAGCGAAGTTTTAAATTTAGCAGGCGGTGACGCAAGCGGTAGAGTTCAAAGATAATTTTTTTTAAAACTCTTAATTATAAAAAAGTAAGCCTATAGAGCGATTAACTCCTACTATAGGCTTTTTTTAGTATATTTTTCAGATGGATAAACAAAAAGAAATCACTAATAAAAATGAACTGCACCCCAAAAAGTGAACGGATAAAAAAAGGCTAAACAGGAAGGAATTAAGATTTCTTCCTGTTTTTTAATCTTTTAGTGTTGTAAAAAATTAACCAATCTTCAACAATTGCTATGTATTCTTCTAAACTTGTGATATAATTGTTGTACAAAGTCTC
>JAFWXT010000095.1 GCA_017522945.1 Clostridia bacterium
AGATTTGATTAAACAAAAGATTGACAATACGCCAGTACCTAAATTTAGTGAAGAAGGTTAAACTTTATGTTTGAACTTGAAAAAATTCAGTTAAAGCTTGGATATAAGTTTAACAAAAGCAAACTTTTGCTAACGGCTTTTACACATAAATCCTATCGTGGTGAGTTAAGTAAAGAGAACAACGAAAGGCTTGAGTTTTTAGGCGATTCGGTTTTAGGGTTTGTAATTAGCGATTATTTGTACCATCTTGGGCGCGGAAAGCGTGACGAAGGTAAAATGACCGTTCAAAAGCAAGGTTTAGTTTCAACCAAGCCATTAGCTCAGGCAATGCGAAATCTTGATTTGCACGATAATTTGTTGCTTGGCGACGGTATGGCTTTTGGTGGAACTCAAGACGATAGGCTTTTGGAAAATTTATATGAAGCGATAATAGGCGCTCTTTATTTAGACGGTGGAATTGAAGTGGCAAAAAACTTCATTAAAAACTCTCTAATAATTACAAAGGGCGAAAAAAGAGTATCTGTTGACGATTATAAAAGTAATTTGCAAATTTATACTCAATCAAAAAAATTGGGAATACCAGTTTATGAATTGGTTGCAAAAACTGGCCCAGATCATTCACCACAGTTTACAATAGCTGTTGTAATAGGTGGTAAAAAAATTGCCGTAGGTAACGGCAGTAGCAAGGCTTCAGCTTCAAAGGAAGCTGCTCGAAGAGCTTTAAAAAAAATTAGCAGGCAGGAATAAATCAAGTGAATTTTGTTAAAATTGAACTTATCGGCTTTAAAAGTTTTGCTGATAAGCAGGAAATACAATTTAATGAAGGCGTAACTGCTATCGTAGGACCTAACGGGTGCGGTAAGAGTAATATTGCCGATGCTATTCGATGGGTTTTAGGTGAACAAAGCGCAAAAACTCTACGTGGCTCTTCAATGCAAGACGTTATATTTAACGGTACTCAAAACAGAAAGTCTCTTTCTTACTGCGAGGTATCGTTATATTTTGATAATACACAAAAGATTTTCCCAAGCTTAGATTATACCGAAGTTTGTATGACTCGTAAGCTTTTTAGAAGTGGTGAAAGTGAGTATTATTTAAATAAGCAACCTTGCAGAATGAGAGATATAGTTAATCTTTTACACGAATGCGGGGTAAGTAAAAGCGGTTACAGTATTATTGGGCAGGGTAAAATTGCCGAAATTATGAACGCAAAGCCCGAGGATCGTCGCGCAATTTTTGAAGAAGCGGTAGGTATTGCTACCACTAAAGCTAAAAAGATTGATAACGAACGTAAGCTTGAAAAAACACGCGAAAATATTATAAGAATTATCGATATAACGAGCGAGCTTGAAAAAGATTTAGGGCCTTTAGAAGCAAAAGCTGAAAAAACGCGTGAATTTTTACAACTTTCTGAAGAGTATAAGTATCATGAAATCAATACTTATCTTTATAAGGCGGATAATTCACATCTTGAAAAACAAAAAATCAACAACCGTATAAATGGGCTTGAAGAAGAACAACAGGTTAAAAACGGTGATTATAACCGAGCTCAAGCAAAATATTTAAGTTATCAACAGGAAACTTTAGATGCCGACAAGAAAATTAGTGATTTAAACGAAAATATTCTTAATTTAAGCGTTGGTATTGAAAAACAATCGGGTTTTACTTCGCTATTTAATCAACGTATAAACTTTTTACAAGATGAAAATAACCGTTTAAAGAATGAAATTAGCGAAAAGAACGAAAAAATATTATTTATTGATAAGGCAATTGAAGCTAAAAATCAATATATAAATGATTCAAACGGCGACTTAGAAAAGATAAATAAACGAATATCGGGTATTTCTACTGAACTAAGTGACGTTATGTCAAAGCTTTCAGCTGGTGAAAGCGCAACACAGGATGCTCAAAATAAAGTGTTAAAATCGGTTGAATCTCTTGCTGACATAAAGATGAACATCGGTGCGTTAGAGGGTGAAAAGAGCGTTATTTCTTCTCAACAAAAAGAAATGATTGAAAAAATGACAACTCTTACGGCTAAGCACGCTAATATCGGCAATGAAAAACAAATTTGTGAGCTTTCTATCGAAAAAACTATAAAAGATATATCTAAATTAAAAGAGGCTATTGAAGACGAAGAAAATGCAATTCGTTCAACGAATGATTTTATTGCCGGGATTACGAATAAAATTTACACTTTAAACTCGGATATATCATCTCTTACTGCTCGTAAAAATGTTTATAGCGGATTAAAAGAATCATTCAGCGGATATCCCGACTCTGTTAAAAATTTAATGTTAGCGTCAAAGAATAATCCTGCTTTAGGCGATAAGGTAAAGGGTTTAGTTGCTAACGTTATTAAAACCGATTCAAAATATGAAACGGCAGTTGAAATATTATTAGGTGGCTCGGCAAGTAACGTCATTACCGATAACCCTAACGATGCTCAATACCTAATTGAATACTTAAAGAAAAATGGCGGTGGGCGAGTAACATTCCTTCCAGTATCTTCTATGAAGGCTCGCTCGTCAAGTGATGATTTACTACGCGCTTCTCGCGAAAAGGGTGCGCTTGGTATAGCTACCGACGTTGTAAAGTATGATAAATATTTTGATAACGTAGTTCGCTATTTATTAGGTAATACTTTAATTTGTGATAATATTGAAAACGCTGTTGTAATAGCTAAAAAGTATCGTTTCGCATTTAGAATTGTTACCTTAGACGGTGATTTACTTAACACCTCAGGCTCAATGACCGGTGGTTCTAAGCGTTCAACAAGCGCAAATTTACTTGCAACCGATAGAATTTTACAACAAATTAGTGAAGAGCTCGAAGCAAAAAATAAAGAACTAAACAATCTTACTGCTAATAAAGAACAATCGCTTGCTCAAGTTAATGAAATGGTTGCCGATTTGCAGGCGAAAGAAGAAGCTTTGGTTGAAAGTAAACAAAACCTTGCATCGCTTCGAGAAAAACTTATTTCACTTGATAAATCTTTTGCTGAAGTTGGTGTTGAATTAAAGGCAAACGAAGGTGCATTTAAACAAATTTGCGATCGTTTAGATGAAATTAATCGTCAATACACTGATATTGAAGAAAATAACGAAAAATTAAGCGAAGCAAGAGCAAATGCTTCTTCAGATGCAATTCGCCATCAATCTGCATACGACGAGCTTAAAAAGGAACGTGAACGCCTAATTGATGAAAACGTTGCTCTTCAAAGATCACTTTCGGCTTTAAATAGCGAAGTTTCAAGCGCGAAAGAGGAGATTGTGCGTTTACAAAACGATAAAAACGACGCTCTTGCTATAATTGAAAAAAGTAAGTAGAATATTCAAGCTAATCTTGATATTATTGAACAAAATAGGCGTGAAATTGAAAAGATTGCTTTAAGTACTGAAGAACAAACAGGGCTTAATAAAAAGCGTGAAGAACTTGATGCCTTAAAGGCAAGAAAACGTGAATTAAGCGAGCTTATTGCCCAAGAAGACTTAAGAAAACAGTCGCTTACTTCTGAATTAAATCGTATCGCTAGTCGCGTTATGGAAGAGAAAATTGCTCTTGCAAAGATTGATAGCGACCTTGACTATATGCAAAAGCATATCGAAGAAGAGTATAACTTAACTTACGATACTTGTGTTCCACTTCGTGATGCAGAGTATAACATAGCTCTTTCTTCACAAGAAATGCATAGAATTAAGCGTAGAATCTCAACTCTTGGCGTAATCAATCCAACTGCAATTGAAGATTTTAACGACTTAAAAGAAAGATATGAAGAATATAACCGTCAACGTAATGATTTAGAAGCTGCAGAAGCAGACTTAAAGTCGGTAATTAAGTCAATTACTGATGAAATGCTTGCTATTTTTAACGACGGATTTGAAAAAATTAGAGTTAATTTCAAGCGCATATTTAAGGAATTATTTGGTGGTGGTAGCGCAGACTTAGTTCTTGAAGAAAGCGTTGAAGGGCAAGATCCGCTTGATGCAGGCATTGAAATCGTTGCCGAACCACCAGGAAAGAAACTTACTAAAATTTCGCTTCTTTCAGGTGGCGAGCAGGCTTTAACTGCAACGGCAATTCTATTTGCTATTTTAAGGTTAAGACCAATGCCATTCTGCGTACTTGACGAAATTGAAGCACCTTTAGACGATGCAAACGTTGAAAGAGTTGCTAATTACTTAAGAGCTTTTGCTCAAGAAACTCAGTTCGTTATTATTACGCACAAAAAAGTTACTATGGAAAATGCAGATACTTTATTCGGTATTACGATGGAAGAAAAGGGTGTATCAAAGATTGTATCTGTAAAACTTTCAGACGTTAATAGCGATATGGCAGATTAAAAAGGAGCTTTATGGGATTTTTTAATAAAATTTTTAGCGCGCTTAAAAAAACAAAGGATGCTTTTTCAAAAAAGCTTACTGCTCTTTTTGCAAGAGATAAAATTGGCGAAGATTTTTATGAAGATTTAACCGATATTCTTATATCATCTGACGTTTCTTATTCAACTGCCGACGATATAGTTGAAAATTTGCGCGATAGAATGATAGAAGAAAAGGTTTCGGATAAAGATTTTGTTATCAATAATTTAAAAGAAATTCTTATTGAAAAGCTTGAGGAAGCCGGCGAATTTGAAATTGAATATCCTGCCGTAATTACTATAATTGGCGTTAATGGCGTTGGCAAAACAACTTCTATCGGTAAACTTGCTAATTATTTTAAGCGCGAAGGCAAAAGCGTAGTTCTTGCTGCGGGTGACACTTTCCGCGCTGCTGCAGGCGAACAATTAAACGTTTGGGCTGAAAGAGCAGGCGTTCGTATTATTTTACACGGTGAAGGTAGCGACCCTTCTGCCGTTGTTTTCGATGCTGTTTCTTCAATGAAATCTAAAAATAATGACGTTTTAATCGTTGATACAGCAGGTAGATTGCACGTTAAGTCAAATTTAATGGAAGAATTAAAGAAAATTGCAAGGGTAGCCGAAAGGGAATATCCAAACGCTAATTTTTATAAATTTATTGTTTTAGATGCTACAACTGGGCAAAACGCACTTTCACAAGTTTCAGCTTTTGACGATGCTGTAGGAATTGACGGAATTATTCTTACCAAACTTGACGGAACTGCAAAGGGTGGTTTTGTAATTTCTTTATGTAGTGAATATAACGTCCCTGTTGCATACGTTGGCACCGGCGAAGGTATTGAGGATATCGAGCCATTTGATGCACAATCTTTTATTGAAGGATTATTTGATTAAAAATGGATTTAAATGAAATTGTAATTTATTTAGCGCGTTTTGCAGTGTTATTGTTTATATTGCCTATGCATGAGTTTGCTCACGCCTTCGCGGCATATAAAAATGGTGATTATACTGCAAAATTATCGGGTAGATATACTTTAAATCCCGTAAAACATTTTGACCCGTTGGGGTTAGTTTGCTTTTTGATTGCGGGTTTTGGTTGGGCAAAACCAGTTCCCGTTAACCCATATAATTTTAAAAACTTTAAAAAGGGTTGTTTTTGGGTTTCGGTTGCAGGGGTTTTAACAAACTATATTTTGGCGTTTGTATTCTATCCTTTATATATATTAGCTGTGACGTATTTACCGTTTGCTAATTACTTAGCGCGTTTAATTATTTATATATTTTATTTTGGTTTTATGTTTGATTTATCCTTTGCGGTATTTAATTTAATCCCTGTTTATCCGCTTGACGGATTTAGGTTGGTTGATACTTTTGCAAAAAAACGTGGCAATGTTTACGAATTTTTGAGAACTAAAGGCAATTTGGTTTTGTTTGGCTTAATTATTTTAAGTAATTTTGCGTCAAGAAATCAAAATTTAGCATTTTTAGATATTTTTGGGCATCTTATGAATTTTGCAGTTGACGTAATAGGATTTCCTATTACTGCATTTTGGAATTTTATTTTTGGTTTAGTTGGTTAATTTTATGGAAGGTAATTACAACGTTAAAAATTTCGAATCAATATTTGATTACGATACAAAAATTGCTGATTTTAACGGTCCTTTGGATTTGTTGCTTCATTTAGTAAAAAAGGCGCAAATTGATATTAAAGATATCTTTATATCTGAAGTAACCGAGCAATTTATGAGTTATTTGGACGACCTTGATACTTTAGATATTGAAATTGCAGGTGAGTATCTAGGGGTTGCCGCAACTTTGTTGTACGAAAAATCAAAGGCGTTGCTTCCTAAAATCGACGAGCTTTTACCAGAAGAAGACACGGGCTCTACTATTATTCGTAGGCTTCAAGAACTTCAACTTTTTAAAGATATGAGCGTTAAGCTAAAAGAACTTGAAAACGTTGATAGATATTATAAAAATCCAGAGCCTACTGCAAACGATTACCGTATTGTATATAAAGATTTTAACTTTGATGGGCTAATTAAAGCCTTTTCGGATTTACTTTCAAGGGTTGAACTTGAACGCAAAATTCATCAAAAAAAGGAAATTCCCAAAGAAATATTTACAGTTCCCGAAAAAATGCAGTTTATTAGGGAGCGTATGCTTGAAGTAAAAGAATGTTCATTTTTTGAGCTTTTTAAGTCAACAGCATCAAAAAGTGAAATTATTACTACGTTTCAAGCTATGCTTGAACTTTTAAAAAGACAGGTTATTAAAGTTGAACAAAAGCAAGTTTTTGACGATATAACCGTTTTACTAAATGAAGAAATTGGAGGTGAAGACATTGGCGACTTTGGAGACCTTAGCGAATATAATTGAGTCTATAGTGTTTGTTTCCGGCAATCAAATTGCAGTTAAAGATATTGCTGATAAATTAGAAGTTAGCGAAAAACAAGTTTTAGATGCTGCAAAAAAATTGCAAGAAAAATATAACGAAAATAGTGGTATAAATCTATTAGTTTTTAATAAAAAGCTACAATTTTGCTCAAATCCTAAATATGCAGAAGACGTTGCTGTTGTTTTAAATCCCATTCGTGAGCGCGAGCTTTCAAAAAGTATGCTTGAAGTTGCTGCAATTATTGCCTACAAGCAACCTGTTACTCGTTTGGATTTAGAAGAAATTCGTGGCGTTGATAGCGAATATGCAATACAAAACCTATTAAAACTTGGAGTTATTGAAGTAGTTGGTAGAAAAGATGCTATCGGTCGCCCCGTTTTGTTTGGCACAACAGATGGATTTTTAAAAAGATTTCAAATACCTTCACTCGATGCTCTTCCTGATTACGATAAGCTACTTTCAGCTATTGCTAGTTCAAATAAGGATAGTTATTTGTTTAGAAAAGACGAATACGACGAAACTAAAGATCCTGAGTATGTCGATAATAGCGCCCAACTTTCCTTAAACGTTGTTGATGAACAACCAAATGACACTTTTGAACAAACTGAAAGCGAAGATTTCGAACTTGGTGATATTTCAGATGAAGAAATCCCAGACTTTTTGCAAGGTGAAAAACTAACTAAAATTAATTAATAAGGTTTAAATGAAAGATATTATTGTAGTTACGGGCGCAAGTAGTGGGCTCGGTAAAGAATTTGTTTTACAAATTGATAAGAAAGAAAAAGTTGATGAAATTTGGGTTATTGCGCGTAGGCTTGATAAACTCATTGAATTACAGGGTTTAACTGACGCAAAGATTGTTCCTATTGCTCTTGACCTTTCAAATTATGATGAGATTAAGTTATACGAAAATAAACTTAGCGAAGAAAAGCCCAACGTAAAAATTTTAGTTAATTGCGCGGGTTTTGGTAAATTTGATCATTACGAAAACGTTGAAACTAACGTTTATTTAAATATGATTGATTTAAATTGTAAATCAACCGTTTTAATAACAAATTTAACCTTACCTTTTATGACTGAAGGTGCAAAAATCGTAAATTTTGCATCTTTTTCATCATTCCAGCCTGTACCATATATAAACGTTTATGGGGCAACCAAGGCGTTTACTTTAAGTTATTCAAGAGCTTTAAACCGCGAACTTGCTTATCGTAAAATTAAAGTTTTGGCAGTTTGTCCGCTATGGGTAAAAACTGAATTTTTTGATAGGGCTATTGATAAAGATAAAAAGCCAGTTGTAATTAGTTACAACGCTTTATATACGCCCGACAAAATTATTAAAAAGGCTATTAAAGATTTATATAAAAATAAAGATATGTCTATATATGGTAAGATGGCTAAGCTACAATGGATTACAACTAAAATATTGCCACATAAATTGATAATGAAAATTTGGCTTAATAGCCAAAAACTTGATGGTACGAAAGATATAAGAAAGGATTAAAATTAATGAGTTTAGCAGATAAAATTTTTATAGATAATTGTAATGAGATTTTAACAAACGGGGCTTGGGATACTGAATTTAACGTTCGACCTAAATGGCACGACGGAACTCCGGCACATACAGTTAAAAAGTTTGGTATTGTTAATAGATACGATTTGCAAAAGGAATTTCCCATTCTAACTATACGAAAAACCTTTTTTAAGTCTGCTATTGATGAAATATTGTGGATTTGGCAAAAAAAGTCTAATAACGTTAACGATTTGAAAAGTCATATTTGGGATAGTTGGGCGGATGAAACAGGCTCAATTGGTAAAGCTTACGGCTATCAGCTTTCAGTTAAAAATAAATATCCTGAAGGAGAATTTGATCAAGTTGATCGCGTTCTTTTCGATTTAAAAAACAACCCAAATTCTCGCAGGATAATGACTAATATTTATAATTTTGCCGACCTTCACGAAATGCATCTATATCCATGCGCTTATTCGATGACTTTTAATGTTGAAAACGGCAAGCTTAACGGAATACTTAATCAACGTTCTAACGATATGGTTGTTGCTAATAACTGGAACGTTTGTCAATACGCGGTTCTTTTAATGATGCTTGCTCAAGTTTCAAATTTACAGGTTGGGGAATTGATTCACGTAATTGCCGATGCTCATATTTACGATAGACATATACCAACTCTTAAAAAAATGTTCGAAAATCCACAATACGATGCGCCTATTTTAAAAATTAATCCAAACGTAAAGAATTTTTATGATTTTACGGTTGAAGATTTTGAGTTGGTTGATTATAAGTCAACTCCGCTTGACACCAAGTTGGAGGTTGCAGTATGATTGCGATTTTACACGCCGATAAAGAGTGGGGCATAGGTAAGAAAAACGATTTAATGTTTTCTTTGCCACTTGATATGAAATTTTTTAAGGAAACAACTATGGGAAAGGTTGTTTGCATGGGGTATAACACTTTATTGTCATTACCTAATGCAAAGCCATTAAAAAACCGAACTAATATTTTGCTTTGTCCAAATGAAATTGAGATAGAGGGTTGTATTTGCGTTCATTCTGTTGAAGAACTTTTGTCAAAGGTTAAAAATTACCCAGCTGACGATGTTTTTATTATAGGTGGAGCAAGCGTTTATAAAACTTTACTTCCTTATTGCGATAAGATTTATATTACTAAAGTTAATGCGATAGGGGGGGCTGAAGTGTTTTTTCACAATTTAGATAATGATGATAATTTTGTGATAACGTCGGAGTCAAACTGGATAAACGATAATGGTTACGATATTAAATTTGTAACCTATAAAAACAACGCAGTTATTGATTTTTAGTTTCTTATGTTAAACATAAAAATATTAAAAATCGTTGATTAAATCAAGTATTTTAATAATTTATATAAAAAACGACGAGCCTGTTTTGGTTCGTCGTTTTAATTATATTTCTAAATTTTTATGTGAGTTTGGGGTAACGTAAACAGTTTTAAAATCGGTATAAATAACAGCTCCGTATTTTGATTTTGGTGGTTTTTTAACGTATTTTTTAAGTGTATAATCTACAGGAACTTTATCGCCATTTTTAGCTTCGCTATAAAAGGCACAGATCTCACAAGCTATTTGTAATACTTCATTAGGTAAGTGGGCAGATGAAGATTGAATAATAACGTGCGCCGAATGATAATCTTTTGTGTGAATCCACATATCGTTAGGTTTTGCCGAGCCAGTTAGTTTGTCGTTTTGCAAATTATTTTTACCTGCAAGAATTTTATATCCTAAATAATTAAATTCACGATAACTTATTTTTTCAACTTTCTTATTGTTGTTTTTATTTTCTTGACCCTTAATTAAACCGCTTTGCAATAATTCGCTTTCAATTTCTTCTAAATCATTTATGTTTTGAGCTATATTTAGTTCAACAATTACTGATTTAAGATATTCGCACTCCGCTTTACATTGTTCTTTTTGCGGAATAATTGCTTTAAGTGTATTTTTAAGTTTAGCATACTTTTTAAAATACTTTTGAGCATTTGCTGTAGGGGATAATTGCTCGTCAAGGGATATTTTAAGGGGCTTATTTTCATTATAATAATCGTCAACAATAACGAATTTATCGCCACGGTTTATCTTATAAATATTAGCGGTAATCAATTCTCCAAACTTTCGTTGGACGTCCGCACCGTCGCAGGCAAGTTCTTTATCGGCAATTATTTGAAGTTTCTTAACTTCTTTTTTATACTTTGAATTAACTGATGAAAGTAATTTGTTTTTATAATCGTCAAAGGCTCTTTGCTCATCTTTGGTGTCGTAAAAATAGGTTTCAGCATCGGTTATGCAGTTAAAAAATATTTTTTCTCCACTAACTGTTTTATAGTCGCAAAAATAAAAATCAAGCAGTTTTTTTTCGCACTTTACAACACAAGGTTTTTCGTTGTAATTGTTTAAAAAATCAAAGATAAATTCAAAGAAATCATCAATTTTTATGATTTGTGAATCAAACATTGTTTTGCCAAAAAACCTATAAACTATTTCTTTTGCAGTTGGTAATGAAACACCTTGAAAATTATTAAAAATAAACTCGCTTAAGTCGCCAAAAGTAAAATTATTTATGGTATTAAAAAATTCAGTTTTATTAAAAATATCTTGCTTTCCTTGCGACTTAGGCAGTGCGTATTTTGCTCCGGTTAAAAGTGCGCGCTCTTTGCCGATTTCAAGTGCAGAACTTTTTTGTGTTGCTAAAATAATTTCGTTTTCGCAAAAAATGGTATTAGAGTATTTACCCATTATTTCGCAATACATTTGTTTTTCAACGCTTTCTAAAAAATCATTTTTACCGTCGAATGTAAATTTAACTATTCTTTCGCCTGGTATCGTGCAGATGTTAGTTATTATTGCGCTTTGCAAATGTTTTCTAAGTAGCATGCAAAAACCGGTAGGTACTTGAGGGTTACGCTTTTCTTGGTTAGTTATACCAACTCTTGTTCCAACTGCGTTAGTACAAACGCTAATTTTTGCATTGCCGTATTTGCCGTGAACGGATAAAATAATCTCGTCGGCAGTTGGTTGCATAATTTTATTTACTCTTGCGCCTTGAAAAAAGCTATTAAGTTCATTAACCGTTTTTGATAGTGTAATCGCATCTTGTGGCATAATATACTCGCAAATATTGTAATTAAATGTACAAAAAATTGCATTTAAATCGAAAAAATAATCCGTAATGTGTAACTTTTTGTTTTTTTTATATTAGTAATATATTAAATTTTGCCAATTTTGTCAATAAATTAAGCATATTTTTATTAAAATGTGAAAATTATGGCGCAATAAACTTTACAATTGTTTTTAAATTTGGTAAAATGTGTAAGGTTAAAAAAACTTAGGAGTACACTATGAACTACACAGTAGAAAAAACACAAAATAACGAAGCAAGAACTACGTTTGAATTAACAAAAGAAGAATGGCATAACGCCAATATGCAAGCTTACAACAAAAACAAATCAAAATATACTGCACCTGGTTTCCGTAAAGGTCATGTACCTTATAACTATTTAGTTAAAACTTACGGTGAACAAGTATTTTTTGAAGATGCTATCAATTTTGCTTTTGGTCAATATTATTTCGATATTATGGACAAGGAAAGCGAATACGTTTTAGTTGACGGTCCTTCAATTGAAGATATCAAACTAAATGACGACGGTGGTATCACTATCACTGCATTAGCACCATTAAAGCCTGTTGTAACTTTAGGTAAATATACGGGTATAAAGGTTGAAAAAGTTGAGTATAATGTTAGTGAAGCTGACGTTGAAAATGAAATTTCTAAACTACGTGAAAGAAATTCACGCGAAGTTGAAGTTACTGACAGACCAGTTCAAAGCGGTGATATTTGCGATATCGATTTTTCTGGCTCGGTTGACGGCGTTAAATTTGAAGGTGGTAGTGTAGAACACTATTCTTTAACAATTGGCTCAAATTCTTTCATTCCTGGATTTGAAGATCAAATTATAGGTATGGAAATCGGTAGCGAAAGAGATATTAACGTAAAGTTCCCAGAAGATTACGCTGCAGAACAACTTGCTGGTAAAGATAGCGTATTTGCTATTAAACTTCACGGTATTAAAGTTAAAGAATTACCTGAAGTTAACGATGAATTTATCAAAGATTCAGTTGGTGAGGAATCTTTAGAAGCTTACAAGGCAAAAGTTACTGAAAGACTTCAAAAGGCTAACGAAGAAAAAGCTAAACGTGAAATCGAAGACAAGTTAATGAAGCTTATTACTGATTCTTCTGATGTTACAATTCCAGATTGTATGGTTGAAAAGGCAGTTGATTCTTTAGTTCAAGATATGGAATACAGATTAATGTATCAAAACCTTAAACTTGCCGACTACTTAAAATATACAGGTCAAACTATGGAAGACTACAGAAAAGGTCTTGTTGAACCTGCAAAGTCAAGAGTAAAATCTCAATTAGTAGTTGAACAAATCATTGCAAGTGAAAATATTACTGCTTCAGATGAAGAAGTTGATGCAAAAATAAAAGAACAAGCTGAATCGGTTGAAAAATCTTTTGAAGAATATAAAGCAGGTATGCCTGCTCAACAATACGATTATATCAAAAATTCAATTATAATCGACAAATTGTTCGCATTCTTAATCAATAATAATAAAATAGGCTAATAGGTGCATATAATGGCTTTAGTTCCAATGGTTGTTGAGCAAACGAATAGAGGCGAAAGATCTTACGACATTTATTCGAGATTGCTTGAAAATAGAATAATTTTTATTACCGGCGAAATTGACGATGCGGTTGCAAACACAGTTGTTGCGCAACTTATCTATCTTGAATCGCGCGATCCCGATAAGGATATAAGTCTTTATATCAATAGCCCGGGTGGAAGCGTTTCGGCAGGACTTGCAATTTACGACACTATGAATTATATCAAGTGTGACGTTTCAACTATTTGTATTGGTCTTGCTGCAAGCATGGGCGCGTTTTTACTTTCAAGTGGTACGAAAGGTAAACGATTTGCTTTACCTAACGCCGAAATTATGATTCACCAACCACTTGGCGGAGCTAAGGGTCAAGCGAGTGATATTCAAATTCAAGCTCGCCAAATTTTAAAGATTAAACATAAGCTAAATTCAATCCTTTCATCTAACACGGGAAATCCTATTGAAGTTATTGAAAGTGATACCGATAGGGATAACTATATGTCTGCCGAAGAAGCTAAGTCTTACGGCTTAATTGACGCTGTATTTTATAAAAGATAACGAGGTATAATGGCAATTAATAATGACCAAAAATCAGTAGAATTTCATTGCTCATTTTGTGGCAAGGTTAATTCTCAAGTTAAGTTAATAGCAGGTCCAAACGGTGTATTTATTTGCGACGAATGTGTTGAAGTTTGCGAAAACGTTATTAAAGAAGATGATAAAAAGTTTAAGTCTGACGTTGTAAAGCTAAAAAAACCCGCGCAAATTAAGGCGGAACTTGATAAATATATCGTTGGTCAGGATAAAGCAAAAAAAGTTTTATCTGTTGCGGTATATAATCACTATAAGCGTATCAATCTTGCCGAAAAGGTCAAGGGCAGTGATGAAATCGAAATCGATAAGAGTAATATTTTAATGCTTGGGCCAACAGGCTCGGGTAAAACCTTGCTTGCGCGAACTCTTGCAAAAATTTTAGACGTTCCTTTTGCCGTGGCTGACGCAACGACTCTTACTGAGGCCGGCTACGTTGGTGAAGACGTTGAAAATATTTTGTTAAAGCTTATTCAAGATGCTAATTTTGATATAGAGAAAGCTCAACGTGGTATTATATATATCGATGAAATAGATAAAATCGCAAGAAAAAGCGAAAACGTTTCTATCACGCGTGACGTTTCGGGTGAAGGTGTACAACAAGCGCTTTTGAAAATTATTGAAAGCACGATTGCTTCTGTTCCACCACAAGGCGGTAGAAAACACCCTCAACAAGAACTTTTACGAATTGATACAACAAATATTTTGTTTATTTGCGGTGGTGCATTCGTAGGTCTTGATAAAATAGTTAACGAACGTAGGGATAATTCGGGTTTAGGCTTTGGTGGTGACGTTGCTTCAAAAAATAAGCTTGATGCTAAAGCATTAGAGTTTGTTCAGCCACAAGATTTGATTAAATACGGGGTAATTCCAGAATTTGTGGGCAGATTACCTATCGTTGTTAATCTTGACGCCTTAGATGAAGAAGCTTTGGTTAAAATTATGACTGAGCCTAAAAATGCAATAGTTAAGCAATATAAAAAGCTTGTTCAGTTAGATGAAGTCGAACTTGTTGTTAAAGAAGAAGCTTATTATGAAATAGCACGAAAGGCTATTGCTTTAAAAACGGGCGCTCGTGGGCTTAGAACAATATTTGAAGGGCTTATGTTAGATTCAATGTATGAACTTCCCGATGATGATTCTGTTGAAAAAATCGTTATTGATAAAGAAGTTGTAAACGGTACTAAAAAGCCGGATTTGATTCGTAAACAAACTGCATAAAAGTAAAACCTGATGACTTTTCATCAGGTTTTTTTGTATGGTAAGGCACTTAAAATAATTAAGTTATAAAGATAATAGCAAATTGGGTAAATTGATTTGTAAAAAAACAAAAATAAAAGAATACCGAATAACTCGGTATTCTTTAAGCCCAAAAGGGAAATAAATTAAACTCTAGTAACTTTATCGCTCTTTAAGCAACGAGTACAAACGTATTCAGAGGTCATTACACCGTCTTTTAAAATTTTGACCTTTTGAACGTTTGCGCTATATAAGCGAGGAGTTTTACGGTTAGAGTGACTAACCTTGTTGCCTGATAATTTACCTTTTCCGCAAACACTGCAAACTCTTGACATATTACACCTCCAAATAGTAAGTAACTGCATTAAATTTCATTAGCCTTTATAATATACCATTATTCAAAAAAAAAATCAAGGATTTTTAAGCAATTTTTCAATATACTTAAAAAAATTTTTAAAAATTTTGTTATGTTGATGATAATAATATAAATATAGTAAAAAATTGTTGCAAAAAAAATAATTTTAGTGTAAAATATAATAAATGCGTTAAGGAGTAAAACTATGTCGGTTAATACAAACAACATTTACGGTAAAATTTCAATATCTGATGAAGCCATCGCTCGAATTGCTGAGCACGCCGCTTTAGAATGCTACGGTATTGTTGAGCTTGTTAACAAACGTTTTACCGATAGTCTTTCAGGTTTATTTAAGAAAGGCGGTACGCATGGTGTTAAAGTAACAACGGAAGGCGACCGTATCCATATCGACCTTTACGTTACTATTAAGTTTGGCGTATCTATTTCA
>JAFWXT010000096.1 GCA_017522945.1 Clostridia bacterium
AAATTCGAATCCCCTAGTGGATTCATTGAGAAGTTGAAAGAATACATACATTACTACAACAATGAGAGAATATCTCTAAAACTAAAAGGAATGAGCCCAGTACAATACCGAGCTCATTCGCAAATGATTTAATATTTAATTTTTGTCTAAACTTTTGGGTTCACTTCATATGTGCTTAACGTGGCTTTTAATTTTGTTTAATTTTAGTTTAGCGTACTCGTGCAAGTAGTTGTAGTGCCTCTTCCAAAAGGAACACCAATTTGGTCGCAACCGTTATTTTGGTTACTCGTTGTAAGTAGCGCCAAAAGTAGTAGCGCTTGGG
This sequence comes from Clostridia bacterium, assembly GCA_017522945.1. Lineage (GTDB taxonomy): Bacteria > Bacillota > Clostridia > Christensenellales > Borkfalkiaceae > HGM11416. Next base: position 323 of record JAFWXT010000096.1, read on the forward strand.
TTGAATTGATAGTTCCGTTAGTAGCTAAAATAAATAATAAGCCTAAAAAGATCAAGTTGTTATTCATAACGTACTCCGTAAATTTACCGCTATAATTAATAATATTACAAAAGTTGGCAAAATATGTCAAAAAGCATACGGTTGTATAAATTGACAGTTGTTCATTCGTTTGATAAAATTAAACAAAAAAGTAAGTTGTATAAAAATTTACAACAGTTTAGTTTAAGGTGAAATTATGAATAACAACGTTTTATTGCTTGACAAAAGAACACAAACTTTGATTACCGATTTTTTACCAAACGATGAAGTTTTAAATGATTTAGTTGGCTTTTTTACTATTTTTTCGGATTACACAAGGCTAAAAATGATTTCGGCCCTTGCGATAAGTGAAATGTGCGTAAACGATATTTCCGCCGTTTTATACATAAATCAAACTACCGTTAGCCATCAATTAAGATTGCTAAAAAATTTAGGCGCAGTTAAATCAAGAAGGCAAGGTAAGGTTGTTTTTTATTCCTTACGCGACGAGCTTTTATCCGATGTTTTATTAAAAGGCGTTGAATTTTTAGGTTTTTAAGGGCATATAAATGCTTTTATAAATCTTAAGCTGCTTTTAAACGGCGCGTGATTTTAAAAAAATAATTTGCTAATTTTTAAAAGTAAATAAATTTATAAAAAAAAGTGTGGAATTAAATTTTTTCCACACTTTTGTATTATAAATAAAACTGGGATAATAAAGGCGATTTTTAGTACATTCCACCCATATTACCAGCGCCTGCTGGAGCAGCAGGTTGTGGTTCTGGAATATCGGTAACGATACTTTCGGTAGTAAGTAGTGTAGCTGCGATAGATGCTGCGTTTTGAAGTGCAGATCTTGTAACCTTGGTTGGGTCAATAATACCTTCTTCAACCATATCAACGAATTTATTATTATAAGCGTCGAAACCAAAATTAGCTTTTTTGCTTGATAAAATTTTATTAACAATAACCGAGCCGTCAAGTCCTGCGTTTGTAGCGATTTGGCGAACAGGGTCTTCAACAACTCTTAAAACGATTTGTGCGCCCGTTTTAGCATCGCCTGAAAGTGAACCAACTAAAGCTTTTAAAGCGGGAATAGTTGAAAGTAGTGCAGTTCCACCACCTGGAACGATACCTTCTTCAACAGCAGCGCGAGTAGCGGCTAAAGCATCTTCAATGCGAAGTTTCTTTTCTTTCATTTCAACTTCGGTTGCAGCACCAACGTTTATAACTGCAACACCGCCCGAAAGTTTAGCAAGGCGTTCTTGAAGTTTTTCTCTATCGTAATCTGAAGTAGTTTCGCCAATTTGAACGCGAATTTGGTTAATTCTTGCTAAAATATCATTTTCGTCGCCTGCTCCGCCAACGATAGTTGTGTTATCTTTATCAACCTTAACTTGAGTAGCGCGACCAAACATATCAGGTGTAAAGTCTTTAAAATCAATGCCAAGGTCTGAAGAAACAACAGTACCGCCAGTTAAAACGGCAATATCTTCAAGCATAGCTTTTCTTCTGTCGCCAAAGCCAGGTGCTTTAACTGCTACGCAGTTTAAAACGCCTTTAAGTTTGTTAACTACTAAAGCGGCAAGAGCGTCACCTTCAACTTCTTCTGCAATAATTAAAAGTCTTTGACCGCCTTGTGCGATAGGTTCGATAACTGGTAAAATTTCTTGAATTGAAGAAATCTTTTTATCCGTAATTAAAACTAAAGGATTATCGAGTACCGCTTCCATTTTATCGGTATTAGTAACCATATAAGCAGAAGCATAACCGCGATCGAATTGCATACCTTCAACGGTAGTAAGTTCGGTTTTCATAGTTTTGCTTTCTTGAACAGTGATAACCCCATCTTTACCAACCTTTTCCATAGCGTCGGAAATTAGTGTTCCAACTTCATCATCGCCTGCCGAAATAGATGCAACTTGCGCAATAGCAGTTTTGCTTTCAACCGTTTTTGTGATTGATTTAAGGTGTTCCACGGCAACTTCAACCGCTTTCATAATACCTTTTTTCAAAACTACTGGGTTTGCGCCAGCGGCTAAGTTTTTAAGCCCTTCTCTAATCATACCTTGAGCTAAAACTACTGCAGTAGTAGTTCCGTCACCTGCAACGTCGTTAGTTTTAGTTGAAACTTCTTTTACAAGTTGCGCGCCCATATTTGCAAATGGATCTTCAAGTTCAATTTCCTTTGCGATTGTAACACCATCGTTAGTGATAAGTGGCGCACCGTATTTTTTATCGAGTACAACGTTACGACCTTTAGGCCCTAAAGTAATTTTAACAGTATCTGCAAGGGTATTAACGCCAACTTCAAGCGCCTTTCTTGCTTCTTCACCATATTTAATTTGTTTAGCCATAATAATAAAACCTCCTATTATTCAACGATAGCTAAAATATCGCTTTGACGAAGAATTGTGAACTCTTCGCCGTTTATTTTAAATTCACTTCCAGAATATTTAGCGAAAAGAACTTTATCGCCAACCTTAACTTGCATTTCAACTTGATTACCGTCAACTAATCCACCAGGACCAACGGCAACTACAACTGCAGTTTGTGATTTTTCTTGTGAAGCAGATGGAAGAATAAATCCGCTTTTAGTAGTTTCTTCTTTTTCAGTTAATTTTACTACTACTTTGTCAAATAAGGGTTTAACCGTCATTTTATATTTCTCCTATAATACAATAATTTCCAATAAAAATTTCAAGCATCGCTATGAAAAATAATTTAGCACTCACACAGCTTGACTGCTAACTATAATTATAATCATAAAAATGTATTTGTCAATAGAATTATGACACATTTTTCCAATTTTTTTCTTATAAAATAAAAAGGTTATAAAAAATATTTCAAACTATTGCAAAATGTGACAAATTGTGATAATATATATTTGATAATATAAAATAAACAAGATTTAATCTTAAAAAAGTAGGAATAATTATGAGTACGAGCAAATGGGACAAAAGATTTATGCAAATGGCAGACCTTGTATCTACTTGGTCGAGTTGTTTTCAAGAAGATAGGCAGGTTGGTGCAGTAATCGTTAGAGATAAGCGTATTTTAACAACGGGTTACAACGGCGCACCTGCAGGAATTGAAACATGCGTTGCTAAGGGCGAATGTTTACGAAAAAAACTTAACGTTGAAAGCGGAACGCGTCACGAACTTTGTTTTGCCGTACACGCCGAGCAAAACGCCATTGCTCAGGCTTCAAAACTTGGCATTTCGCTTGAAGGTGCAACACTTTACTGTACGCATCAACCTTGTGTAATATGTGCTAAAATGATTATAAATTCGGGCATTAAAAGAATAGTTTATCGTAAAGGCTATCCCGATGAGTTTTCAATGCAGTTATTAAATGAATCGGGCGTAACGGTTGAAGTTTATACCGACTAAACGCCAAAAACAAGAAATAAAAATTAAGTTTAAAAGGAGAAAACGTATGAAAAATCCAGTTGTAACTATCCAAATGTATAGTGGAAAGGTTATGAAATTAGAACTATACCCACAAGTTGCGCCAAATACAGTTCGTAACTTTATATCGCTTGTAAAATCAGGTTTTTACAACGGCGTTATCTTCCACCGTGTAATTGAAGAATTTATGATTCAAGGCGGTGACCCTTCGGGAATGGGTACTGGTGGTCCGGGATATAGAATTGCTGGCGAGTTTTCGGCAAACGGATTTGAAAACAAACTAAAACACTCTCGCGGTGTGTTATCGATGGCTCGTTCTATGTCGCCAAACAGTGCAGGCTCACAATTTTTTATTATGCACGCAAACGCTCCTCATCTTGACGGACAATATGCTGCTTTCGGTATGCTTACCGAAGGATTTGACGTTCTTGATGAAATTGCAACTACTAAAACTAACGGGCTTGATCGTCCTTTAGAAGAACAAAGAATTAAAACTATGAGCGTTGAACTTTTTGGTGAAGAATATGCCGAACCAGAAAAGTTACCTTCACTATACTAAAATTGTTGCGGTGGGGTAGTCAATTTTATATATTGCTTTAAAAATACCCACTTTGATTACAAAAGTGGGTAGTTGTGCATATTGTATATTTTGCATACCTAACCGCGTTAGTGATTTTATATTGTCGCACGTATAAAAAGTGTGTGGATTGGCAATCAATCTTAAGTAAGGAATAAGGAGATGGAATTTTTATGAGTATGTCTGTTAATTTAATGGCAATATTTTTATCTTTCGTTTTTTGTTGTGCAATGACTGGTTTATTGCGTGGCTTTCACAAATCGTGGATAAAAATCGCGTGGACGTTAATATCTGTTTTGGTGGCGGTTGCATTAACTTCTTCACTATCAAACCTAATTACAACACTTGATATTTCGCAATTTAAATTTGACGTGGATGGTGAGCCCGTAAAATACGTTACCGACTTTTTTACGATAACTGCTCAAAAAGAATTACAATTAACACCCGAAGAAACTATTGGAGTGTTAGATTTTGCTACAAAAACTGTGAATATGTTAGTTGGCGGTTTTGTATTTTTGGTAACTTATTTAATTTTAAAGATAATCACAGCCATTTTAAATCCTATTTTATGTGCGATTTTGCGCGTTAAAAAATGGAGTAAAACTCCGCTTCGCCCACTTGGGTTAGTAATGAATGCCATAAGCGGAATTTTAACTTTCGTAATACTTTTAACACCAATTACGGGATATTGTAACGTTTTAACTAATCTTCCAAAAAATATGGGTGACAAAATGGCGGGCGAGTCCACAGAAGTGGTTTATAATTTTGCCGAAGAATATGAAAACACTGCTTTAATTCGCCTATTTAAAATCACGGGCATTTATGATTTACAGTTAGGGGTGTTTGACGGAGCTACTTCAACTACTATTAAGGGTACTAAAATTTCTTTAACTGAAGAAAGTGAAGTTTTTGGCGAATTTTTAGGCGCATTAGAACGTTTGGATTTAGAACAACTTAAAAACCCAGACGCTCAAATTAACGTTGATGAATATGCAGACGCTTTAAGTATAATTTTAAACAGTAAACTGCTAAAGATTGGTATTGATAGCGCCGAGCCAGTTATTCAAAAAATTGCAAGTAGCGCAGATGAAGGCGGTATAGTTCTTGCTTTAGTAACCGATTTAATGCACAGTCTTGGAAGTACTAATGAAACTAATACTCAAGAATTTAAGCAGTTTTTGAGTGCTACTTTAAGCATCGTGCAAAATGTTAACGGCTTAACGGAAGAAAACTTTGAAAGCTTTGATTTTGAAGGATTAGGCGCTGATATCGACGACGTTTTAGAAAGCGGTTATATCTCTAAAACTACTGTGGGATATTTATTTGCAGAACTTGCAAAAACTGCGGTTGATTCTTTAGAACTTGAAGGAGCGACGGATCAAATTGTTGAGTCGGTTGTAAGCGCCATTGAAGACGATAGCTTATCGTTTGAAAAAGAATTGAGAGTTGTTGAAAAACTTATGTCTCTAAACGATGCGTTTAAGGGCGAAGAATTTGATTTTTCAACTAAAGGTGAAGAAGTTGGCGCAATAATTGACGATATTGTAGATGAAAACTCAGTTCTTATAAATAAAGCGTTTATCAATAACTTTATTTCAACTACTTTAGATAATGCCGATTATATTTCGTTAGGTGGTGACTTTGATGGTGCAATTGCGACTATTAAGGATAGATTAGATGAAGATTTCTCTTACGAACAAGAGTTTGGATATTTACAAATTCTTTTAGAAATTGCACAAAAGGATATCGATATTCAAAATATCAATCAAGTTTACGAATGGGCAGATGGTAACGAGTTATCGCTTGGTAAAAAACTTGATCAAATTGCTCCCTCTGTTTTATGCGGTGATATAGGTATTACTGCAATGGATAAGGTTTTTGAACGCTACGAGCAAGAAAACCAAGCAAGTTACGGCGAAATTATTTCTATCGTTAAATCAAACTACGATAGCGTTAAGGAACAAGTTGTAGTTTGCGGTAAAACGGGTAGTGTATATATTTATGGTTACGATGATTTAGCAAGTGCGTTTGATGAATTATTCCAAGCGATTTCTGCTGCGGATAAAATCACCGATAACACTCAAAACTTTGATGCTACGCTAGCGCAAAATTACGAAGAGGTTCTTGATAGTTTACAAGATAATATTTTAGTTGGCGAAAGTGGTGCAAGGGAAGTGGCTAAAAACGTTGCTAAGAGCATTAGAGAGTTTGTTGTAAATACTCGCGACGGATATCATTCATCGCACGGAACAATTTTTGACTCAGGATTTAATGGGGTAATTAATTACGTTGATGCGTATATCGATTATTTAAATAGAACGAATAACTTAAGCGTTGAACCTTATGTAAGCGAAGTTGAAAGTTTTGTTTCATATAGTGGTAAAAATATAAGAGTTAATAAGCCGTTTAGTTATATCTTTGAAAAATTGAGCGAAGTAATTTAAAATTAAACAGCAAAAAACACACTGCGGTTTTATCGTAGTGTGTTTTTGATTGAAGAATTAGCGCTTATAAATGCTTTTTAAGTTCAGCTTCACATTTTTCTTCAAAATCCTTTACTTCTTCAAGACAAGTAAGAACTTCGGGTTTTAAAATATGGCTATAATCAGATATATCGCGAATCAATTCGGTTAATCCCATAATCGTGCCTTTTAACGTCATTTCGGCAACGTGCGAGTTTGAATCGTCGGCAATAGTTTTAATATTGATTGAAGCCGTAAGCATTCCCTTTTGAAACTCGTTTACCGTAGGAAGCTCAATGTTTAGGGCGTGAGCAATATCGCTCATTTTAGTCATAAGTTTGTCGTAGCCCGAGCGCTGACTTATTAAATCCTGCTTCAAACTACCGTTTGCTATTTCGATAACTTCATCGAGTGAAAGAATAGCCATTTGTGCGTTTTTGTAACAATTTCTTAAAATAGTG
>JAFWXT010000011.1 GCA_017522945.1 Clostridia bacterium
AATTTATCACGGTAATACTCATATTGTTGTTGACGTTTTTCTATTTCAGCAGGAAGCCCAATTTTTAAGTCCGAACATATCGCATCAAAATTATCTAACACTTCAACTATGCGTTCTTGAATTGATAACGGTGGATAAACAAAAGGTATTTTGATTAAATCTACACGATTTACAGCAGGAACTCCACCCTCTTTTTTCAATGACAAAATTAAATTAGTATTATTTTGTAAATAATGAAAAATATACTTCGTTAAAACTTCCGTCGTATTAGTTCTTATCTTATAACACAAAGGTCCTAACCAAAAATTTTGTTTTTGATATCCTACAAAACCTATTCCGCCTTGTCCTCTTGATGGCGTGGTAACCGTATCGCCTAAACAATTAAAGGTTCTAACATAACCCGAATTAGTTGTGCCCGCATTTATATACTCATAATCGCTTGCTTCTTCTAATATCTCTTCAGGCTTTGTTCCTACCGATATCTCGGCTATATTGCCTAATTCAACGGTTTTTATCAGGTCACTTAAGTTGTACCCCCCCCCAGCAATATCGTCGAATGTTAAGAGTTTATCACGGTAAAATTCATATTGCGCCTTCCGAGCTGCAAGCTCGGCTGCAAGCTCGGCTGCAAGCTCTTGTGATAACAACGTGAACTTATCCAACACGTGGACAATTTCACGTTGTGCCACCAGAGGTGGCAACGGAACTAGAATCTTTGCCATTTTTGACTTTGAAACGTTAAAACGAGTAACCCCGCTTGCAGTCTTCGTTATTGCTTTTCTCATTTCAGCACTTCTAAATAAATATTTCATAAAGTCTGGCAATAGCAATTCCTTATCAAACAATCTAAAGCCAAAACAAAAACTATTCAAATATAACTTTTCATCAGTTTTTACTGTCAAAACAGACGACATACCACATTCATTAGGAGTTTCCGAAGAGCCTGTAAAAATTACATCTCCATATTCTATTGTGTTTTGTCTTTCCCCTTCGGTAATTTTAACTTTTTCTTCAACGTCTAATTTTAAGGAAATATTATTAAAGACATTTACATATGTAATAAATTTTGCATTACCATCCTTAAAATCTTCCTTACTTTTTCCTGTTAAGCCACCATAAAACTCACCCAATTCAGCCATTGTTTTATATGGAACTCCATTAGGACATAAATCTTTAATTATTTTTTCTACTTCTATCATAATTAACCTTCAATTTCAGCAATTATTTTATCAATTTCTGCTCTTAAAACATTTTCCCTAGCAACTATCTCTGCAATTTCTTTATTAAGAGCAACAATATCTACTTTAGGTTTAGTATCTTCTTTTTCAACGTAAGTGCTAACCGACAAATTGTAATCATTATCTGCAATATCGGCATTAGGAACTAACTTAACTTTATAATCAATATCCGTTCTTTCGGTAAACATTTTTAAGATATTATCAATATGGTTATCACGAAGTTTATTATTATTCGTAACTTTTTCGCACTCTGTTGTAGCATCTATAAACAATGTTGCGTTATCACTCTTTGACTTTTTTAAGACCATAATGCAAGTTGCAATACTTGTTCCAAAGAAAAGATTATCTGGTAATTGAATGATACAATCTATAAAGTTGTTGTCAATTAAATACTTACGTATCTTTTGTTCTGCTCCGTTACGATAGAAAATTCCCGGAAAGCAAACTATAGCTGCAACACCATTTGTTGAAAGCCAAGAAAGACTGTGCATAATAAACGCCATATCTGCTTTAGATTTAGGAGCTAATACACCTGCTGGAGCAAAACGAGTATCGTTAATAAGCAAAGGATTTGAATCGCCTGCCCACGGTATTGAATAAGGTGGGTTAGAAACTATTGCTTCAAACGGTTCTTCATCCCAATGTTGTGGTTCAATAAGAGTGTCCTCACAAGCAATATTAAACTTATCAAAATCCACGTCGTGCAAAAACATATTTATACGACAAAGGTTATAAGTAGTTAAATTCTTTTCTTGTCCGTAAAAACCTTGTCTAACATTATTTTTGCCTAAAATTTTAGCAAACTTCAAAAGCAACGAGCCAGAGCCACAAGCCGGATCGTAAACCTTGTTTACTTGTGTTTTACCTACAACGGTAAGTTTTGTTAATAGTTCCGATACTTCTTGTGGTGTAAAATATTCACCACCGCTTTTACCTGCATTAGAAGCATACATACCCATTAAAAATTCATAAGCATCACCGAAAGCATCAATGGTATTATCCTTAAAGTTACCCAACTTCATATCACCAATACCATCAAGTAATTTAACTAACGTTTCGTTTCTTTTCGCAACGGTAGAACCTAACTTATTACTGTTTACGTCTATATCGTCAAACAATCCCTTAAAGTCATCTTCACTAACCGTTCCTTGCGCAGAAGTTTCTATAGAATTAAAAACCTTTTCTAAAGTTTCATTAAGATTTTCGTCATTAGAAGCATTCTTACGAACATTTGCAAAAAGTTGGCTCGGCAAAATGAAAAAGCCTTTAGTGTTAATCATATCTTCACGAGCTTGATTTGCTTCTTCATCAGACATATCAGCATAGTTAAAATCAACATTACCTGCCGCATGTTCATCTGCGTTAATATAGTTCGTAATGTTTTCAGAAATATAGCGATAAAACATTATACCTAAAACATATTGCTTAAAATCCCAACCATCTACGCTACCACGCAAATCATCTGCAATCTTCCATATCGCTTTATGTAATTCTTCTCTTTCTTGTTCTTTCCTTAAGTCTGCCATTTCCGTTCTCCTCTAGTCCACTATTTCCATAATATCGTCAAAAGTGCAATTCAATACTTTACATATTTTTGCTAACGTATCTGATTTAACAATTTCACCTTTATTCATCTTGGTGACCGTATAAGCACTTAACCCCGCTTTTTCTGCAAGGTCTTTTTTAGA